>NZ_JADPKU010000009.1:0-8659 GCF_023074095.1 Bradyrhizobium sp. 137
CCCGATCCATCGCCCTTGACGCGGACCTTGACGTTGTAATCGACCACCCGCTTTACCGGCACTAAGACCTTCATCGATCCTCTTTCACTCAATTTGGGAGGGGGGCATTAAGTGGCGCGTGAACCTAGCGCTCGGTTTGATGTCGCCTGCTCGTCTCTCGTTGAGGGGCACCATGATCCGCCGTGCTTCGGTCATCGACGACGTCGAGGGCATTGCGTTTGTCAAGGAAACAGCCCCCTGGTCCGCTTGGCTGACTGTACGGCGCTCACGCCAATCGCCATAGCCGCCATGGGAGATGCGATCGCGCTTGGCGCGAGCGATGACTTGCTGGAACGAGCGGTCGAGAATTCTGTACAGACGATCGAATACCTCCGCCTCCTCCCAGAACAGCCGCTGCAGATCCTGTACCCATTCGAAATAGCTGACGATGACTCCGCCAGCATTGCTGACCCGCTCGACCGCGGCCGGCACCAGAACGTCGCATTTTCGGACCAACAGTTCGGACGGCTCAATGAGGCCTTGACGGAGAAACCGCCAATCTGCCCGTGTTTGGCCATGTGGCGCTGTAACCCGGCAAGATCCAGGCCGGCGGGATCGTGGTAGGCTGCAGTGTGATCACTGACGCCGACAATCTTGACGCCTCTCTCAGCAAGGCAATAGGCCGTCACCGATCTCACATTGCCGAACCCCTGGATGATGGCGGTCGAGTTGTCCGCGCGGATCCCAAGGTGTGCAAGCGCGCGGCCGACAAGGTACGCCACCCCGCGTCCGGTCGCTTCGCGGCGGCCGAGCGTGCCTCCCGCCGACACCGGCTTTCCGGTGACGATCTCGTTGATCGTCTGGCCCTGATACATGGAATAGGTGTCCATGAACCAGGCCATGACCTGCGCGTTCGTGCCCATATCGGGGGCCATTACGTCGGTATGCGGACCGACCAACGGGATCATCTCCTGCATGTAGCGCCGCGAGAGCGCCTCGAGTTCGCGCGGAGACAAGGCGTACGGATCAACCGTAATGCCTCCCTTGGCTCCCCCATAGGGAAGTCCCGCCAACGCACATTTCCAGCTCATCCAGACCGCCAAGGCGGCGACTTCGCCGATATCCACCGAGAGTGCAAAGCGCTTCCGCCTTTGGTCGGCCCCAGCGTGAGGTGGTGCTGCACTCGGTAACCCTGGAAGACTTCGGTGCGACCGTCGTCTCTGTGGATCGGACAGGATACGGCTATGGCTCGCTTCGGGCGGTCCCGGTCCATCTCGTGGATTTGCAGGTGATCGGCGACCTGCGCAAATTGCTCCCTGGCCATGTCGAATACGGGACCGCTATAGATTGATCTGCCCATCGTGGCGCCGTCCAATTTCGTTCTGTCAAGCGTGCGGAGAAAAACGGCCGTCCCGAATAGGGGCGGCCAGTTGTGGTCCATCGCGGGAGAAACATTGCGACAAACAACTTCAGAAGCTCACGTAACAGCGGAATCACCCCAGACGAATTCGGGTCGAACCTCTGCTTACAGCTGCCACGAGCGATAGCCACCGTCTCGTTGTGCAAGCTGGCAGTAGTGGTGTTCCAGCGTCTATTTTCCGCCTCTCGCTTTTGTTGAAACGATGGACTTGCGGTCCGCCGAAATCTCGATGCCATAGACGCCCAAAGCGGTCTCTGCCGAAACGAGCTCATCGCGGACGTCACGCAAAACTGCGTCTGGATCCCGCTTGTGAGGATGCCCCCACCCGCCCCCTGCGGATGACTCGATGACGATTTGAAACGGCTTGACGTGTTGGACTCCATATTGCGGGCAGTAGAACTCCTCACCCGTCGTCAAATCGAAGCCTCTCAACGAGCCTTTGGCGCCCCAAAGCCCCCCATTGACGCCTGCGCCCGTTGGCTTCCGAGCGCCCTCACCACGCAGCAAATGTTCTCCGCCGATCAACACGTCGGCAACATAGTCGACCCCAGTGCCGCCGCGATATTGTCCGGCCCCCGCAGAATCGAAACGCATCTGATAGCGATGGACGCGAAGTGGATAGCTTTGCTCATAAGTTTCGACATTCGGAATGAACATTCCGCCTAGGGTCATCTGATGGCTGCTCGTCGGGAAACCATCGCGTCCGTTCACGGCTCCGCCCCCGGCACTGCCATGCCAATGATAGAGGACGAAGACTTCGCCAGACGGCTTCTTACCGGCCGAGCTGCTATGGACCGATTTGCCCCAGCCCGCGCAGGCGCGACCTGGTTCGGCTTGCGCCAAGGCACGCCAGCAAGCGTTCATGATATCAACTGCCGGAAAGACGGTGTTCATCGTCATAGGAGCGGGCGGCAAAGCATTTACGATTGTGCCTTCCGGGGCAATGATCGTCACACAACGATAAACGCCTTCGTTACGTGGAATATCGGGATCCAGGAAAGAGGAAAGAGAGCAGTAGACAGACGAGTGCGTGTTGGCGATGCCGCTGTTTTTGAATCCCTTGATTTGGGCCGACGTGCCGGTGAAATCGAACACGATTTCGTCGCCGGCGATTGCAACCTTTACACGCGTCTCGACATCGACGCTCTCGAAGCAGTCCGTATCACTAACATCCAAACCTTCCCAAGTGCCGTCCGGAAGCGCTGAAATCGCCTGGCGCATTCTTCGCTCTCCATAATCGAGAAGAGACCTCAAATACGACCTTCCAGCCTCGACGCCGAGTTGGCCAATGACCTCCGCCATCCGATTGGCACCGATGAGCGTCGAGCCCAGCATCGCTCCGAGATCGCCCTCCATCAGATCTGGGCACCGGGAGTTCAACAGAAGCATTCGCCACAGGTCGTCTCGTCGCTTACCCTTCTCAATGAGCTTGAGAACAGGCAACCGAATTCCCTCGTGAAAGATCTCGGTGGCTGCCGCATTGTAGGTTCCAGCGGCTCCGCCGCCAATGTCCGACTGATGAGCGCGGTTACTGCAAAAGCCCACCAGCTCACCGCCGATAAACACCGGGCGGATGAGAGTCCAATCGGGCAGATGGTTTCCGCCAGCAACATATGGATCGCTGAGAATGAACACATCGCTGTCATCGATGTGGCCCGCGAAATCCCTAAGGACGGCGCGAACAGCAAAGCCGCCGCCGCCGGAGTGGACGGGCAGTCCATCTGCTTGCGCTATGGTCTCGCCAGCAGCGTCGCTTATAAAACACGAAAAGTCGTGGCTCTGACTAAAGATCGGGCTGCGCGCGGTACGCGTCATGATCGCGCCCATCTGTACGCTAATGTGGTCCAGCTGCTTCTGCAGAATGGCCAGTAGGACGGGATCGTAAGTAGCCGCGGTGGCCATGGTGTCATCCTATTCAAACTTGCGCCAACTGAGCGGCGAGCAGTCAAAGTTAAGAACTGGCTCGCTATTCGTTCCGCAGGACACTATCTTCCAGTTGCAACTATTGCTCTCTCGTCGCCTTATACCGGACCTCCGGCGTGAGCGATGGAAACGTGATAGTTGCCCGCATCAGTCATGGTAACCTGATCGTTCGGGCCGACAAAAATCGTGGTAGTTGCTTCCTCGATCACGGCGGGCCCGACCAGGCGCTGACGCGGCGTAAGGATTGTTCCGTCATAAACGGGAGTGTCCGCAAATCCAGTTTCTCTGTCGATCCACACGCGCCGATGCGAACTCGGCACGGGCTCTACGACAGTTGGGAGCGCTTGAGCGATTTCCAGCGGATCGAGTCTGCCGATCGCCGCCACTCGGAGATTCACGATCTCTATGGCGCCCGCAGGCTGAACGTAGCCAAACAGACGCTCATAAACGGTTTCGAAAGCCGCGCGAACGATTGCGGGGTCGGTCGAAGAACTTTCAACGGGAACCGTCCATTGTTGGCCGAAGTAGCGCAGGTCATAACCCCGCCGAAGAGCTGCGCGAGCGCCTTCGAATCCCTCCCGTACCAAGACGGCGCCGGCAGCCTTCTCAATCTGCTGGAATCCACTTTCGAGCTCGTCCCGTGCGGATGCGGCTCTGCTGTCGAGGTCCTGGAGCCAACTGCGCACATGGTCATGTCGGAGATCAGAATTGCACATGCCAAAGGCGCAAAACACGCCTGCAAGGCGGGGGATGTAGAGGCTTCGACTGCCAAGCAGTCGCGCCGCCGCAGCGCCATGCAAGGGGCCAGCGCCTCCAGCGGCGACAAGCGTAAAACTTCTCGGATTATATCCCTTTTCAAGGGAAGAGTGCTCCACCGCATGAAGTATATTGCATTCCACCAACTGGATGATGCTGGCGGCCGCACCCTCAACACTTAGTTTCAACGGCTGAGCGACGTGAATCTCAATGGATCTCTTCGCTTTATCCAGGTCCAATGTAATAGCACCACCAGCATAGGGGCCGGGCTTGAGCCGCCCCAACACCAGCTGCGCATCTGTCACCGTAGGACGCTCGCCACCACGGCTGTAACAAGCAGGGCCTGGCATCGAGCCAGCACCTTCCGGTCCAGCTTTCAGAAGGCCGGCGCTGTCTACCGATGCGATCGTGCCACCTCCTGCGCCGACCGTGTGAATATCAACCGCCGGGATATTCAAATGGTAGCGGTCAAGGACAATTTGATCGGTCATACTGACCGCACCGTGCTGCATCAGCGTGACATCACAGCTCGTGCCGCCGACCTCTATAGAGATCAAGTGGTCCGAGCCAGCATCCTTGCCGAAGAACTTCAGCGATCCAACACCCGCTGCAGGACCTGACAGGACCAGATTTACTGGAGCATGGCCGATCTCATCGATTGAAATGGCTCCGCCATTCGACTGGATCATCAGCAGCTTGCGCGGCAGCCCCAGCGCAGTCAGCCTCTCAGCCAATCTACGCAGGTAGGGAACAACGCGTGGGGCCACATATGCATTAACGACGGTCGTCGAGGTTCGTTCGTACTCCCCGATCGTTGGGGCAATTTCTGAGGATGCGGTCACCCAAGCATTGGGGAGGTGCTTTTGCAGTTCAGCCTTCGCTGCCCGCTCATGCGCAGGATTTGCATAGGAATGCAGAAAACAAATCGCAACTGCCTCCACCTCCTCTTCGGCAAAGACGCGTGCGGCGGCCGCAACGGATGCGGGTTCGAATGGGGCCCGAACCGTGCCATCAGCCTCGATCCGCTCTGTGATTGGCAGCCGAAGATACCGAGGAACCAGGACCTGCGGAAAAGGCCGACGGTGATCCCAAACGTCTTCTCGGATAGATCGCCGGATTTCCAACGAGTCACGAAAGCCTTCAGTGACCAACAGTCCGACCTTCGCCCCCTTTTTTTCGAGCAACGTGTTCGTGGCAACTGTCGATCCATGAACAAACAAACTCGTGTTGGCGAGAAACGTCTTGACGCTGCTGTTCAATGATTGTGCAGCCAATTCGACCGCGGCGAGGACCCCCTCTGTGGGATTAGTCGGAACTGATGGCGACTTGAATGCCTCAACCCTCCCCCGAGCGTCGACGAGCACCAGATCGGTAAAGGTGCCACCAACATCAACTCCAACTCGAAAAGGCGCGACTAACATTGAGCGGGTCCCATCAATTCATTCTCGGCGCTAGCTTTGGACGCCAAGCGCTGCATTTGCTGGTGCGGGCACTAATCAGCTGGCAGCGACGCTCTCATGCCCCGCCACTTCCTTGACAACAACAGCAACCAACTTGTCCGCGATCAAAGAGATCTCGGTCTCCGTCATTGGGGTCGATAGTGCGCCTGAGCAGTTTGGCGTGAGCAAAATACCTTCATCCACCAGCGCAAGCTGGATCCGACGAATGAGCTGAGCCTTCCGCGGACTGGTATACGCGGTCCTGTAGCCGGTGACGTTGGTGACCCCCAAATGAAGCCTGAACAATGACCCCATTCCCGTGAAGGTGGCCTCGACGCCAGCCGCAGAGAACCCGTCTCTGACCTTTTTGCGGAGCCGATCTCCCAATCCGTTCAGTCGTTCGATCGCCGACTGCGAGTAATGCGTAAGGGATGCGAGCCCCGCGGCCATGCTTAGCGGATTGCCGCTGAATGTCCCGCCCATCGAGACCTTGGGTTTGCCTTCGGCGTGATTGAAAACCGACATTCGGTCTGCCGAGCCGGAGACAGCTCCGATAGGCAAACCGCCGCCAATGATCTTTGCGGTTGCGATCAGATCAGGTTCGAGGCCGAAAGATCGGGACGCCCCTTCAAACGAAAGACGAAAGCTAATAACCTCGTCTGCGATCAACAAAATTCCATCGCGCTGACATGCCTCGCGCAGAACAGCGGTCGTTTCCCTCGACATTGGCACCGTCCCCGCGCGAGAAGCGAGAGGATCGACAATGATTGCGGCCAGAGATCGCCCCTCGCGGCGAAGAATGTCGGCGCAACGTTGAGGATCGTCGTAGGGCAACACGACCGTTTCGCGCAGGACCGACTCCGGTGCACCCGCATTGCATCGCACCGAAGCGGGATTACCGCTCTCATCATCCCAATTGACGGGCGAGGGGTCGAGACTGACCTCGACCCAATCATAGGCGCCGTGATAGCAACCTTCGAACTTTGCGATCCTCTCCTTTCCGGTAATGGCGCGCGCGCCCTTTAGAGCGGAAAGCACCGCCTCTGTTCCAGAGTTACAGAAGCGGGTCTGCTCCATCCCAGGGTTGCGAGAAGCCAGCGTCTCAGCAAGCAAGATCTCGCTCTCAGTTGGCAATCCGAATGCCGTACCGGCCGCCATCGCGCGATGCACCGCATCAAGGATCGGGGGAAAAGCATGGCCGTGGACGAGTGAAAAGAAGTTGTTGGCGCAGTCGAGTATTCGCCGCCCGTCAACGTCAACAACCCAACACCCCTCCCCACGCGCAGCATACGGAGGGTGCGGCTTGAACCATTGAGCGGCGCGCATTGATCCGCCCGGCACGACTTTAGTTTCACGTAGATAGGCGGCCTCAGACCGCGATCTTGCCTGCGACCCAGCCGCCCCTGCGCCAACCCCACGACCTGGACCCGTCATTTGCACTCTCCGGAAAATCAGACGAGTCAGTGAACAACATGATCCACACGTCTGTCAAGCGGATCATTTGATCCAGATGGAGCCAGCCAACCTGCTGCAGCGGACGGGCAAATGGCAGCAGTCCCCTGCGGAATGACCTAACGTTTTCTTCTTTTATCTTTTGCTGCCGTTTTTCGCGAAATGGCGGTTGTCGGACGCCGGCGCTTAATGAGTTTTCCAGAGAGGAGATATTCGCCGGATCCGTGCAAGAACCGCTCGTTTTCGCGAATCCTCACTTGCGCAGGCTCACCAAGGCGACCGATCACCAAGGCTGCGAGAAGATTGGCTATGGCAATGGCCCCGAGTGTGGACTCTGGAAATGATTGCCCAGAAGTTTGTGCGACAAAATGTAGACCCTCAAGCTCACTCATGGGCGCAGCGAAGCTATCGGTAATGGAGATTATGCGCCCCCCCGATTGCGACGCCTTCTCTGCGAGCCGATGAACCACTCGATTGAAGGGCGCAAAGGTTACCGCCACAAATGCATCGCCAGACGAGAGGTCCTCTAGAAGACTTTCAGGTGCTCCTCCCGGGCTATCTAAAAGGACGACGTTTGGCCGCGCCTTTCGTAAGGCATACGCCAATGTATAAGCTGGAGTGAATGTTGTCCTCCTGCCACAAACAAATACCTTTGGCGCATTCGCCAGAAGACCACCTGCTTCGTTCAGCTTTTCCTCGGAGAGATGCGCACGAGCTCGCCTCACAACATCGAGTTCCGCTGCGAAAAACGACTCGACGAAGTCATCCAATCCGGCGCCTTCGCCCATTTTATGGATTAATGATTTTGCGGTTTGTTCGTTGCGAGTTGTCGACAGGCGATCCCTCTGCTGACGATCGCGCATCGCATCGATAAAACGCTGCCGTAGGTCACCGTAGCCGGCCAATCCCATGCGTTGGGCCAACCGAACGAGACTCACCGGGGGCACGTTTGCTCGTCGGGCAATCTCCCGCATCGAGTGGAACGCGGCTTCATCCGGATTGTTGATGAGATAATGAGCCGCCTCGACGGCCTGCCCAGACAGATCGACGCAAATTTCCTTGATTTCCTCAACAAGATCCACTGATCCCACGCGGCATCTCCTATCGTGCCAGTCCAGCCCACCGGCAGACATAGTCTAGCGACGCCTTTGTTATATAGCCATCCGTCTCTTGAGCATACTGCGGTGGATGCGCGAGAGCACTCTTCTTCAGCTTAGCTGATTGCGATGGCCTATACCGTCTCATTCAAGCGAGACGTCCGAATGGCCAACAAGATCGACCCGCTTAAGCCGGTTTCGCAGTTCGCCCAGACCTGTCCCGCGTACGATAACCTCGTCTCCCTCGGCAACAGGATGGGCGGATTGCGGGCGAAACCAACACCGCTTGGCGTGCCGGTTAGCAGTATGTCGCCAGGCCTCAACGTCATCCCAAATGAGAGCTCCGGGGATGTCCCGGGTTGTGTTGAAATCCTGAAGAGGTCGGCGTTGCCCACCTTGAGCCGGTAGGCTCGGGGTGCTGATTCCACAAAGGAGAGTAACGCCATGACGAGAGATATCACACCGGCTGGCTGGCCGGCGACCGGGAGCTGTGGACGAAGCGTTTGCAGAAGTGCGGGCGAGCTTCGATCGGTTCTGCCTTGCGGCTGGGATCGAGGCGCTCGGCACGATGATGGAGGCGGATGTCACGGCCA
>NZ_JADPKU010000004.1:0-8438 GCF_023074095.1 Bradyrhizobium sp. 137
GGTCTCCTTCCAAGCCATCGGCAAGCCCTCCTTGCCGAATAGTTGACCTGTTACCCATGTCGCCGGTCTAGTCTGTTACCCATGTAGCCGGTTTGGACCGGTCCCCCATCCTCCCCTGGAGGGGGAGGATCGATCGCGCGAAGCGCGAGCGAGGTGGGGTGAAGCCGCACAAATGGTCTCTCGCCTGTCCGCAAGCTCGAATCCTCAACACCGCCGTCGCCGATAGTCTGTCACCCCACCCCGGATCGCATCGATGATGAGATCCGACCCTCGCCCTTCAGAGGAGGGTAAGAAGTCACCGCGCATCGGGCCTGGAATTCGACGGCAGCGGAGGTGGGGACCGGTGCGAAGGCGGCGGATCGCGCCAGGCGCCTGCATTGCGGCCAGCGATCAGCCAGTAGACCACGCCGGCGACGATGCCCGCGCCCGTCATGATCTCCAGGTGGCGCCGCACGATACCCTCGAATTGGAACGTATCGCCGTGGAAGGGGACGAGACCGAGATAGCAGGCGAGCCCGACAAGGCCGCCGCCGACGGCGTAAGCCAGCGCGCTGCGGATATAGAGCGCCTCGGTGATCGCGACGATCACCGCCGCCGGCACCAGCGCGAAGCCCGAGACGAAGATGAAGCCGAAGCCGAGCAGGATGTCGATCGTGCCCTGATCGACGGGACCTGCGCCGAGATCGGCGAATTCCGGAAACAGCAGCGCGACGACGACGATCATGCCGCCGACGAAACAGGCGACGAGAAAGCCGATGAAGATGACGACGAGGCGGCCGATCAGGGACATGACGTCAGCCTCACCGTCATTGCGAGGAGCAAGCCGGTCCCGCCTTCGGCGGGCCGGATGACAGGCTCCGCGACGAAGCAATCCAGACTGCCTCCGCGGAAAGATTCTGGATTGCTTCGCTGCGCTCGCAATGACGCGGATGCGAAGGCGCAGGGATTACCTGTCAATCCGTCATCGCCATCGCACGCAGCGCCTGGCGTTCACGCGCCGAGAGCTTCTCCGTCTCTGACTTGAGCTGGCCGCAGGCCGCGAGGATGTCGCGGCCGCGCGGGGTGCGAACCGGGGATGAATAGCCGGCATTGAAGATGTATTCGGAGAACTTCTCGATCTGATCCCAGTCCGAGCATTCATAGGCGGTGCCGGGCCAGGGATTGAACGGGATGAGGTTGATCTTGGCCGGAATGCCCTTTAGCAGCTTCACCAGAAGTTTTGCATCGTCGAGCGAATCGTTGACGCCCTTGAGCATCACATATTCGAAGGTGATGCGGCGCGCGTTCGAGGCGCCGGGATAGTCGCGGCAGGCCTGCAGCAGTTCCTTGATCGGATATTTGCGATTGAGCGGCACGAGCTCATTGCGCAATTCGTCGCGCACCGCATGCAGCGAGATCGCGAGCATCACGCCGATCTCCTCGCCCGCACGCACGATATTCGGCACCACGCCCGAGGTCGACAGCGTGATGCGGCGGCGGGAGATGCCGACGCCTTCATTGTCGCCGACGATCAGCAGCGCATCGCGCACCGCATCGAAATTGTAGAGCGGCTCGCCCATGCCCATCATCACGATGTTGGTGACGCGGCGCGTGCCGTCTTCGCGATCGGCCCAATCGTTGAGGCGATCGCGCGCCACCATCACCTGTCCCACGATCTCGCCGGCGGTGAGGTTGCGCACTAGGCGCTGGGTGCCGGTGTGGCAGAAGGAGCAGTTCAGGGTGCAGCCGACCTGCGAGGAGACGCAGAGCGTGCCGCGATCGGTCTCGGGGATGTAGACGCACTCGACTTCATGCGCCTTCTGGATGTTGTCACCGCTCGGCAGACGCAGCAGCCATTTGCGGGTGCCATCGTTGGAGATCTGCTCGGCCACGACCTCGGGCCGGTCGACGGTGAAATGCTGCGCGAGCTCGGCGCGAATGCCCTTGGAAACCGAGGTCATCTCGTCAAAGCTCTGGGCGCCGCGGAAATAGAGCCAGTGCCACAGCTGCTGCACCCGCATCTTGCGTTGCGCCGGTGCGACGCCGATCTCGCCGAGTCGATCGGCGAGTTCGGCACGCGACAGGCCGATCAGCGAGGGCCTCGCCGGCGGCACATAAGTTTCGAGCGGAGTCTTCTCCACCAGGATTGCGTTGTGCGGCTCGGTCGTCGGTTGCATTGAGTGGACCTGATGGGTTTTGTCGTTCCGGGATGGTCCGGAGGACCAGACCCGGAACCTCGAGATTCCGGGTTCGATGCTGCGCATCGCCCCGGAATGACGGGAAATCTGGAACAGCCCCTATATAGCAACCGGATCTGCCGATTGCGACCGCGGCTATGACTTAGCCTTACCGCCTGCAATCCTATCTTTTGCAGTCCTGGGCGATCTTATCGAGCGCCTGGGCGAGGCCCTTCAGCGAGAAGGTGTCGGTCGTCTCGGTGCCCTTGGCCGAGACCCCCTTGACCACGAGATCGGCGGATTTGCGCATGGCTTCGACCATCCGCTCCTCCTCGGCCGCGTTCTTGATCCAGAGACCATCGCCCTGCGTATACATTGCGAAAGCAGCGCCGCCGACCTCGGCCGTCGATTCCGAGCCCGGTTTCAGCGCATAGCCGATCATGACCGAGACTTCGTTGTTGACCTTCTCGGCCGGCCGGGTCGACACGAACGCATAAGCAGGATCGCGCGGCCGGTTCGGCGGGTTGGTCTTCGACGACGAGGGCTTGGCCAGCGCGAAACAGACCTTCTTGCCGTTCGGCGTGGCTGAATAGGCGCCCCAGGTGCCGAACTGGCCGATCAGGGTCGGCTCCGCGCCGCCCGCAACCGCCGCGGGCGCCGCCGCCGGTTTGCTCTCTGGCTTTGCAGCCGTCTTGGCAGTCGGATGGGCCGCCGGCGGCGCCGGCTTTGGTGCCGCCTTCGGCGCCGGTTGCGGCGTCTGCGCCCGCGCGAGATCGGCGATCCCGCACGTCATCATGCCGATCATCAAAACGAAAGATAGCACCCGCCACATGCTGGAGTGGTTCCCTCAATATTGTGACTGGAAGATGGCCCGGCCGTGTTTTGTCCCCCGGCAGGGATAGCCGGGAAAGTCCAATTTGGGAAGGCAGTTAGCGGGTTGTCAGCACTAGGCTCGGGATCGCGCGGCGCGCTGCTCGGCCCATTGCGCCTCGGTCCAGCCGAGCAGGTCCTCGGCCCCGGAACTGCGCAAATGCGCGCCCCCGTCGATCACCACCATCTCGCCATTGATATAGCCGGCGCGGTCCGAGACCAGGAAGCTGGCGAGGTCGGCAAGTTCGCCGTGCTCGCCGGTGCGGCCCAGCGGGTTGCGGGCGGTCCAGCCTTCGTCACGCCCCTCGGGGCGGAGCTGCCCCGACGCGCCCGCGGTCGGGAACGGTCCCGGCGCGATGGCAACGGTTCGGATGCCCTTCGGACCCCATTCCACGGCGAGACTTTTGGTCATCGCCAGCAGCGCCGACTTCGCCATCGCCGAAGGCACGGTGAAGGCGCGGCCGGTGATGGTCGAGGTCGAGAGGATCGAGAGCACGACGCCGCCATGCTTACCCTCGATCCACCGCTTGCCGGCGGCGAGCGTGCAATACATCGCGCCATGCAGGGTCGGCGCGAGGATCGCGTCCGCGGCGCGGAACGAGAGATGCTCGCTCTGCGCGATGAAGGTCGCGGCAGCATTGTTGACGAGGATATCGAGCGGGGCCTCGCGCCAGATCTGATCCATCATGTTGTCGACGGCCGCACCGGCGCGAACGTCGCAGGCGATCGTCGTGACCTTGCCACCGGTCTCTTTGCGCATCTCGCTCGCCGTTGCCTCGAGCCGGTCGAGCTTGCGGCCACAGATCACGAGCTCGGCGCCGAGTGCGAGGAAGCGACGGCCCACCGCAGCGCCGAGGCCCGAGCCGCCGCCGGTGACGAGGATGCGCTTGCCGTTAAGCAGGTTTGTTTCAAACATCGTTTGAATCCTTATCTCCGCGGATTTCGTTATTGCGAGGAGCGAAGCGTCGAAGCAATCCAGACTATTTCCGCAGGGCGGACTCTGGATTGCGTCGCGGAGCCTGTCATCGGGCCGCGCTTGGCGCGGACCCGTTGGCTCGCAATGACGTGATGATAGGCCGAACAGAACGATCAACAAAGAATCCGGATTGTCCGGCTGCTCTAAATCCGGCAAAACCGGGCCAATCATAATTCCACTCGAAACGCTCCAGGTGCCGCCATGAAAGCCATCCTCTGCTCGCAATATTGCCAGCCCGACGATCTCGTTCTGGCTGACGTGCCGGATCCGGTAGCAGGACCGGGCGAGGCCGTGATCGCGATCAAGGCGGCGGCGCTGAACTTCTTCGACATCCTGATGATTCAGGGCAAGTATCAGATCAAGCCGCCGTTCCCGTTCTCGCCGGCCGCTGAAGTCGCGGGTGTGATCGAGAGCATCGGCGCTGGCGTCACTGATCTGAAGGTCGGCGATCGCGTTGTCGCCTCCTGCGGCCACAACGGCGCGCGCGAGAAGATCGCGCTGCCGGCGGCATCGATCGTCAAGATCCCTGACAATCTCGACTATGATCGCGCGGCCGGCATCATCATCATCTACGGCACCGCGCTGCATGCGCTCGAGGATCGCGCCAGTCCGAAGCCGGGCGAGACGCTCGCGGTACTGGGCGCAGCCGGCGGCACGGGCCTTGCTGCCTGCGAGCTCGGCAAGCTGATGGGCCTGAAGGTGATCGCCTGCGCCTCGTCGGACGAGAAGCTCGAATTCGCCAGGGCGCACGGCGCCGAACTGACGCTCAACTACGCCAAGGAGGATCTGAAGGAAGGTTTGCGCAAGCTCACCGACGGCAAGGGCGTCGACATCATCTTCGATCCCGTGGGCGGTGCTTACGCCGAGCAGGCGCTGCGCTCGATCGCCTGGGAGGGTCGTTTCCTCGTGATCGGCTTCGCCGCCGGCGACATTCCGAAGATGCCGCTGAACCTCGCACTGCTGAAGGGCTGCGACATCCGCGGCGTGTTCTGGGGCGCCTGGACCCGGCTCAACCCGGCCAAGAATCGCGCCAATCTGGAGAAGCTCGTGAAGTGGACGGCGGAAGGCAAGATCTCCTCGCATGTCGACCGCACCTTCCCGCTGGCCCAGACCGCGGACGCGTTGAAGGTGCTCGCGGGACGTCAGGCGATGGGCAAGGTGATCTTGCATCCGTGATGGCGACTGCGCTGTCGCGATTACCCGCGCCATGACAGCTGAGTTCATGGCCTCCCATTCGCACACGGCCACCTGGTAAGGTCTCCTCAACCAGCGCGGGCAAAATTGAGGTGCATTCCACAACCTCGCCCGAATCAAACCCAAATATTTCCCGATTCGCCCCAACCGTCGTCGCTTTTTGGGCTGATTCAGGTTGCGATTTACCGGCTCCAGTTTGCTGGGCGCTCCTGGACAACAACAAAAAAACTGAAACCGGTATGCCCCGCGTCGTGTCAGTCTTGGGGAGCATCACCATGGAGACGACGGCGTTCCGTCCGTCCAGGGAATCGAGGGTATTCGATTCCGATCAAGCCGCATCACATCCGTCCACCGCATCGTACATCCGTGCGCGCGCCGCACGGATCGATCTGTCACCCGACGACCCAATTCCACTATTCCTGTCCGATCCGCGCGGTGCCCCGAACCCGGACGAATATACCTCGCTGGAGTTGCGTCCCCGGGTCAGAATTGTGCCGCGCGTTCTTGCGGTCGGTCTCGCAGCCGTTCTCGTGGCGTCCATCCTGGCAATTCTGGCCGCGCTGTTTCAGTCCGATCTTCGCGGCATCTTCGATGCCGGTGGCTCGGCAGTCGTCGCGCTGGAGCAGGCGGTCGCCTCCGCCAACCCGTCGGCCGTACCGCAGAGCCCGCGCAAGGATTCGGCGCGCGTGACCGAGCCGCGCCTGGCGAGCGCTGACGCGCAGGATCTTCCTGCACCGCCGAGCCGCGAGGAGATCGCGACCGCCTATCAGAGCGCGCTGCAAGCCCACACGCCTGTGCCTCAGCCCGCGCCGGTGGCGGCACCGCCTGCGCCCCCTCCGCCCGCCAGGACGCTCGACGCCGACACGCTGGCCGGGCTGATGACGCGCGCGAAGAGCCTGTTGGGAATCGGCGACATTGTTGCGGCCCGCCTGTTGCTCGAACGCGCCGCCAATGCACAGGATGCGGCAGCGGCGTTCCTGCTGGCGCAGACCTATGACCCGGCCGTGCTGGGCACTAGCGACGCGCGGCGCATCGCCGCTGACGCGACCGCCGCGCGCGACTGGTACCAAAAGGCCGCGGCACTCGGATCGGCGGAGGCGCGGCAGCGCCTCGCCCAGCTTCAGAACTAGACCGCTTCAAGGGAACATCATGCGTAACGCTTTGGGAATGGCGCTTGCCGCCATCATGACGATCTGTGCCTTCGCGGCGCGCGCCGATCAGACCGAATACGATCCCGCCAAGGTCTCTGACGGCCTGAAGGCCATCTTCCAGTTCGGCTCGACCTCGACCAAGCAGGCGCTGAACGCCAACACGGTCACGCTGATCACCGGCACGATCGGCGGCACCTATGTGCAATTCGGCGCCGACCTCGCTTCCGTGCTCGACGACGGCAACAAGATCCGCGTGCTGCCGATCGTCGGCCGCGGCTCGGTGCAAAGCGTCGCCGATATCCTGTTCCTGCAAGGTGTCGATCTCGGAATCGTGCGTGCCGACACGCTCGACTATCTCGAGCGCAAGGGTTTTGCCAAGGACATCAAGAAGCAGTTCACCTATGTCACCAAGCTCTACAATGAGGAGATGCAGGTGATCGCGCCAAGATCGGTCGCGACGCTCAAAGACCTCGAAGACAAGACGGTGAGCGTGGACCTACCGAACGGCGGCACCTTCGTCACGGCGCTCACCGTGTTCGAGCGGCTCGGGATCAAGGCGAAATTCGTCTATGTCGAGCAGCGCATCGCGATGGAGAAACTGAAGGCCGGCGAGATCGACGCCGTCATCGTGGTCGGCGGCAAGCCGTACAAGTCGGTCTCGACCTTCGGCAATGACGGCCGCTTCCATCTTGCGAAGGTCGACTATGCAAAGCCGCTGCAGAGCGACTATCTGCCAGCAACGCTGTCCGCCAAGGACTATCCGAACCTGATCAAGGAGGGCGAGAGCGTGGACACGATCGCGGTGCCTGCGGTGCTC
Source organism: Bradyrhizobium sp. 137 (assembly GCF_023074095.1). NCBI lineage: Bacteria > Pseudomonadati > Pseudomonadota > Alphaproteobacteria > Hyphomicrobiales > Nitrobacteraceae > Bradyrhizobium > Bradyrhizobium sp. 137. The sequence continues at coordinate 7,165 of NZ_JADPKU010000004.1, forward strand.
GCGGCCTACAACTGGGCGCCCAACACCGAGCGCTATCGCAAGCTCGCGCTGTTCGTTGACGCGTTCTTCACCAAATTCCCCGCGCTCCAGAACCCGCCCTTCCATCCCAAGTGGAAGGAGGTCTCGCTCGCGGCGCCTTTGTCGGGCTGGAGCAGATTGCCGGTGGCGCAGCAATGGCTCGACCGGCACGGCGTCGAGCCGGTGACGCGCCAGCGCTTCGAAGCGTTCCTGAAGCAGAGCCCGGCGGCCGCGCAGGTGTCCGATGCGGACAAGGAGACGCTATTCAAGCAATTCCAGGCATGGGACGCGGAGAAGACGCGTGCGGGGGAAAAGAAGTAGTGGCGCCGTCACTCCTCCGCCTTATCCACCCCGCGCTTCAGCGCGGCACGGGCGGCCTCGCGGTGCTCGTTCGTGATGTGGCCGGCCACCATGCGGATCGCGGTGGCGAGCACGGCGGCGTCATCGGCGAAACCGAGGATCGGCATCACATCAGCGACGAAGTCGAATGGCAGGATGAAATAGGCGATCGCCCCCAGCAGCGAGGCCTGAACATGGCGCGGCGTCTGCCGGTCGAAGGCGCAGTAATAGGCCGCGAGCAGGTCTTCGGCGAACGGCAGTTGCGCGGCAACGCGCTTCAGCTTGCGCCAGAAGCGGCGGCGAACGCCCTCCCGGTCTTCCGCGAGCCGATCGGCGGGCTCAAAGCCGACGCTGTGTTCCGCAGCCATGCTCAAACTCCCCTTTCAGCCGGAGCGGCGGATCGCCGCGTCGCCTGCTGATCACAAGATGGGGATAAGGCCAAGCGCTGCAAGACGTCAGCCAGGTGTCAGCCGGCGATGGCGTTCATCGCCTTGGCCAGCTCGATATCGAGCGCAGTAACGCCGCCCGCGTCATGGGTCGACAGCACCACCTCGACCGTCTTGTAGACGTTGCGCCATTCGGGGTGGTGATCCATCTTCTCGGCGACCAGCGCCGCGCGAGTCATGAAGCCGAAGGCCTGGTTGAAATCCTTGAAGACGAAGGTCTTCCCGATGGCGTCGCGGTCGGACACCTCGCCCCAGCCTGGTAGTCCGCCGAGCGCCTGCTTGCGCGCCTCCGCCGATAGCCGCTCTACCATGATCGCCTCCGTCGTTCAGGGGAACTTTACCCTAACACCGTGTCGATGCCCGGGTTCATACCAGGGGAATCGCATGTGAGCGTTCTCTGTAAGGCATTGCGAATTGGGCAGAAATCGATTCTGAAGGTGGCTCCTGAGTTGGAAGGAGCGGCCGATGGAT
>NZ_JADPKU010000038.1:0-717 GCF_023074095.1 Bradyrhizobium sp. 137
TATGACATGAAGAAAAGGCTAGGAATGAGAGGGAAGATCGAGGAGATCATCTACGTTCGACTCGAGGCTGGCGAAGACTTCGTTCACGCCCTTTGGGACATCTGCAAAGAATACGAGATCAAGACGGGAGTCCTTCTGGACGCGACCGGCAACTTCGCCAAGGTTAGGTTGATGCGGATTTCCAGAGAGCCAAGGAGGGACAATTGGGGAGTTGATTTCCTGGAGGTCCCAGGACCGCTACAGGTGAGCGCAACTGGCATCCTCGGGACGGGCTGGGTCCCGGATAACTTGCCGCCAACGCCGGAATCTCACCGTCACTATCCCGACACAGGCTTCGGTCCTGGCGGCTTCGAGGGACACGACACCCCCTATTTTAAGATCAATATTACGGTGACGAATACTTACGAGACGATCTGCGGGCACCTCCTGCAGGGGTCACTGGTTGGCACCGTCAATCACGAAGGGAAAGCTCATGTGCCGTCGCATTTCACGGTCGCTATCGCAAAGGTTTCAGGGGTCATCTTGAGGGCCACCTACAACAAGAGCGGCTTCTATCACGACCTCGTGCCGGCATAGCGCATCGCTGGACAACGACACGGCTTACCCTCCGCGGTAAATCACCAGCCCGCACAGGAGGAATTTAGGTCTTACCGGCGGCGTAGCCGATGGGTCCGTGAAGAACCAGAACTTCAGTTTGGGACGAGCTCGAGCATGAGC
>NZ_JADPKU010000034.1:0-8395 GCF_023074095.1 Bradyrhizobium sp. 137
ACCAGGCGCGGCTCGGATAGGCTTTCCAAAACAATCCGCGCCTTCCTCCTCAGACCAGCGGCGCCGCCGGCCTGTATCAACCACTTCAAGTCGATTCAGCGTACTGATCGTATGGCTGTCCATACGCAGTTCTCAACCATCAGGCCAGCCCGCCGCAAGGCGTCTCCCCTCGGAGTCTTACTGAACGGGTGCGCGAAGACGGGATTATCGCGAGCCAGGCGGTGCTGATCGCGATCGGCGTCGACTGGGAAGGCCGGCGTCAGGTGCTTGCGGTTGAGCTCGCCAACCGGGAGAGCCGATCGAGCTGGAAGGAGTTTTTGGATGCGTTGAAGGCCCGCGGCCTTCACGGCGTCGAGTTCGTCGTCTCCGACGATTACCCGGGGCTGAAGAAGGCGATCGCCGAAGTCCTCACCGGCGTGTTCTGGCAGCGCCGTTACGTGCACTTCCTCAGCAATGCGCTCGATCTTACCGACCCGGGTGATCAGCGAGCGCGTGTAGTAGCCAGAGCGATAGCCGAGCCGCGCTTCGGTGCGTTCCCCTTTCTCCGCGCCCAGCGTCTCCGCCAATCTCGGCTTCCAGCGTCTCCTGCACCGCGGCCTGGATCAGCGGCTTGTCCGACGCCAAAAGCTGTTTGACGGCAGAGACATCCGTCTTAATCTTCGTCACGGTCATGGTGGTCCTTGCTCCTCTACGAGCGGTGATTTTCGCAACCACCGGACTTACCATGAGCGCTTCAGCCTCTCAGCTTTTGCAGAACCTCCCGCACACTACCTACTCCGCTGCGGTTCGACTGGAGCAAGAAGAGGCGGCGACCCGTGAACAGATGTTGTCAACCAGGGGGTGCCAAAGTTTTTGCCTGGCGGTTGACTTGATGTGATCTCCAATCACCATCTCTTTCCAATCTGTGGCCTACGGCTGAAAAATGCAAATTCACAGCTTCGCAAATCTGACGTTCGAGCTCGGAATCGATTCGAGAAACAGTTATTACACACGCTTTGCACCGCAATGAACTGACGCCGCGCCCCCAGAACTTCGACAATGTGGGGCAGGAAAAATCCGCAAGAAGTCACCGAGTTAATGCAAAATGCGGCTTTTCGATCAGAACAAGCACGCAGAGCAGCCTAAATTATATTAGATGCAGACGAGCAGAACCCCCGTCGCAATCATGCCCGGAGAACGAAGTGGCAGAGAGATCGTGAGTAACGCGGCGAGCGGGTCGCTCCATTCGGCCTCGCGCGAGCAGCAGCTTCGGTCGATGCCGAATATGACCAGGAACATCGGCAGGATTATCCTTGGCATGACGATATGGATCATGCCAAGGATTACACCAAATCGGTTGTAGAGCAGTGCAGACGGACTCATCGAGCAACAACTTGCTGCAGGCCGCACCCATGGTAATCGCGCTGACCTAAGCCCCTGCTTCCATCATAATCCGCTCAATCTCGGTCTCAAGTTTCGTGGGGGGCCTATGCTGGTCACAGCGTAGGTTCGTCGAGCGGTCAATGATCCACCGTCGAAAGCTACGCCGCGTTCCTCTCCAGCTTCCTCGCAATCCGCCTAGGCCGGTACGAGTTCGTGATAGTAGCCAGTCTTGTCGAGGGTCGCCCTCAAGATGACCCCCGAGACCTTTGCGATAGCGACCGTGAAGTATCCAGTTCCCACATATGACCCCTCCATGAGGTGCCCACAGACCGTCTGCGAGGCGTTCGTCACCGTAATATGAACGTGGACATAGGGCGTCTTGTGTCCCTCCCAGCCTCCGGCACCGAAGCCTGTGTGGCCGCCGCCACGGGCAAGCTCTGGCGAGGGCTTTATCGACTCGTCCGGGACCCAGCCCATTCCGATGATGCCATGCGCGCTCACCTCTAGCCCACCGGGGATTTCAACAAAGTCAATCCCAGCTATTCCTGTTCCCGGTCGTGGCTCGTGGGGTTCCCGCTGTACCCTAACCTTGCTCATGTAGCCGGTCGCGTCCAGAAGGACTCCTGTCTTGACATCGTTTTGTTTGCAGATGTCCCAAAGGGCACGAAGAAGGTCTTCGCCTGCCTCGAGTTGAGCGTAGATGATCTCCTCGATCTTCCCGCTCATCATTTTCCTTGTCATGTCGCAGATCCTCAAGTGGTTAAGGCAAAAGCGCGTGAATTCCCCCCCTTGAGGTCTTTTTAAGGGAGCCGAGGTGTGATGCGCTGGGGAGATGCTACGGGATTCCTTAGCCGAATTTACGCAATGCAGGCCTGGCAAGGACGAAAGTCTTCGCCTGAGCTCGATAGTTCGAGGCTTTTCTGCGATCGAGCATCGTTTCTGGTCACCTCAGCAATGGCCGAAGCGCCGTCGCCGACTGTCGAGATCACGTGTTCGGAGACCGGCCTGGCACAGAGGGCTATCAGATACCAACCTAACCCGGTGAAGCTCCGACGCGTGAGGAACCTCTGCCGCGCGCTCTCGTCGAGTTAGGCGTTCATCTACCATGATGTGCTCCGGCCGGATCGGTAGCGAGCTTCCGTAAGGTGTACGGCTTCAAACCTCCAAGCGCTAAAACCGACAGAAAAACTTGCGGTGCGGGCTTCACGCTAATCGCCACCGCCCGGTTCACGATGGAAGATGCTTCCAGGCAACAGCAGCCGAGCCCATGGTGTGGGCTTGGCTGCTGACGAAGCTAGCGAAGACGTCGGACGACCGTCGGTAGAGGCAGAGATCACCGCGCCCGCCATGCCAGCCAACGCTCCCCTAGGTAGTCCGCGTTGGCCTTGCCATCCGCGCGCTTCGCCGCAAGCCAGGCAGTATCGAGCCGGACCGTCTTCGCCGCGTTGTCGGGGTTTATGCTAATCAGCGGCGTCAGATCGGCTGGCAGGTACTTTAGCTGATTTTGGTTCGGGCCGGGATACCCCGTAGCTTGAGTAAAGGCGGCTGCCATTTGAGCTCGATTCACAAATGCGATGAATTTCTGTGCATTTGCGCTGTTCGGCCCCCCCTTGAGAACAGTCCAATAGTTATCGCTTATCGCAGCGCCATCCCATACCATGCGAATGGGCACCCCCTGCTTAATTGCCGCGAGGGCACGACCATCAAATGCATTGGTCAGCGCGTATTCACGGTTAATGAGAAGTTGTATGGGCTCGCCCCCTGCCACCCACCACTTCGTGATATGCGGTTTGATCTCGTGGAGCTTCTTCAGCGCCCGATCGAATTCGTCATCAGTCAGTCGCCAGAGTTTCTTGTACGGAACACCATCGGCGAGCAACGCAAACACCACACCAACCAAACCATTGGCACCGAGTCCCCTCGGTCCCGGGAATTCCTTAATATTCCAGAAGTCTGCCCAGCTCTTCGGGCCCCCCTTCGGAAAAGCGCGCTCATCATAAACCAGCAGATTCGCGTTTTGGAATGCAACGACAACATCAGTAAAGCGAGTAGATTCCGGCGCACCTTTGAGCGCTTCATCGTCCCACAGACTGTAGTCGATTGGCATAAAAGCACCGGCCTGCCGCAGCTCCAAGTAGCCCGCGTCCAGAGGGTTGACGAAAGCAAGGTCCCAGTCGATGCGTCCAGCTTCGTGCATTGCCTTGATCACGGGCGTCGCCAAGTCGGATGTCACATCGACAATCCTGATGCCCGTCGCCTTCGTGAAGGGGTCATAGACATACTTACGCAACTTTTCCGTAAACGAGCCACCATAACTGCAAACGATCACTTCGCCAGTGCCGGCGAGTTTTTCCTGCCCGAAGGCCGCTGTGGCTTTTGCAACCAATGGTGCACTCAACAGCGCTGCCGACGATTGGAGGACCGAGCGTCGGCTCACGCGACGGCGCGGAAGTTTACGAGACACCTGCTCTGACATGATTTCCCCCTTTTTGGAAGCCCAGTCTTGGTCGTCAACGGCTCAATGGGCGCGCATCTACCTTCGAGCCTAGGGGACGGTAGCTTGTCGGCCGAGCCGGATTTCACCAATTGTCAGCCCTACGTCGACGAAATCCCGCATCTCTGCCCTGGTACCTCGACGATTTTAACAAAATGACGCTGAACGATGATATCGCCATTGGCATAAGCTGTTGGCAGTTCCGCGGGCGTCCGAATTCGCCGCCGACTGGTTTACACCCTCGATCAGTACGCAAGTTGCATGGGCGTTCGTCAGGACAGTGATGTTACTTCTGCTCTGCGCAGGGCGCAGATAAGCCATAAGACCGATAGACGCTGCAGGCGTCTCTGAATAGGATCGTCGCGATCTCCGGGTCGCGCATCTTTGGATATGAAAGGAGTAACATCCTTTTCGATTGGCGACATCGCTGGGACCGAAGGGGATATTTTGATTCAGTATTTCCGCACATGCCCACTCCGATGCCTTAGTCCATCCCCTCGCCCTCCCAATCGATCGTGAATTTCTATTGCGCCTCCGCAATGGCTCGAGTCGAACGCCAGACAGGACTTGCAATTCGCCGACAATAGAGTCATCACGGAGACATCGACGACATCAGCCCCTGAAGCAGTCTTGCTGTTCGGGTCGCCAGCGCCCCGGCTTCAAAAAGTTGAGGCGGCGAATACGTCAAAGCCGCGGCAAAGGCATGACTGGATGAAATCTAGGCAATTCATTTGGAGCTCGTGACGTCACGGTCCAACCAATTCTCGATCGCTCGGTAGTACGAATTGGAAACCGCACCGCTAGGTTCGCGCTGTGCGTATCGGGCGGGCGAGAGCCGAAAGGGCGCTCGCCCGTATTCGAAAGTACCGGGAAACCCAGGCCTGCTCCAAAGAAATTCCGGCGGCAGTTCGTCCAAGGTATTGACGCCCAGTAAAAGACGCTCGGCTGGACCGACTCTGTGCGGTCGAGGGCGCGCCTGTCCCCAGCATCGCCCTACTTCTGAAACCGGCACCGTAGTGTAACTTTGGTATTAAGCGGCATCTCGTCGTTGCCGATTGCCGACTAAACCTCTAGCCAGTCCTTGCGAATCGCAGCATTGGCTTTGAGGTCGGCCGGCGTACCTTCGAACATCATGCGTCCATGGCCCATCACGTAGAGTCGATTTGAAATGCGAAGAGCAATCGAGAGCTTCTGCTCAACCAGTAGAATCGCCAATCCGCGCTTGGCGATGGCGGCGATCAGGTCTCCGACCTGCTGCACGACCAAGGGCGCGAGTCCCTCGGTCGGCTCGTCTATCATGACGAGTTCCGGGTCACCCATCAGGGTGCGGCAGATCGTCAGCATCTGCTTCTCGCCGCCGGACAGAACACCCGCTGCGGTGTCAGCGCGGCTCTTGAGGTTGGGAAACAGGTCCAGCATGTCCGCGATATTCCAACGACCAGACTTGTGCGCGTCCTTGACGCCCATCAAGAGATTCTCACGTACCGTGAGCGTGGGGAAAATATCGCGATTTTCCGGCACATAGCCGAGCCCGAGCCTGGCGATCCTATAGCTCGGTAGGCCCGCAATCTCGCGGCCCTTAAAGCGGATCGAGCCGTGCGGCATGACCTCCCCCATGATCGCCTTTACGGTAGTCGAACGACCCACACCGTTACGGCCAAGGAGGCTAACCACCTCGCCTGAGCCGACTTGCATGTCGACCCCCTGAAGGATGTGGCTCTTGCCGTAATAGGCGTGCAGTTCCTTCACCTCAAGCATTACGCCGCCTCCACGCCTAAATAGGCTTCCCGGACTCGAGCGTTGTTACGGATCTCGTCCGGCGTGCCCGACGCGATGATCTCTCCGTAAAGCAGCAGCGAAATGCGATCGGCAAGCCCGAACACCACGCTCATATCGTGCTCGACGATCAAGAGTGTTCGCCCCTCTGTTAGGCGGCGGATTAAGGCAACCGCACGTTCGGTTTCGGCGTGGCTCATGCCCGCTGTCGGTTCGTCGAGCAGGATGACGTTCGCACCGGCGGCTGTGGTAATGCCGATTTCGAGGGCGCGCTGCTCGGCATAGGTGAGAAGTCCTGCCGGCACCTGGGCTCGCCCAGCAAGCCCAATGTCCTCGATGATCTTTGCGGTACGCTCACGCACACCGACCAAGCGCTCGACATTCCTCCAGAAAGAGTAGCGGTGGCCCGCGGTCCACAACAGCGCACAACGCACGTTCTCCCACACGCTCATGCGCGCGAACACGTTGGTCACCTGGAAGCTGCGGGACAATCCACGACGGTTAATCTGAAACGGCGGCAAACCGGAGATCACCTGGCCGTTGAGCAAAACCTCGCCAGAGGTAGGCGCCATAAAGCCGCTGATCAGGTTGACGGTTGTGGACTTGCCGGCGCCGTTCGGGCCGATAATGGCATGGCGCTCGCCGGCGACGACGCTAAAGTTGAGCCCCCGAATGATCTCAATGCTACCGAAGCTCTTGCGCACCTCGCGAACTTCGAGGGCTAGTGAGCGGGAGGACGTCATGCGAGATGTCCCTTCGCGCGGGCCACCGTCATGGCGCTGGCCCAGGCACGGGCGACGCTCGCCCAGCTAAAGCGGGCAACCACGAAGCCGCCGAGCGTCAGGCCTCCCACGATCGCCCAACTCACCGGCTTGCCGAGGTCTATGCTGAGCGCGAACGCGTGCAGCGTCAGGTCTTCCGCGGTGCCAATCGTGTGGCGCGCAACGATCTCGATCCCGAGGACGAGCCCCGTTACTACGACCATCGTGGGCGGCGCCGCCACCACATACGCACGCAGCACGCGCGACACCTCGCCGGCACGCCAGATGGGCCGGTGCCGCAGCAGCAGCCCCGCGATGCCTTCCAGGGCGAACACCACAATGGCGATGAATATCAGTCCGAAATAGAGCTGCCACACGGAGCTCAGATCGCTCAGCATCAGCGAGAGGTAGGTGATAAAGATCGCGCCGATGATCGGTCCGATGAACACCCCAATCCGCCGATATAGGCGGCGAACAGCGCTATTCCCGATTGCTGAGCGCCAAGATAGGCGGAATTGGGAATTTCGAAATTGATCGCTGACAAGGCGGCGGCGATGCCGGCGAAAAACCCTGCGAACGTGAATGCAATGAATCGGATGACGTGGGGATCGTAGCCGACAAACTGCACGCGGTCCGGGTTGTCGCGCACCGCGTTACACATCCTCCCAAACGGTGTGCAGGTCAGCGCATACATCGCAACGAGTGCAATCATCGTCCAAGCCGCCACAAGATAGTAGATCTGGAGCTGGGGTCCGAACGAGATGCCGAATAGGTGCAGCAGCTTAATGCGATTGGCGGTAGTGCCAGCCTCGCCGCCGAAGAAACTGCGCAAAATCAAGGTCGACGAGGCGACCAGCTCGGCGACCCCCAGCGAGATCATGGCGAAGGCCGTGCCACCGCGACGGGTAGATACCCAGCCAGCAGCAGCGCGAACACTAGGCCGGCGAAGCCGCCAATTAATGGCACTGCTGGCAGCGGCACCGGCCATTTCGCCGCGCCCAGGAAGTTGATCGCGTGAACGACGAGAAAGCCGCCTAGCCCGTAGTAAACCGCATGACCGAACGACAGCATACCGGTTTGGCCGAGCAGGATGTTGTAAGATAGTGCGAAGATGATGGAGATGCCGGCCAGACTGAAGGTCGTCAGCGAGCCACCGGACGAGAACACTCGCGGCAGAATGAGTATCGCAACGATGACCGCCATCCAGGCACCATAGAATCGCAGAAGCGAGGCGATGAGGGCGCCAGGCAACGCACCGAGTCCGCCAACCACAATCACTACGAAGAGAATCCGGCCAAGCAGTGCCGCCATATCGGACTGTGTCGCCAGCGCCGGGCCGGCGATCACACCCAGCGAGCGCGGTACCGAGCCCAAACACCAGCATAAAGATCTGCCCGACATTATGGCCGAGATGGGCGACCATTTGCGGGTGGGTCAGCGCGGCTTGCACGATCATACCAATCCGGGTGCGCTTGATTCCGAGCAGCAACACCGAGAAAATTGCCAGCGCCATCACCAGCATGAACATCTTGAAAGCGGGATACTTGGTGGAGAATATCGTGAAGGCTGCGAAGTCCAGCAATTCTGGAACACGGTAATCCACCGGCGCCTTACCCCAGAGCACGCCCAGCATGCTGTAGATCACTGTCAGGCCGCTCGCCATCAAGAACAGCAGCATGCCGAAGAGGACTCCGTTGAGAGCGGACGTGAAGATCAGCTCGGACATGCGCCTCCTGGCTCGTTCGTCAGTCATTAACGTCGCGCGTTGCGACAGACCGTAGTGATGCATTTGTTGGTATGGTCCCCACGACGGCCTGGTCCGGCGTCGTGAGGGGAACGTCGGTGCGGCTCAGGGCCGTTCCAGTCGTCCGTGAAGAACCCTGAATTCAGGCTGGATTTATTCGGGGTCGGGCGAAGAGGATGGCCAGGATTTGCCACAACGAGAGCCTGAGCCAGCAGATCAGGCGGCGGAAGTTGTAGCCGACGGCGGCGAGGACGGCGT
>NZ_JADPKU010000081.1:0-7691 GCF_023074095.1 Bradyrhizobium sp. 137
CATCGGCCGCTCCTTCCAACTCAGGAGCCACCTTCAGAATCGATTTCTGCCCAATTCGCAATGCCTTACAGAGAACGCTCACATGCGATTCCCCTGCCCCTGAGGGGGAGGGTGAAACGTCAGTTCAGCCCGCCAACCTGAATCGCAGCGTGAACTCCGCGCCGCCGCCGGGGAGATTCTCCACCGCGACCGTCGCGGCGTGATCGTCCGCGACGCCGCGCACGATCGAGAGGCCCAGGCCTGCACCGTCGCTGCGCTGGCGGTCACGGCGCCAGAAGCGCTGGAAGATCAGCTCGCGCTCGGCCTCCGCGATGCCGGGACCGCGATCGCGCACCCGCACTGAGCCGTCCTCGCCCACCTCGACCTCGACGGCGGTGTCCCTCGCCGTGAACTTGATCGCGTTTTCGGCGAGGTTGAAGACTGCACGCTGAAGCATCTCCGAATTGCCGTGGATCATGACGGGCGCGTCGCTGCCCCGCAGGGCGATGTCCTTATGCTGCGCGATCGCAAACGGGGCGATCGAACCGACCACCTCGGCACAGACGGCGCGCAAGTCAGCGGTCTCGCCGGGGTCGAGCACCAGCGTGTCGAGCTCGGCGATCTCCAGCAGCTGGGCGACGATCCGGCTCATGGCTTCGATGTCGGCATGCAGCGCCTGACGCGCCGCGCCGTCGCCAAGCGTCTCGATCCGCGTGCGCAGGATCGTGAGCGGCGTACGCAGTTGATGAGCCGCGTCGGCCGTGAACTGCCGCTGCACCCGAAAGCCGTCCTCGAGGCGGTCGAGCGCCTGGTTCACTGCCGTGACGAGCGGCATGATCTCGCGCGGGATCTGCTTCGTCGGCAGGCGGATGTCGGTGCGCGCCGGGCCGATATTGCTGGCCTCCTCCGAGGCCTTCCACAATGGCGCGATCGCGCGGCGGAAGATGATGATGTCGGTTGCGAGCAGGACCAGAAGGATGGGGATGGTGATCCACCCGACCCGTCGGAAGAAGTTCGAGACGATGTCGTCGATGATGACGTCGCGATGCGCGAGATCCTCGGCGACCTGGATGCGCACCGTCTTGCCGTCGATGACCCGGGTGACGCCAGCGCCGGAAATCGTCTCGGGCGGCCGAAGAGCCGCGGCTGCGGCCCGCCGATGCGAGGAAAACAGCAGCCGGCCTTCGCCATCGCGAATGTCGTATTGATAGCGGCCGTAGGCGTCCGAATAGAGCCCGCGCAGACTGTCGGGCAGGTTGAACGTCAGGGAGCCGTCCGGCTGGGTGACGATGCGCTCCGCCAGCACCTCGGCCTGGGCGCGCATGCCGTCGTGGTGCAACTGGTCGATCTCGGAATTGAGCAGCCAGAACAGCACGAGCGGCAGGACGATCGCGACCATCGCGACCGCCACGATGTGCAGGAAGACGATCCGCCAGATCAGCGATTTGAACGTGAGCGATCTGACATGGCCTCCGGCAGCCACGCTATTTTTCCTCGGCCATGAGATAGCCGACGCCGCGGATGGTGTGGATCACCACCTTGGCGCCGTGTTCGGTGAGCTGCTTGCGCAGCCTGGAGACATAGACCTCGACCGCGTTGGAGGCGACCTCGCCTTCGAGCCCGAAGATGTGATCCTCGACGTTCTTCTTCGGCACCACCCGGCCCTGCCGGCGCAACAGGATCTCCAGCACCGACGTCTCGCGCGCGGAGATGATCCGCGGCTGGTCGTCGACGAAGATCTGGCGGCTCTCGGTGTCGTAGACGAGATTGGCAAGGCGGAGCGAGCGGCCGAGCAGCTGGCCCGGCCGGCGCAGGATTGCCTCCAGCCGCGCCACCAGCTCCTCCATCGCGAACGGCTTTGTGAGATAGTCGTCGGCGCCGCTGCGCAGTCCGGTGACGCGGTCTTGCACGCCCCCGCGCGCGGTCAACACCAGGACCGGCAGCGGCTCCATCTTGAGGCGCAGCTCGCGCAGCACTGCCAGGCCGTCGCCGTCGGGCAGGCCGAGATCGAGGATCATCGCGGCATAGCTGACGCTGCTCACAGCTTCGCGCGCCTCGGCTGCGCTGCCGACGATGTCGCTCTCATACCCGGCAGCCGCCAGCCCGCCGGCCACGAGCCGCGACAGCTCGGCATTGTCCTCGACGATCAGAAGGCGCATCAAATTCCCGCCGATTGTTCCGGTATCACCGCACGGCTCGCGCCGCATCTGCGTTCTTTTCCAGCATTCGCGGCGCCGCGGCCAGCGAAAAAGCACCGGGGCGGCGGGTCGGCCTTCTGTCAGGTTCGCGTAAGCTTCAATGACCGGTCCTTGCATCAAGGAGAAGGCTGTTTGCTAATTTGACAGATACCAGCAAGTTTCTCTCAGACTAAAGGATGAACTTAATGAGCAATCCTGTGAAAACCGAAAGCGAACTCATCGCCATGGCGAAGGCCGAGTTGAAGGTTCATGCCGACTGTCCCGATGGAATGACCATTTCGATCCTCCGCGATGGCAAGTCCTGGGAGTTTCGAGCCAGTGCGGACCGAGCCACCTCAGATCGGCCCGGCTACCCCGAATGCGTTGCCATGCTTGTCCAGATCGGCGATCACCTCAGCAAGCAGTACGACGTCCAGCGCTAGACGGACCTCGACGTTTCGAACACACGCGCAGGGGAATCTCAGAACACCTGTTCGATCGCCATCACCAGACCGGCCGCGAACTTTTTTAGTGGCCGCTGCGGCAAATTGTCTATTTTTCTGTTGACCGGAAAACTGCCGACGATAAAGGTGCCCTGCTTCACGCGCGCCCGCGACCTGCACAGGTCTCGCTGGAAATCGAACAACAAGAACGAGCGGAAGCATCAGGAGGGTGAACTAGCTCCGGCGCAGATGTGGAAGGCTGCTGATGCAGCACCATGATCCTGCTCGTTTGGGGTCAGCACTCAGCGAGCGGGGAAAGATATTGATGCGCCCATTGTTGGCGATAAGTGCAGCTATCGACTGGCTGAACGAGAAGATCGGTAACGTCTGCAACGTTCTGGTGCTCGCGGCCTGTCTCGTCAGCGCTGCAAATGCGATGATCCGGTACGCCTTCAGCTACAGCTCCAACAGCTGGCTCGAAACGCAGTGGTATATGTTCGCTGTCGTCGTGATGTTCGGCGCGTCCTATACCTTCAAACGTAACGAGCATGTGCGTGTCGAAATCATGTACCTCATGCTTTCCGAGCGCGGCCAGTTATGGCTCGACCTGATCGGGACATTGGTTTTCCTCGTCCCGGCATGCCTGCTCCTCAGTTACCTGTCATGGTCGATGTTCTACAACTCGCTCGTCATCGGCGAAATGTCCAATAATGCTGGCGGCCTCCTCCGATGGCCAATCAAGCTTGCGCTGCCGGCAGGATTCTTCATGTTGGCTCTGCAAGGTGTCTCAGAAGTCATCAAACGAGCAGCGGCTCTGCGCGGCGAAGTCACCATCGATGCGAAATACGAGCGGCCGACCCAATGATCACAATTGAGATGATGCCGCCGCTGATGTTCGGCGGGCTGGTCTTGGCGATGCTGATCGGCTTCCCTGTCGCCTTCACGTTGGCCGCTCTCGGGCTTTCGTTTGGATTTCTCGCGATCCACGAAGGATTCTTCGGATTCAGCTTCCTCCAGGCAATCCCGGAGCGCATCTACGGCAGCGTGCTGGCCAACGAGCTGCTGCTGGCAATTCCATTCTTCACGTTCATGGGCGCGATCCTCGAACGATGCGGCCTCGCAGAAGATATGCTGGATTCGATGGGGCAGTTGTTCGGCCCCATTCGCGGCGGTCTCGGCTATTCCGTGATCATCGTCGGCTTCATCCTCGGTGCCATCACCGGCACGGTGGCCGCGCAGGTGATCGCAATGGCGCTGATCTCGATGCCGGTCATGATCCGCTACGGCTACAACATGCGCTACATCACCGGCGTGCTTGCAGCGTCCGGCACCATTACCCAGCTGGTGCCTCCCTCGCTGGTTCTGATCGTGCTCGCCGACCAACTCGGGAAGTCGGTCGGCGATATGTATCTGGGCGCCTGGGGGCCTTCGATCCTCCAGATCGCCCTCTTCGCGGGCTACACGTTTGCTCTGAGCCTGATCAAGCCAGGCCATGTCCCGGCCGTGCCTAAGGAAGCGAGGACGCTCAAAGGTTGGGCGCTCTGGCGCAAATGCCTGCTGGGCATCATCCCATCCGCTGTTCTGATCTTCGTGGTGCTCGGCACCATGATGCTCGGCCTCGCCACCCCGACCGAGGCGGGCGCGATGGGCGCCGTCGGCGCGATCGTCCTTGCCGTTATCCATCACAAGGATTTCAGCTCGGCCGGTCACAGGGTTTTGCTCGTCGGCGTCGCCGCTGCTGGTGTCGGCACCATCATCGGCATCTACTTCACGCCTAACCTGCCGTTCAAGATTGCCTTCGCAATTGCCTATCTGGCAGTGGCCTGGGTCTGCATCGAGGCGATCAGGATTCCCGACCTGCGCACCCTGGTTAAGCAGGGTTATGAGACCACCATGCGCATCACCTGCATGGTGACCTTCATCCTGATCGGATCGACTTGCTTCTCGATCGTTTTCTTGGGTTGCAACGGTGGTGTCTGGCTGGAGCACATGCTGACATCACTGCCGGGCGGCGTGTGGGGCTTCCTGATCTTCATCAATTTGTTCATCTTCTTTATCGCCTTCTTCCTCGATTTCTTCGAGATCGCCTTCATCATCATCCCGATGATTGCGCCGATCGCACACAAGCTGCTGACTCCCATCGTCGGTGCCGATGCTGCCTTGATCTGGTTCGGCGTCATGCTCTGCGTCAACATGCAGACCTCCTTCCTGCATCCCCCCTTCGGATTCGCTTTGTTCTACCTCCGGGGCGTGGCGCCAAAAGAAGTCAAGAGCTCAGACATTTATTGGGGTGCAATGCCTTGGATCGGCCTGCAGGCGATCATGGTTGCCGTTGTCATCGCCTTTCCAATAACGGTGACTGGGCTGCTGGACGCGCCGACGAAGGTGGATTTGGACAAGATCAAGATCGAGATCCCGGACATCGAACTGCCACCGCCACTCGATTTCGGCCAGCCGAAGAACTGACCGGCCTCGCGCTTTGGCTAGTCTAAGGCGTCGACCTGCATCAGTCCGGCATAACCAGCCAGATGCTGCTCCGGACGCGCACGGCGACGTCGGGCGAGTAGAAGAACACTGCCGCCGGTGCACGCAGGTCCAGAGCCGATCGGTCCAGATCTTGCCACTTTTCACTCCTCAGCGTTTCAATCGGCCACCAGGAGCCGAGCGCCTCGAATACCGTCGAAAATGAATTGGACCGCAAGAGCCGCCAGGACAACGCCGGCAAGTCTCGCCAGCACATGTTCAACGACGAAGTTCAGATCCGCAATTGGGCCTGCGGCCGGTATATTTATTGAGCGGTCCTTTGCGCGGCCTTCTCAATCCTTCTGGAAGAGAATAATCATCCTGGGGACCGTCGTGTCCCGAGGCCCCGGGCGGCGCCTTCTGCGCGACGATCGGCGGACGTGGTTGCCGCAGCGCATCCTCGTTCGCTGTGCTGAGTGAACGGCTTTTCTCGCGCAAGCCGCCGGCGAACAGGCTCCTTGCCCAAGAGACCATTCCTGCGAAGGACGCGTATTTTGGCCAACCCTCCATGATCAGCACGCGCAATCGTCTTCAGGCAGCGGTCTGCTTCCGCGCGGCCTCCATTCTTCGGAACAGCTCCAGCCACCGCTGCTCTTTCGGAGAGAGCGGTAGCTCGGAATGTCGCCAAGTCGGCTTGCCATCTAGCGGAAGCTGAGCATCCAAAAGTTCGAATTCGGTCGTCTCCTCAGGGGTAAGGCCTGCAAGGACCCGGCGACGCTTCTTGTCGAGCGTGTACAAACGCGAGGTCAGCACGATCTCTCCGCTTGGCCCAACGGTCGACGGAGACAGTATTGGCGTGTTCCCTTTCACTTCAGCACCATCATGGTTCATCTCGCGGCAACGAGCTTGGCCAGCAAAATGGCGCACTCGCGCAGGTCAGTTGCGAAGGGAGGCTGCCGCAGCCTCCCCTCGCCGAGCATTCACGCTGTCACACGTGGATGGCCCTGATGCAGTTGCCAAACTCGCAGAGCCGCAACAGCGGCGACGAGGATTCCGGCGATGACGTGGAGCGGTGTCACCGTTGCCTTGGCCGAGAAGTGCAGCACCCAGGGTGATACGGCGACCCAAACGCCGGCGGCCAGAGCTATCCACTCCTGCCATTCGGCGAATATCGCCAGCGCCGCAACGGCCAGCGCAGCGATCAGGATGCCGCTCAACCAGGCATTCCAGTTGGTGGGACTTTCAGCGGCGAACCCGAAGGCCCACGGCGAGATGAACAAGCCGAGGCCGATCACTAGGTTGACCCCATCGGCGATCATGTCCTTTTTCCAGATGGTGTTCATGTTGCAACTCCTTACATTCGCTCCTTTCCCTCACTCTCTTTGCACAGGCCAGTCCGGTGACGGGCGAAAGCGAACTCCCGCCCGTCCCGCGGTTACTTGCCGTTGATGGCGATCCGTTTCACCTTGTGCTGCGTGGTCGGTAACTTCGGCAGCGTCACGGTGAGCACGCCATTCTTGAAAGACGCCTCGACCTTGTCCTGATCGACATCGTCGACCGGGACGGAGCGCTCGAAGCGTCCGTAGTAGCGCTCGCTGAAGCGGCGCTCCTTGTCTTCGGTCTCGCTCCTTTTTTCGCCGCTGATGGTCAACAGGCCGCCCCTCAGTTCGACGTTGACGTCCTTCTCCTCGAGACCGGGGACCTCGGCGGTGACGTTGACTTCCTTCTCCGTCTCTTTGATGTTCGGCCATCCGGTCGCCTGGGAGCCAAACGGAGTGACGTCGAACGTGCGGAACGCATCATCGAACAGCCGATTCATCTCGCGATGAAGCGCGAGGAACGGATTGGCTTCGCTGCGGTGCGGACTCAGATCGCGGGAGCCGTTATTCCGGGGAACGAGATCGCGTAGGGGCATAGCTTTCCTCCTTCCTGTTTCTTCATGCTCATTTGACAAAATTCAGCCGCGCGCGGCCACGCCGCGCAGGCGGTTCGACGGCCCCGAACGGAACTCCGTCAGGCGGTCTGCTTCCCTTCGATTTGCTGGTTGTCGTTGCCGGCGACTTCGATCGCGATACGGCGTGGCTTCATCGCCTCCGGGATTTCCCGAACCAGAGCGATCCTCAGCATGCCGTTTTCGAACGTCGCATCCTTGACCTGAACATAGTCCGCCAGGTTGAAAACGCGGCGGAACGGCCGCAGGGAGATTCCCTGGTACAGGTAGTCTTGATCACCTTTGCTGGGCTTGCGCCCCTCAACCGTAAGCATTGATTGCTCGGCGGTGATGGTGATCTCCTCCGGGCTGAAGCCCGCCAGTGCCAGCGTGATCCGGTACTGGTTCTCACCGGTACGCGCGATGTCGTACGGCGGATAATCGTCGTCCGCATTCGCCGCGTCGTTGACGAGGTCGAACAGACGATCGAAGCCGACGCTCGAGCGCCAGAACGGGGGCATTTCGTAAGTTCTCATAACCACATCCTCCTTGGAGCAACATGGATAGGAGCAACGCCGGTTTTCCGACGGCCTTGACCGGCTTTCAATTACCCACAAATTCTCCTCCGACCATGACACCTAGCGCTATGTCGGTGAGGCGTGACAGCCCGCGCCACATGACGGTATTGCCGGGTGGCGG
>NZ_JADPKU010000118.1:0-5523 GCF_023074095.1 Bradyrhizobium sp. 137
ATTCTACAACACGCTCCGGCACGGCATGAGCTACAAGGATCCGGGTGCCGACCAATATGAGCAACAATATCGCAGCCGCGTCGTCGCCAACCTTCAGCGCAGGGCCAAATCGCTAGGCTTCGTCTTGAAGGCCATTCCCGGGGACGCCAATCCGGCTGTTTCTTAGGAAGGCCGCAGCCTTCTTCGCGAAGGAGGCGACATGAAGTTCGTCTTCATCGTGAAGCACCGGGCGATCTGGCCGGTGGCATGGCTATGCGATGCGCTGGGGGTGTCGCGGTCGGGCTTCCATGCCTGGCTGAATCGCTCGCCCAGCGCCAGGTCCCGCAGCGACGAAGAGCTTGGCGGCAAGGTGAAGGCCAGCTTCATGGTGAGCGACCGCACCTATGGTGCGCGCCGGGTGTGGCGTGATCTGCTCGCCGATGGGGCGGACTGTGGCCTGCACCAAATCGAACGGCTGATGTTCCTGCAAGGCTTGCGGGCGCGGCCGCGACGCCGGCGCTTGCCGAAGGACAGCGGCGATCGACAGCTCGAGACCGTGCCGGCGAACCTCCTTGACCGGCAGTTCGCCGCCGAGCGGCCGAACCAGAAGTGGATCGCCGACTTTACGTACCTCTGGACGGCCGAGGGCTGGCTCTACGTCGCAGCAGTGATCGACCTGTTCTCACGCCGGGTGGTGGGTTGGTCGATGAGCGCCGCCATGACTGCTCAGTTGGTAACCGATGCCCTGCTGATGGCTGTCTGGCGACGCGGCAAGCCGGACGCCCTGTTGCACCACTCCGACCAGGGCAGTCAGTACACCAGCGAGCAGTTCCAGCGTTTGATCGCCGACCACGGCATTCTCTGCAGCATGAGCCGTTCCGGCAACGTCTGGGACAACGCAGCGATGGAGAGCTTCTTCTCGTCGCTCAAGACCGAACGGACCGCGAACAAGATCTACCGAACCAGAGACGAGGCACGAGCCGATGTGTTCGACTATATCGAAAGATCTTACAACACGATCCGCAGGCACTCGACCATCGGCTATCTCAGCCCGGTTGAGTTCGAGCGCAACTGGGATTAGCTTAACCTGGTGTCCATCAAACCGGCAGCAGCTCAGCCAAATTCCTTCGGGAGCAGGATGGCTGTTTCGCCTGAAACCACTCCAATGCGGACTGCATCGCGATAAACTACACACACAAGCTTCATCTGTTGATTCTCTTTCAAATGGCCACGTTGCGAGCCGCAACAATACGGCGGGTGGCCAGCACCTTGCCGGGATTCATAATGTTATCAGGATCGAAAGCTCTCTTGATCTGAGCCATCATTTCAAGAGCAACTTTGCTCTTGAAGCGCTCGAGCTCCTCGATGTGCATGAGTCCAACCCCGTGCTCGGCACTGATGCTGCCGTCCAGGTCAACACTTGCTTCGTGAACAATGAAGTTGGCGCGCGCAGCCACCCTTTCTCGCTTTTCGTCTGTGTCGTAAACACTTCTATCGAAGACAATAATGACGTGAATATTCCCGTCCCCCACATGTCCCGCATAGTATACGTCAGCAGCGCTGAATTCTTGCTTCAGCCGCTTATCCACTTGTTCGATAAAGAGCGCTATCTTCGAGATAGGCACGGACGTGTCATTGGCGACCGAGAATCCTTTTCGCATATTCGCTTCAGAAATCGTGTGCCTGAGCTTCCATAAACGCTCAGCTTTTTTCGAATCTGAGGCAATGACAGCGTCATGGATCAACCCGCGCTCGATCGCTCGCGCCAGAATCTGCTCAAATACCTGGTTTGGGTCCCAATTGATGCTGCTGTCGGCAAGCTCGATCAGCACATACCATGGCGAGGACAGCGACATTGGTGGCGACTCTTGGTGGTGCGCGAGAACATTTTCAAGCTGTCCCTTGGAAATGATTTCAAACGCCTCGACCTTGCCTCCTGCGCCATCCGCAAAGAGCCTCAGAAGGTCGACCGCCGCCTGTATGCTTGGTAGTGACACCATCGCCGTTCCGCTATTCGTCGGCTGCGGAAAGAGCTTGAGCGCTGCGGCAGTTACGATCCCCAACGTTCCCTCTGCTCCAATGAAGAGCTGCTTGAGATCATATCCTGAATTGTCTTTCAGTAGAACCTTCAGGCCATTCCAGATTTGGCCGTCCGGCAGAACTACCTCCAATCCCAAAACGAGATCGCGCATGTTTCCATAGCGCAAGACATTTATGCCACCAGCGTTTGTCGAAACCAGGCCGCCAACTTGGCAACTGCCCACACTGCCAAGCAGCATTGGAAACAGCTTGCCGGCCCGCTCTAAGGTCTCTCGAAGGTTCGCCAAAATGCAGCCGGCTTCGACGATGACCGAATTGTTTAGACTGTCTATCTCCCGCACCCGGCTCAGTTTTGAAACGTTGAGGATCATGGAAGGACGATCGTTGATAGGGACAGCACCTCCGGTCATTCCAGTATTTCCCGCCTGTGGCACTATTGCTATCCCGAGACTGCGAGCCAACTTAACTAGTTCCGAGACCTGCTCCGCACTTCTGGGCAACACAACAGCCAAGGCCTCGCCCTGGTATCGGCGGCGCCAATCCATGAGGTAGCCAGCCGTCTCGGAAGGCGATGAAAAGGTGCCCTTAAGCCCGGTGATCTGAGTTGCGGCCGAAATCAGCCGTTGACGCATCTCGCTTACGTCGGACATGGCCCTAAGTATTCTCCGTTCGTTGGAGGATGGATCTACTTGAACCATTTGGTTCTCGTTACTGTCAATGGGTTCAATCGGTTCCAAGCTAATTTGACTGGGGCCCAAATGATTCTGCGACCGATCGTCGACGTCCGCGCGGCACTCTCGGCTGCCAACAGTCTTCGTTCCATCTTCCCACCTGCACCGCGGATACATGAGCGAACGGCTCTGGTCCTCGGTCTTTACGACACAAATCCGATACAGCTGGCCGAGTCGGAGCTGAGCGGCTGAGTTCCTCATTGCCGCTGGAAGACCATGACCTTCCTGGCGGCCCTGCACCATTACCGGATCGATGCGCCATGGTTCATTGAGGCACCGATCGATGGCGTGAGCTTCCGGAGATCGAGGCGGCTTCCTGCCCCTCCTCCGGCCTCGTCTTGGACAATCTCGGTAGCCACAGGAGCAATGCCGTTCGCCAACTCATCCGTTTGGTAGGCGCCAAACTCTTCTTGGTGCCGAAATACTCGCCCGAGCTGAACCCGATCGAACAGGTCTTTGCCGAGCTCAAGCACCTGCTCCGAAAAGCTGCCGCGTGAACCGTCGATGAGGTCTGCGCGCAATCGACTAGGCAAAGACTTGTCGGCTTTGCCTTCGCCGGAGTGTTACGCCGCAATCAATCCCGGCACTCCCTCCAGCAACGCGCCCGCACGCGGGGCGGGCCTTGCGCGGCAAGCCCCGGCCCGCAGCCCCGATCGGCAAAACACCAAGAGCCGCGTCGTCCACGCCGGCTTCGTGAGACGCCGCGGCAGACGCTTGACCGCTTCTCTCCCCCATCGCGGCGGGTCACCTTTGGGTCGTCGACAACTTGTGCAGAACGCGCGCATCCTGCACCCAAGCGCGGCGGCCGTCAAAGCATGCAACGCATGCGCCGATTGCCGACAGGGGACCGCATCGCCCACCCAGGCAGCCAACTCATGCCAGCTCGACATCGACACATTCCAGAACACCGGCTTGGCGCGCTCGAATGCAACACGATAGGCGAGAACGGAGACCAGCCAGACGATTGCGAACAGGGCGATTACCACGACGAAGCTAACGAGCGAGGCGTTGAGGCCTTCGATCTGCGTCCGTAGCGCGCCGTCGAGGTCGAAACGCTGGCCGATCAGGCCGAACGCCTCGACGCCGCTGACGAACAGCGCGACCGTCACGGAGCCGCATTCTCGACGAGTTCGTCGCGATAACGGGCTTCCATCGGAAGCATGCGATGCGGTTGCTGCGCTGCGACCCTGACGGCCAGACAGCGGGGCGCCGCAATCGTCGGCGGATCTACCAAGACGAGGAGAGATATGCGCTTATACTGCTTTGGGAGGCCGCAGACCGGGTGTGCCGCAAGCGTCTGAAAGTCCTGCTGCCGATCTTGATCGAATCGATGGAGCGGCGCCATATCGACCTGGCGACTGAGATTCGCTCTAGGTTATTGTCCATGAGTGCAGCGACGATCGACCGGGCGCTTCGATGCGCTCGTGAGCAAAGCGGCCGGCAGCGCCCTCGCTCTGTAGCAAGTGCTCTACGACGCAGCATCCCTGTTCATACTTCAAACGGATTGCAAAGTACTCCGAACTCTTCAACGTCGTCTCAAATTGTGGCGCAGCGAGCAAGCAAGCGCACTGTTGTTTGGCTCCGGGGAAAACGCGGCACAAACCGACGTGATCGTCACATCACCGGAAAGCCCCCAGCTGCTCGACGGAGGAACGACCGTGCTCATGGCTGGCGCGATGCACTACCGCCTTCGGCGGCTGACGGCCTTGACCCCGCCCGATCACCGGTCTGTTGGCTTTGCAAGCGCTCGGCCGAGGACCGAGCGCGACATCGGCGCGCTTGCAATGTCGATCAGTTGTGCGACCGGCTTCCTTCGCTCCCTTGGCCAGGGAGCAAAATAGATGAGGCAACAATAGGTCTATCGGGAACATCGCTACATGCGGCAATACGGCAATACGCGCTCTCATCCTGATTGTCGCGCCATATGCCACGGCTGTCCACGCTTGTCCGCGCGAGGCATCGGTCGCAGCGATTGAAGAGCAGGTGCGGCCCCACGGCCTAAGAATCCGCCCATCTCCGCACAGTTCGGCCACTCGATCGCCGTAGCACAGGCGCTGCTTCACCGGTTGCATGGGTAGGAACTACATGTAGGCCAAGGTGCCTTTCTCGGCGGTGTCCATCAGCCCGGTCGCGACGAGGGCGCACTCGGCGCCTGGCCGTCCCCGCCGGCCTGGTCGATAATCACAAGCGCGGCGGCTTCATCCCGAAAGCCTCCCCACCAATCTGCTCATCCAGCTGGTCGCTCAGATCCTATCGAGCCGCTTCGGCGAGTTCGCCCCCCTGCGTCTCGCGATTCCGCGTTCCGCCGGACCCGAGCTACAGGGGCGTTGGGCACCCAATGGCCGTTCAGTGAAGCCAGCGGTTTCGGCCAGCGTGACAGGCCTGCGCAATCGCGGTTGCGGGCTATGCTGCTGGTCACGGCATAGGCTCATTCGTAGGAAGCTTCGCCGTGTTCTTCCAGCGACGCGCCTACGCCGGCACGAGGTCGTGATAGTAGCTGGTCTTGTCGTAGGTGGCCCTCAAGATCGCCCCCGAAACCTTTGCGATGGCAACCGTGAAGTGCGATGGTACATCAGCTTTGCCGTCGTGATTGATGTTGCCTACAAGTGAACCCTGCAAGAGGGGCCACAGACTGCGCGTTCCAGCCGATCGTGATCACCGATTCCAGACCATCGTGATCACCCATTCCAGAGCATCGTGATCACCATTTCCAGCCGATCGTGATCGCTATTTCCAGCGATCGCGATCGGGGGCAACCAGGAGGCGCGCACCG
>NZ_JADPKU010000070.1:0-5377 GCF_023074095.1 Bradyrhizobium sp. 137
CTCGGTCTTGGTGGCAACCGAAAGGCTCTCCTGCAGCAAAGCCTGCAGCTTCTCCTCGCCCATCCGCTGGCGCCAGCGCGTCAGCGAAGAGCGATCGAACACCAATCGGTGCTGGAAGAACTCCTCGCCGCAGAAGAACTGGTAATAGGGGTTCTCCACCCAGCGCTCGCACAGGACCTCGTCGGAGAGGTCGTAGGTGTGCTTGAGGATCGCCAGCCCCGCCATCAGCCGCGTCGGCAATGGCGGCCGGCCCGGCTTGTCCTCGTAGACCGCCCCGAACCGCTGCTCCAGGAACGACCAGTCGATTGTCCCCGCCAGCTTCACCAGCGGGTGCCCCATATCGATGATCGCGTCCAGCCGCGAGCGCAGAAGATCGGTTTGTCCCGTCCCGCGTCGTTCCTTTGGTCGCATCGCTCCCTCCGATGCGACGACGGAATCACGACTCGTGATTCGACGGAATCCTCAAAAATGAAACTGCAAGCTTTTGGGCCGTCAAAGCCCGAAAGTTTGCAATCCCAAAGACCTTCTCGCCCCGAAAACTGATTCTTGATCAACCGCTTGGAGGTTCTTCACGGACGACTACTCATGGCATCAAACCGCGGCGCAGTTAGGCAACAGTTCGATCCGTGCGCTGAGTTGTGTGCTGTGCGGACACACGAAGTACATGGCGTGCCATCTGTCATAGCAGTGTGCGGGCTTCAGAGTTAGACTGCTTCTGATCGAACGAATATGCTTGCTTGTACGTGTTCCGGAAAGGCGGGTACAAGGCCGGCTTCCGACTTCCGACAAAGGCCGCTTGGCGATCACCCAAGCCGGCGGTCGAAATGATGCTCAACAGGATCTCGGACGCCGTACAGCTTTTCACTCTCTTCATCCATCCGATGCAAGCGTTGGCGTGCTGACCGAAATCTAGCGCAAGGCTAAACTTAGCGGCCGAAGACAAAACTATTGTCGGAAGTGCGAATTTGCCGACCGCTGCTGCAGAAAACAAATAGCGGACTTTTTTTGTTCGGGGTCACTTCCAAGTTGATTGGTAGCGACTCCGTTCTCAATAGTTAAAGGCACTATTCTCACCAGAGTAGGTAGTATCTCGATCGTTTATTGGATGTGTACGGTAAGTCAGCAACTCGCCCTGAATGCTGTGATGCAGCTAAACTGAGGGCGCCAGCCGAGCTCGCCACTACGCAGCCGCCAGGTGATGATGCTCCCCCGCAATCCCGAAGCGGCTATCGCGACGCACCCGCGAGGCGCGCCTGCCCAGCACCTCGCCACCATCGGCGCCAGTTTAATGAGGACGTGCCGAATTATGAGGGTGAGGGCACACGCTGAATGTCGGCGGTTCGGTACGAGGGCATCTAACCTAGTCTAAGCTAATTCAGGAGCCGCAATGCTCAAGTTGGCCAGGTGTCAATCCAGGGAAGCCCTCCAGCACTCCCCGACGACTCGCCCAATAGGAGGGCCCGCAAGTATGGCAACGTGACAAGTGTTGCTCTGCTCACCTCAGCAAAATGGCAAAAGAAATGAGGGTATTGTGAACCAGGAGATTGCAGGTTCCGCTCAAGCGGCCGGATGCCCGCATTCTGGGCAGCGGTCTAACGAAAGCTTTACCCGGGCGCGGCTTGTCTTCCCTGACGGCACTTCGCGGGTAACCATTGAGCGAGATCCGACTCCGCTCTATATCGAGCGTGGGATAGGCAGCTACCTGTTCGATGTCGATGGCCGCCGGTTTCTCGACCTCAATTACAACTTTACGACGTTGATCCATGGGCATGCCTTCGGCCCCGTTGTCGAAGCACTAACCCATCAACTTCAGCGTGGCAGCTGCTTCGCAAATCCGACGGAGAGCGAAATCGAACTCGCTGCACTACTTTGCGGCCGCATTCCGCAGGTTGATCGTGTCCGCTTCGTCAATACGGGAACTGAGGCCGTGCTGTTTGCGATCAAAGCTGCGCGGGCCTTCACCGGACGTTCGAAGATTGCCAAGCTCGAGGGCGCCTATCATGGCGCCTATGACTGGGCTGAGGTCAGTCAAGCGGCGACACCGGACAGTTGGGGTGACAAAAGCGAGCCCAAGCCCAATGCCTTATATCGCGGTATGCCTGCGAGCGTGCTCGATGAAGTGGTTGTGGTTCGATTCAATGATGTTGAAGGCGTACGCCGCTTAATATCATCGAATGCGCACGATCTTGCCGCCGTCATTCTGGATCCGATGCCGAGCCGCGGTGGCCTCGTTGCGCCAAAACCTGAGTTCATGGCGGCGGTGCAGGAATCTGCCCGCAAGAACGGGCTTCTTGTGATTGCTGATGAGGTCCTCAATCTTAGGCAGAGTTTTCAGGGGGCTTCCGCACGTTACGGCCTTGTTCCGGACGTCATCACGATGGGCAAGATCATCGGTGGAGGTTTGCCAATAGGAGCAATCGGCGGTCGCGAGGACGTAATGAAGGTATTCGATGCCTCGGCGGGGCGGCCATTGCTTCCGCAAGGCGGTACGTTTTCCGCCAATCCTCTATCCATGACAGCGGGGTTGGTTGCAATGCAGCATCTCGATCAAGGGGCTTTTGCACATCTTGAGATCCTTGGAGGTATTGTCCGGGATGGGATTCGCCGAGCTATCTCAGCCACGGATGCGCCGCTATGTGTGACCGGAGCTGCCTCACTATTCCGCATCCATCCGCGAGCGCAACCCCCGAACGACTACCGCGATAGCTATCCCACGCCTGCTGGAACAACCCTAATGAAGCAGCTCACGCGTTTCTTTGCTGAAAACAGCATCATTCTACCGCAGGCTACCGCTTCGATCTCGACTCCTATGACTCGCGCGGACGCCGAGTTCATCGTCGATGTGTTCGCAGGCTTTCTCGAGAGCCGTCAAGACATATTGGACGCGATAAAGGTACGCAAGTGAACGACACTGTGTCGGCAGTGCTTTTCGGCAATAGCCGATAAATGATCTTTGGCCAGAGGCTACCGTTCGCCGCAATCCTGGTTGGCGAGGCTCAAAGAAGGTGTGTTCAGGAATCCCTCGGGGCTACAGCCACGGGTGACCCCGGCGGTGACAGCGGCCAACGAAGATCCGACTTTGTTCCCGTCCGCTAGGCGCAAGCTCGAGGTCCCTGTTTCACTGCTCGTGTTCGCCCTACAGCCAATCTGCATCCCCACATAAGGGCGTGGCAGTCTGCTTGCAAGGGCTGCAGCAAAGAAGAACCTTTCTCAACTATGCCGATCGGCAGACCGCGCGTCTCTGCGGATCGTGGGGAATATCGAGTTCGATCTCGCGAGATACCTCGAGGATAGCTTCTGGATGTTGGCCATTCTCGCAGAGTGCGTATTTGAGCGCTTGCTCCCGGCTCGCGAACAAGCCACCAAAAATGCCGTTCTGTTCGCGGACGACCCAATCTCCAAAACGATTCTTGCCAACAAAGACCCTCGATCCGGTGGAGCTTCCGGAAAGATATTCAACAAGCTTCATAACCATTGACCATGAGTTTGCAACTTCATCATCTGGTAATCAATCGTCTCGTCGCACAGCGTGAGCGGATCGGTCACTGCGTGTTCTGTTGACGAGAGAGCATCGCCGTTTCGGATGCGAGAGATAGCTGGGGAGGCTTGCTAGTGTGCCCGCCTTTGAGTTGTCCGCTAGCTTCGAGCAGCACGGCGCCATGGCTCCTTGTCTGTTTAGATCTGCTGCACTTTTCTTGCGCCCACAAGGTGCGCCGCGAGCACGACACTGAACGTTCGCCGCCGCAGCGCTGCCAAGCGCAAAAGTGGTCGTTGGTCGGGATTGTCGGCCTAGCTCGCTTGTCGCTTCCAAGCGCGAACTGCACCGGTCCGGCGAGGCACCCGTACGTGGAATTTGTGGGTGTTGGTGGAATAAGTGGATCGTCTGTCGGACTTGGCATCTGCAGTTCCGTTCTTGGACGCTTCAGCAATGGCGGGATCCGTACCACGTTTAGAGAACTGTCACGGCCATCTCGCATGATCGTTGCAGATCGCGGCAACCAATTGCGACGCTCTAGTCGCGAACCATTCGTCCCGAGGCCAAATATACAGCAAACACCAGGCGAGTCGCGCTACCAATTCTAGGGTAAGGCAGGTCTCCTGGAAATAAAGAAACTACCTACTGCATCAGACATCTTTGCTTCTCTTCACCAACAGAACCGAGAAAATGAGCGAACTAGGATTGAAAGCTGGCGAATGCATAAGGAGGACCTTGGGGATACGCGCAAGACTCTCTGGACCGCGTGCTCGCCCCGCCGAAGACGGTAAAAAAATCAGCTAAAGCTTGCGTGTTCAGCGGCGCGCCAAGGTGTTTCGTAGGCCGGCTTGGTTCGTACTGTTAGCCGCAGGGTTTCAGAGCGAGAAAATTGTCCGCGCGAGGCCTCCTTTGCGTCCACTTCTCGTCCAAGCTCTCGATGCGTCATCGCACTGTCGACTGTTCGACGCCGTGCTTAAGACGCTAATGGCGGTCCAAGAATTAGGAATCGGTGGGGTTGGCTTGGCGCCTTCCGAATTCAGTGCGCATTCCAGGGATGGTGATCAGGTGTTCCAGACGATGGTGATCACGGATTCCAGTGATCGTGATCAGGTTCGAAAGCGGACACGACTGACGATTGCATCTGTGCTGGAAATTGTCTCCTGGTCAAGGTTGGCGATTGGTTTGGAGATCGTCCCGGCGGTCCCTGGGAGGGCCCCGTGCGCGGCGCGGAGTGCCCCCACGAGCGACGCAGCGACGCGCGCGGGAGGGGCCTGTGGGCCGGCGGGACGATCGCGCGTGAGGTAGTTCACGTCTTTTTCCTTTCGCTGGCCTGCCGGCGCAGGCTGTCGCCTTTGAGCTCGAGGCGGTGGGCATTGTGAATGATGCGATCCAATATCGCGTCACCGAGAGTGGGATCGCCGAACACGTCAGAGTACCCCTATTCTTGAGCGGGTCGTGTCTCACGTCACGATCACCGACCCGCATCATTTTCTGTTTGGGCACCGCTTGAGGTGCTCAAGGAGCGGTCGGGGCGCGGTCCTGCCTACGTCGTTGTTGCGCTGCCGGACGGCCGGCCGCGGGCGGTTCGGATCGCGTCGACGGATCTTGCCGAGAACGCCGATCACGCCCCACCCGAACGCCGCCGATCTGCCGCGCATCAGTGCACGTACGCTGATCCCATTGATGCAACATTTGAGCGCGAGTCTCAGCCTTCTCGACGAGAAGGTGATTCGCGATGACCCACCGACCGCTTCCAGGTCGCGTTGCGTATCGACCACTGCCGACGTTGGCAAATCCACCCGGCCGCCCGACGGCCGACATTCCGCGCCTGTGGCCGAATCTATCGACCGCGACGCAAACCCAGATCGCTCAAATCCTCGCCACGCTGCTGCGGCGAATGCA
>NZ_JADPKU010000084.1:0-5260 GCF_023074095.1 Bradyrhizobium sp. 137
ATCAATCCACGACGAGCCTTCAGTGATTCGTTCCTGCTTCATTCACTCTCTCCCCAGCTATCCGAGGAGGGGGCAATTCCTCGTGACGCTGAGGGGGCAATTTTCCATGGCGCGCGACACGCCGTGAACGCGCTGCGCCGGCGCGCGGCGTAAGATCTGTCCCTCCGAGCCAGGATCTGGTCGACTCGGCGGCAGAGACAACAACCTTTCAACCTTGTCGCTTCAAACGGCACTGCTCAGAAGTTAACGCCCTGATGACGGTCAGCTTACCAATTCGACGCGGCCGGTGTCGAGCCGATAAAGACCCCCGACGACCTTCAGCCTATTCTGCTCGATTGCTAAATTTAAAATCGGAGCCGCCGATTTGAGTTTATTGACGTTGTCGACTACATTTTGCCGGATCGCATTTGCGAGTGCATCCCCGCTTTCCTGGGAAGACGCTTTTACCGCGGCCGCAAGTGCGGCGGCGAGAGATGGAATGTGCCCAGGCAAAGACTTGCCCTCTCTTAAGGACTCGATCGTAGCACCGACGGCGCCGCAGAGATCGTGGCCAAGTACCAGGACCACCGGCGTATTTAGCACGGCCACCGCATATTCAATGCTGGCGAGCATTTCATCGTTGGCGAAATTACCAGCGACACGGCAGACGAACAGATCGCCAAGTCCGCTATTGAAAACATGTTCGGGTGCGATACGTGAATCGGCGCAAGTTAGGACCGCCGCATATGGATGCGTCGTGATAGGTCCTGGACGTAGCGCGCATTGCTTTCCATTAGGCGCTTCAGCGAAGCGTCCGGCGTGAGAAGGTTGTCCGGTTTTGGCGGCGCCGCTGCCTCCATGGCGCCCGCAATCCTACCGCCCAGCAGCATGCCCGCCGCCGAAGCCGTGAACAGCATAGCGAACGGCGAGACGGCGTCATCGGATAAGGCAAGCTCGGGAGGCAGTCGTCACACATGTTTTCCCTCTTCGTGTGCTGCTCTACGCTGTCTCGTCGCTTCGGGCTCCGCCTCGCTGCGGAACCAGCGCTAACCCAGCGCCTTACCTATGGAGTTGCACCAACTCAGTTGCGCAGATGTGTTCGCCCTAGCGCCTCTCGTTGCGCTTGATGACACCGCGATGAGCGTTATCCAAAATGGCTCCGAGAAGGAGTTCTAAAGGGTCGTTAGGCAACCTGATCAGGATTTCGAGACAACGTCACCGCCTCCCAAACAGCCGTTCTTCAGGCGGCATGCGATCCACTAGATTAGGATGAGTGGAGCGAACGCGGAGCCGCGCGAACGGCCTTAGCGCCGGAATCCATCGATGTGCGCAGGCAGCGGTGAGCACGAACGAAGTGGGCATCCTGGTCACTAGCGCTCCTCAGGTAATGTAGCCCGATCGAAGTTGTCATCGGTGCGTGCCGAATGGGATACCTATCACATTCCGACGCGGCTAAGAACGGCTCAAGCCTCATTCCAATTTCTAGACGAACTTCGCGCCGTCCCGCAGTTCGCAGACCAATTCCCCCTGGTTCACGATCTTGGCCGGCCCGGCCACCAGCTTTGAGGCCCGCACCGTGAGTTTGCCTTCGCGGCTGAGGCTGTGGCGGATGTATTCCGTCACTGGGTACCCGGAACTGTCCACGGTATGATGAGCGTTGGAGAAGTTGATGCCGTTCTGGGCAGTCACCCTGAAGGCATTGATAATTGGCCCGCCCTGTGTGGCCGAGCCGGGTTTTGTTGCCCGCCGGTAAGACCAACCTCTCCCTGGCACGCCCCATCGATCTCGGAGTTTCGGTGAGTAGCGGATCACCATTGGTGGCCGCTCTTAATGAACAACCAAGAGACGCTGCCCTGACGATTTTGACGAAAGTCGAGAGCCTGTGCTTGATTCGGTGGAGCCAGTTCTTGTTGTTACCCGACGGAACCTGCGCAGGTGATTGGGTATGTGGGCCTAAGGGTGCGTTGCGCTTGCAAATGATTATGATCGATCCCGCGGAGTGCGAGTCACTTCGTGCAATGCCTGCGAATTGCGAGAACGACTGGCGTCTCGGCGGGCTTGTCACTGGACCCTCCGCATTATGACGCGCCGTGCTGACATGTGCTCGCGCTCGCTGCACCAGCAGCGGCAAATTCTCCGCGCGAGGGCCTTTCTTGAGCACGTGCCGTTGCAAGTTAGGCGCGCCATAAATGTTTCTAGCGCGATTACGGACCGGTCTGTGAAATGCCAGAGCAGGGCACCTCTGCTCCATCGGTGAGTAGTGTAAAGCTCATCACAATACTTTCGAAGCTAACACTGCATTGTCAGGTTTGAGCCAAGGGGCGCGACCGAGCGACTGGAGAACCGCCAATTTTCAGGCGGCACGCTGCTTGCTTCGTTCGGACCGGCGGGCACAGTCCCGCCCATGACCGCTGTCGAAACCGAATGTACGTCTTCTGTCCGCTTTCGGCCAGCTCGCAAGTCGCGCGAGCCGGGCGGCCCACCCAGCCCAGGACCACTCCCATGAAACACTCGCTCCTCGCCGCCGTGTTGCTCTCGCTGACGTGTTTGTCCTTCACGGCGGTGCCCCAGGAGTGGGCCGCTGCGGCCCGGGTGGACGATTCCTTCCTTTGCCTCGAGGAAATCGAAGAGCCACGCGCACTGGATTTGGCCCGCGCCGAGAATGACAAGACGCTCGGCGCGCTCCAATCAGATCCCCGCAATCGCCGCTTCTATGAGGAGGCCATCAGCATCCTTCAGGCCAAAGACCGGATTTCCTATGTTTCGTTGGAACGCCGGGGTCTCAGCAATTTCTCGCAGGACGAGAACCACGTGCGCGGCATCTGGCGGCGTACTACGCTTGACAGCTATCGCGGCCAGGACCCGCACTGGGAGACCATCCTCGATATTGACGCGCTGGCGGTCGCGGGTAAGAAAAGCTGGGTCTTTAAAGGCGCTACCTGCCTGCCGCCCCAAGTGCGCCTGTGCCTCGTCCAATTTTCTGATGGCGGTAAGGACGCTGTGCTCGTCCGAGAGTTCGACCCGGACACCAACGCTTTCGTCACGACCGGTTTCGCTCTTCTGGAGGGAAAGCAGGCCGTCAGCTGGGTCGACCGCCACACGGTCCTCACTGCACGGGATTGGGGAGAACGGACCCTGACGCAGGTTGGCTGCCCTTTCCTCTTGAAGGAGCTCAAGCGCGCTCAGCCGCTCGTTCGAGCGCGCGAGGTCTTCCGTGGGGAGCCGACCCATGCCGTGGCGGCGCCCTTCGTGCTGCGGGATAATGAAGCCAAAGTACATGCGGCCGGCGCCATGCGCGCCATAAGCTTCTTCGAGCAGGAGTATTCGACGGCGGACATAGCGCGACCGCCAATCTTACGGATACGCGCGACGGCTGGCACTCGAATACACCTATGCATCCAGGCGGCTTGTGGATTGAGTGCGGTTGACGGGCGAGTTCGTTAAGGTCGCCAGTGCAAATGGCGGCTTGTCAGCATCAGCGCGTTTGGTCGGAGAGATCAGTGACCAGGCCGCATCCGTGTTTGTCATGACCCGCCACTGCGGGATGTCGTTGTGCTCTATGGCTTCACTCCAGCCATCCCGCGTCCGGCGGGATGGCTTCGCAAACCTGAATATCTAGAACTCTCACAGCCACAAGAGCTCTCCTTCGTTGCGCTCGAGCATTCGCAATGGTGCGTTAATTCCATCTCGGAGCAGTGGGCGACATGGAGCGGAGAATGCACAAGCCTTCGATCGTCAAGAGGCAGCGTGCGGCATGAGGTTTTGGACCTGTAAAGCGCTCACGGTCAACGCGATCTGTTCCCGGCTACATCAACGTAGCGAGTCGGTTCACGCTGATCACTTGAGCCATGATTGGCATCGTCAGCCGCAGGAAATGTGCGTGCGGGCTTGCGCTCCGACGGACAGGTGAATCACGAAATACAATGGAATCCATTCATGAGCGACATGACAACTCAGATTCATTCGCACGCGGTCGTGTGGATCGACCACCTCATTGCTAAGATATTCTCCATAGGTTTAACGGGCGTCAGCGCGACGGCCGTACGCGCGCATTTGGCGCCCCAGCGTCTTGATTGCAAAGCGCATACTGGCTCTGCCGTGAATGACGATCCGACGTTTGTCGTCAGGGTAGGTCGGGCGCTGAGTAGCTGCACTGATCTGCTGATCATCGGACCGGGAACCGAGAAGACCGAGCTGATGAACTTCCTGAGAGTGAACAGGCCGGATCTCACCCTGCACGTCGAGACAAGTAATCCTCCGACCGACCGGGAAATTGTAGCGGTTGGGCGAAAGGTCTTCCGTCTCGATTGAGTTGGCGATGTTCTTCTTCTGATTGTGGACGGTGCAACAGATCGGACCAAATTACGAGAGATGAGGATCGCTCTTCCCGGGGACCACCACCTAGCTCGCGCATCCGTTTACAGCGATGGATAGGCGCGGGGACCAATGCTATTTAAGTCAGTAGCGCCAATGGGTGGCTACCGCGACCGGGCGTTCTCAGGTGTTCGCCTTGACCAGCCGCCGACGTCGAGGCCGCAGGGAAAGACTGTGCAGAATGGCGATCACCCGCTCGTCCTCCCGGTGACATGCCTACCAGCGGACTCGCAAAACCCCAAGCGGAACGTCTAGCAACTGCTGATCGTCATTTCCGCAGAGCGCATAGCGCGAGATCAGAACAACGAACTGAAAAAGTCGCGAGCAAAAAATGACCCCCGGCATTTTTCTGCCGGGGATCGCGTTTTACAGAGAGTTGGATCAGAAGTCCATGCCGCCCATGCCGCCGCCCGGGGGCATCGCGGGCGCGCCGGTGTTCTTCTTCGGCAGCTCGGCGACCATGGCTTCCGTGGTGATCAGCAGCGCCGCCACCGAGGCAGCGTTCTGGATCGCGGCGCGGACCACCTTGGTCGGGTCGATGATGCCCTTGCTGACGAGGTTGCCATACTCGCCCGTCTGCGAGTCGAAGCCGTAGGCGTATTGCTCCTTCTCCAGGATCTTGCCGACGATCACCGAGCCGTCTTCACCGGCGTTGATCGCGATCTGGCGAGCGGGCGCGGAGAGCGCCTTGCGCACGATCTCGACGCCGGTCTTCTGGTCGTCGTTCTTGGTGCGCAGACCCTTGAGCTGCTCGGAGGCACGGAGCAGGGCGACGCCGCCGCCCGGGACGATGCCTTCCTCGACCGCGGCGCGGGTCGCATGCATCGCGTCATCAACGCGATCCTTGCGCTCCTTCACCTCGACCTCGGTCGCGCCGCCGACGCGGATCACCGCGACGCCGCCGGCG
>NZ_JADPKU010000089.1:0-4768 GCF_023074095.1 Bradyrhizobium sp. 137
TACGCCAACGCATGAGAGCGATTGCCGAGGTGCGCCGTCGCTTCGGCTATCGGCGCCTGCATGTTCTGCTCAGGCGGGAGGGCTATCTGGTCAACCACAAGAAACTGTTCCGGCTCTACCAGGAAGAGAGGCTCGCGGTCCGTCGCCGTGGTGGCCGCAAGCGGGCGCTCGGGACCAGGGCGCCGATGGTGGTGCCTATAGCGCCGAATGACCGCTGGTCGCTCGACTTCGTCTCGGACCAGCTCACCGATGGCCGCCGCTTCCGCATCCTGACCGTGGTCGACGAGTGCACGCGCGAATGCCTAGCGTTGGTGGCCGACACCTCGCTGTCGGGCTCGCGGGTGGCGCGGGAGCTGGACCGGCTGATCATCGAGCGCGGCAAGCCCAAAATGGTGGTCAGCGACAACGGCACCGAATTGACCAGCAACGCCATCCTGACATGGGCCGATCAGAGCCGCGTCGCCTGGCATTACATCGCGCCCGGCAAGCCGACGCAGAATGCCTTCATCGAAAGCTTCAATGGCCGTCTCCGAGACGAATTGTTGAACGAGACGCTGTTCACGTCGCTGGCCCAGGCCCGGGTCGAACTCGGACATTGGCGGGCCGACTACAACGATACGCGACCTCACTCGCAACTCGGATGGAAAACACCATCGGAGTTTGCCTTCACCTGCAACCCGCGACGGGATCTGGCGCTGCGCTATGCCGATGGCTCCGCACCAGCTCCCGTCGCTACCACCGCCCATTCGGGTAAATCCAACAGCCGGGGCGAACTCAGGACTGGATAAAACTTGGGGGCAACGTCAACCGCTTCGGCGTAAATTCTCGGACACGACATTCTACAGATGGTCGGCCTGGTCATCGTCATAATGGCAAGGCTAGTCCCAGTTGGCCTGCTCCGTTGCATTTGCGTATCGCTCTATTTTTCATCGTCTCCTATTTTTATGTTCGGCAAGGCCATGCCGATCCGTCATTGAGAATTGCGAAGATGTCCTCAGTGCTAAAATTCCGCAGCCATACGAGGCGAAATCTGAGACAAGTCCCTCATGCCAGAGAGTGCCCGGCATTGTGCCGAACGTCGCCACTCTGTTGTCGCAGGTTCAAGCTCTCGACATTCAAACAACAGATGACATTCGCTCGGGATGTCTTCATTTCTGAACTTGCGAGTAGCTCCATCCGATTGATGGTGGGACAGACAACTAAATGAAGCGGCCAAAACGACTCTACTGGCTCAGTCGGCGAAGATCGATTTGCTTATTGCAGAGACGCGCAGGGAGGCGGCGCATTTATTTGGAGAAACTAATTTGAGATTGGGGATTGCAGATGATGGAAAACAATCGAAAGGCGCACCGTGTTCGCTTTGAACACAAGCATACGGTCAGCATCATGGGTGTCGATGGGACGTGGCGACGAAGCTGCACTCTTGTCGACGCCTCTGCAACCGGTGCCAAGCTTGAAGTCGAGGGGTCAACAGATCCGCTGAAAGCACAGGAATTCTTCTTGGTTCTGTCCTCGACGGGTCTGGCATTTCGGCGCTGCGAGCTAATTTGGGTAGATGGTTCTCACGTCGGAGTTCAGTTCGTCACAGCAAAGACAACGGGTAAATCGAACGCAGAGAAACGTCTCGTCGGTTCACAATGAGACTTCGGATTTACGCATGATCGCTCAGAGGACAGACAGGCCTGTTGTTGGCACGCGTTTCAAGATGAGCGCGAGCTTGGTCATTCAACCGCGCCGGACGTCGGGAGTTGCTCTGGCAAATGACCGCCGGGACTATAAGCCAAACCCACGGCCGATCTCCCGGATCAGCCTGATCGCCGCGTCAGTATTGCGCCCACTGAAGAGCGCTCGACCAAGCTGAGAAAAGATGCCGTCCCAAATAGCGCGATAGCAATGCCTCTAAGCATGGTTTGGTCCGA
This sequence comes from Bradyrhizobium sp. 137, assembly GCF_023074095.1. Lineage (NCBI taxonomy): Bacteria > Pseudomonadati > Pseudomonadota > Alphaproteobacteria > Hyphomicrobiales > Nitrobacteraceae > Bradyrhizobium > Bradyrhizobium sp. 137. Next base: position 1,920 of record NZ_JADPKU010000089.1, read on the forward strand.
TTGAACGATGCTGAGCAAGTTCAAACACGGCCCCAGCCGCAGGATGGGGTAAACAGCCGGGGCCGGCATTCCCATTCCATGTGCCGCAATCGGCGGTACGCGGCACCCTTTAAGAGTAGGCACACAGAAGCTAACGAACTATTTCGAGAGACCCTGCTCGCTTCGTTCGGCTCGATGCGAGTCGTTGCTACGTGCCGTCTGGCTTCAGTGAGCTGTTGTACGATTTATTTCCTAGTCCTTTTGGGGCTTCAACTCGTGCCTGCGCTCTTGCGATCCCTGTTGTGGAAGGGCCCGCCACCGCGCAATGGGTAGCCAAATTTGCAAATGTTTATGTCTTCGTACAGCGAGGCGGAGATAGGCGCTCGCGCGTAAACGGACGAGCTGTAACAGGACGCAGAACAACTCCTGCCGCTGCGAGACCCGGGTCTTGCTTCATTTTCCATTCAAGTAGCGCCAGCCGGTGAATGCTTTCATAGGCTCAAATCTCGCGAATGCATTAGCTTCTCAATCAGTAAATGGCAACCATGCTCCCTGGCTTGCCACCGATAACGTGTCTTCGCATGGGATTACCGAACTCGCCGGTAGGAACGGCAGCAATGATTTAGATCAGACAAATGGCAACCTCTTGTTTACCGATAGGGACCTCTCAGACACGCATCAGGTAGGTGCAGTGCTTGAACAATCTTCCACCAATGGATGAATGCCGACGGAACAGCCTCATCGACGACGCTCCCGGCTGCTACCTCAGAAGCACTCATCCATGCTGTTCAAGCCGCACCGTTGAGCGACAGCACGAACGGAAATATTGGAGAAATTTCATGGAATTTCGGCACTGCTGATCACTATTTCGATTTCCTTGCAGCCGGTGAGTCACTGAGTGAGACATACGACGTCGCAGTTACGGACGACCACGGCGCCAGGTCCATCGAGCCGGTCACGATCGTAGTCAACGGTGGCCACGACAATCCCGTTGCCGTTCGTGACACCAACGGAATTGCCAAGGGGACCATCCTCTCAGTTTTCGCCGCAGCAGGGGCGCTTCGAGCAGGGGCGCAAGCTTGCAAGGGGGGTCATGCAGGCTGTCCCGCATGTTCAGTCCTTTGCAGCCTACATCGCCAACTGTGTGGCCGTGGGAGACTTGCTGGAGGCCAAAAAGGCCGGTATCCGCCTGTTGGAGTTTGATCCCTCATTGCAGTAGTTCTCGCTCGACCAACAACGCTAGGGATCGATAATTTGCGAGGTACTCTGTCTAAGCTGCGGCAGCCGCGGCGCCGACGTCCGGCCAGACTTCGAGCGAGGCAATCCCCGGCTCGCGATCTTGGGGCACCGCGCGGATTCCTGAGGAACAAAGGCCGCCATGGGTCGCTTGTGAGTCCCGCTAGCTCCCTGCCGAGCGGCCCCGGCACCATCCCTCCAGCTCCCCCCAGTAGCCGAAGCCGTCTCTCCGCAACTGTATTGGAGTAAGTGTATGCGTCTGTCCCCTTCGATCGTACCGCTCGATCGCCTGGAGGACGTTGGCGCGCCCTAGTTGCGCTTGGGCTCAACGGCCAGCTAGCCTATTTCCTGCCTTTCGATTTCCGGCTTAGCCACTCGTCAAGCTCCTCGGGGTGAATGCGCCAAGAGGGCGATACACCTTCCGCCGTTCGGGCCGTTAGCCGATAGCCTTTCTTGCGGAGCTTGGCTGCCAACTTCTTTGCACCGGCCTCATCCCCACATTCAACGGACATGCCTCCGTACTCGATGACCCAGTTTGGTTTCGATGCCTCACCTTTCCGCTGCGCCATTGCCTGGTCCTTTTCGACCAGCCCCCGCAGTACGAATTTAGCTGCGGAAGGTTATTAAATCGTTCCGGGAAGATTGCTGGATATGCGCGCCCTACACGAGGCGATCTCCACCTGCATGGTCAGCAAATCGAAGAAGAACGGACAGTGCATGAAGGGCCGGCAGCGTGAACCAGGACAGGCCGCCAACTGAGGCGGCCTTACTTATTTCCGCCGACTACACGAAGGCGCGGACTCGCTAGTTTGGCGAGAGAAACGCAAACTGGCGAGATCTCGCGGTCCTGGCGCTGAGCGCGCTTGCAATTAGGGCAGACAAAGAGGTGAGCGATTATCGACGGCGGATTGTCTCGCACCAACTCGGACCGAAATCACCTCATGCCGATGTGGCAATTAGGGCAGATCGGAGCTTCAAACTGCCCCCGCGCGTGCTTTAGCCGGTCCATGCATGTCCCCCTCTGTTTGGGAAAGACTAGCAAGGCGCGTTGGCCAGCAAAGTATCAAACGATACAGAACTCAAATTAGGCCACTGCGAAATCAAACTGGACCAGTAATGTCCGAAACAGGCCGATTTTGTTGAAAAAGGCGGCAGTTGCGACTCAAGGATAGCAGTGATTCAGTCTGTCTAATTGGCAGGACTGAAGATCATGATGGGGCAGCGGCAAGTCGAACAGGCTGCTTTGTTCTATGAGTTCTCGCTCGAGAAGCATATTCCCGCCGACCATCTCTTGAGATCGGTCGACAGGTTTGTCGATCTGCAAGAGATCAGGCAGGACCTGGCACCCTTCTACAGTAGCATCGGCCGACCTTCGATCGATCCTGAACTGATGATCCGGATGCTCCTAATCGGTTACTGCTTCGGCATCCGATCGGAACGGCGCCTATGCGATGAGGTTCACCTCAATTTGGCCTACCGGTGGTTTTGCCGGCTCGGTCTGGACGGGGTGGTGCCCGATCATTCGACATTCTCCAAGAACAGGCATGGCCGCTTCCGGCAGAGCGATCTCTTCCGTCGCGTGTTCGAGAGCGTGCTGCGGCGCTGCATCGAGGAACGACTGGTCGGCGGTGAAG
>NZ_JADPKU010000042.1:0-271450 GCF_023074095.1 Bradyrhizobium sp. 137
CTCGGTCTTGGTGGCAACCGAAAGGCTCTCCTGCAGCAAAGCCTGCAGCTTCTCCTCGCCCATCCGCTGGCGCCAGCGCGTCAGCGAAGAGCGATCGAACACCAATCGGTGCTGGAAGAACTCCTCGCCGCAGAAGAACTGGTAATAGGGGTTCTCCACCCAGCGCTCGCACAGGACCTCGTCGGAGAGGTCGTAGGTGTGCTTGAGGATCGCCAGCCCCGCCATCAGCCGCGTCGGCAATGGCGGCCGGCCCGGCTTGTCCTCGTAGACCGCCCCGAACCGCTGCTCCAGGAACGACCAGTCGATTGTCCCCGCCAGCTTCACCAGCGGGTGCCCCATATCGATGATCGCGTCCAGCCGCGAGCGCAGAAGATCGGTTTGTCCCGTCCCGCGTCGTTCCTTTGGTCGCATCGCTCCCTCCGATGCGACGACGGAATCACGACTCGTGATTCGACGGAATCCTCAAAAATGAAACTGCAAGCTTTTGGGCCGTCAAAGCCCGAAAGTTTGCAATCCCCAAGACCTTCTCGCCCCGAAAACTGATTCTTGATCAACCGCTTGGAGGTTCTTCACGGACGACTAATTGAGGAGAGTGTCCGCCTGCGGGCTCTCAACGCTGAGATCAGGAAGCAGCTACATCTCGCCCGTGATCAATTGGAATGGCAGCTCGCCGGGGCGGTCCTCAAGAAGTAGGGGCGCCGTCCTGTCTGCGACTGGTGAGCGCGCGGGCTTTCGCAAACTTCCACGAACCAAGCGTCGATCGTCCCGCTTCCGAGCGGCTCATTTCGACAGGCACGGCAACGCCGTTAAGATCTTAATCCAAGTTAGTGCCTGCATGAATTTTGAGCCGGCGGCGCATTTTGAGTAACTTGCGTAAAAGGCACTTTCACGCTGGCGTCCTATCATGGACCGATGCGCGATCCCCTCCTTTGCCGCGCAGCCGGCACGATAGACATCAGCCGCGCTCTGCGGGAGCAGCATCGACTGCTTGCGGCCGAGCACCGCCAGGCCGCGGGTGAACTGCGCCTTGCGCTCATGGAGAGCGCCATGGTCCTCACCGAGGTGAAGGCTCATCGTGACAATCGGGAAGACGAGTTCACATCGAGTGCCGGTTAGGCGATCTGCTGCCAGGTTTTTTGCGGAACCCGGCAACCGCTCCGCTTCTGGAGCGTTGATGGTTCGCCCACGCCGTTTGGGTGTGGCTAGCGCCTGACCATGGGGAACGCAACGGCGCGCTCTGCCCGATCATCAGGGAGAACGCCTCATGTTGATGCGGCATCGATCGAAGCAGACGGATCCGCTGGAGATACGCCTCGCCGCTGAAGCGCAGCGGCTGCGCGAAGAAGCCAAGGCGCTGCCGCCGGGAGCGGCACGGGACGAGATATTGCGCAAGGCGAGGCAAGCGGAGACCGGCTCTCAGATGAGCGAATGGCTTCGATCACCAGGCTTGCAGCCGCCCGACTAGAACCACGCAGAGGCATGCGCAGACTGGCGCGCAAGGCCGCGGCGCAAATAATGCGACGCGGGTCCGGGCTGCACGCACCGGGAACAGGTTAGATGTCGGCGCGTACCGATGCGCTGGTGTCGTGGGCAGAAACCGGAAAAATGAGCACCACGTCCATCGTCCCCGTTGCGTCCGGTTGTCACCCGGCGGTGCCTTCCGTCAACGCCGCTTCGCGGCTTTGGTTCGCCTGTTATACGGCGAGCGATTGGTGGGCCTCAACGAAATCCCTTCACGCTGCGCCTTGCTGCGGATGGCTGCGGCCGGACGCTGAAGCTTAATGCTCATGACGCCGGTTGGCGTGTTGCCTTTCGCGAGCTGCTTCAGCTTGCTCACGTCCGCAGGCGTCCACGGCTCGCGCGCGCGGCGCTTGTAGGCGGGATGCGCCTTGCGTGGTCCTTTGCGGCCGATCGGTGAGCCCGGCCGTTTCCATGCTGCTTTCGCCATGATGATCCTCCTTCAAGTCCCCCATGAACATGCGAATCAGAATTTCGGTTCCGGCGCAGTCGAATTGCGCTGCGACGCAAACCTGCTGCGTAGCCGCGAGCAAAATCACGCATTGTTAACTTATTGAAATGCCGGAACCCGCTGATGCGGCGGAAGCTACAAACATCGCCGGGCTGGGCCGCCCCAGCCGGTACGAAACCTGGGCCCCGGTGCCCGACCTCCCGCCGGGGCCAATTTCCTTCCATCCAAATGATTTGTGAAACGACAATGACCGCCAAACGCAACCGCAGGAAACAGACCCAATCGCTCCAGGAGCGGCTGGCTGCATTCGCCGAAAACGCCCGCGCACGTGCGCGCAGCCTGCCGCCCGGTAGGGAGCGCGAGATGCTGCTGCAACGGGCCAAGCAGAACGAGGTGACCTCGAACCTGACGGACTGGCTGAGCGCGCCCGCCCATCCCAGGCGAGATCGATGACGATGCCGGGCATGAAGCACTATCGCGCTTTCCAGATCGATCGCGACGGTCATGTGTTCGGATGCATCAATCTCGTCTGCGGCGATGACGAGCAGGCCAAACGCGAGGCCGCCGCGCTCGTGCTGGTCCATCGCATCGAGCTATGGCGGCTGGACCGGCGGATCGCGCATTTCGATCTGGCTCAGGAAGCCGTTCGCCAACAGGCATTCGGGAACTAGCCGCTGCGCCCCGGGTTGGTCGAACGCGCCCGACTTTGCCAGGAGCCAGCATGACGGAAGCCGACATTCGCAAGGGGATGCCGCCCGTCAGGCTGTCGCGCGAAGAATTCGAGAGCCGTTACAGGAGCCAGTTCGTCGATCCTGCCTTTGCCCCCCTGCAACGCGAGCTTGATGCCATCGTCGGCGCCGCCTGGGACGCTTACAGCCATTCGCGCAAGGCGCCGCTGACGCGCAAGGCGGGAGCAGGCTTCGCCGATCCCGATTACGACATTGCCGTCGATTGGCTGGAGGCGCGTGCCGCCGTGCTTGCGGCGCAGCGACGGCATGACGATGCCAGTGAGACGCTGCGGATCCTGATCATCAACGGCTCGGCCCGCAGCGAGCACACCTGTCCCGGCGAGATGTCCAAGACCTGGCGCCTGGTCAAGTTGGCCGAGCCGGTCTTCACCGAGATGGGATTTGCCGTCGACATCCTCGATCTCTCGCGCCTCGCTTCGGAATTCGGCAAGAATATCCAACCCTGCAAATCCTGCGTCGCAACCGCGATGCCGCTCTGCCACTGGCCATGCAGCTGCTATCCGAACTATTCGCTGGGGCAGGTGGGCGACTGGATGAACGAGATCTATCCGCTCTGGGTCGCCGCCCACGGCATCCTGATCGTGGCGCCGGTGAACTGGTATCACGTGCCCGCCGGACTGAAAGCGATGATGGACCGGATGGTCTGCGCCGACGGCGGCAATCCCGATCCGAGCTCGACCCATGGCAAGAGGGCCGCTGAAGCCAAGGCGATCGAGCTGAAGGGCTGGCCTTATCCGCGTCATCTCGCCGGCCGTCATTACGGCGTCGTCGTTCACGGCGATGCGGTCGGCGCCGAGGGGGTGCGCCGCGCCTTGTCCGACTGGCTTACCGACATGCAGCTGATCTCGGCGGGCCGTTACGCCGAGCTCGACGGTTATGTCGGCTATATGGAGCCATACGCCAATTCGCATCGCGAGCTCGACGAAGACGACGAATTCCAGCAGCAGGTGCGGAATGCGGCGCGCGCGCTCGGCAACGCGGTCCGGCTGGCGCGGAGCGGGCGGCTCCAGGACCCCGGTGCTGGTGTTCAGGACCCAAACCCCAAATGACCAGCGCGCCACTCGATTGCTTGATCGTCGGCGGCGGCCCGGCCGGACTAATGGCCGCAATCTATCTGGCGCGATTTCGCCGCAGCGTCTGTGTCGTGGACGCCGGCGCGAGCCGGGCGGCGCTGATCCCGCGCAGTCACAACGTCCCCGGCTTCGTCCACGGTCTGTCCGGCACCGAATTGATCGCGCGCATGTCGGCGCAACTGGACGAGCTCGTCGTGGCGCGGGTCGACGCAGAGGTCACCACATTGCAGCGGCACGCGCATGGCTTTGAAGCGAGCTGGAACGGTCGCGCACATCAGGCCGTCACCGTCGTTCTCGCCTGCGGCATCGTCGACACCCATCCGCCGTTCGTGGAATGGCGCGCGGCGGTCGCGGACGGGCTGTTGCGCTATTGTCCCGTCTGCGACGCCTTCGAGGCCGCCGGCCGCCGCACCGGCGTCGTCGGCCCTCTTCACCGCGCTGCCGGCAAGGCGTTGTTCCTGCGCGGCTACTCGCGCGACGTGACGCTGCTCGCAACCGGTCCGGACGACGGGAAGGCAGCAACGTCAGAGCTGTCTGAAGCGGGTGTGAGGCTCGTGTTCGCGCCCGACCTGCACTTGCGGCGACGCGACAACGGCGTCGAAGCCGCCTTCGCGGACGGCCGGACGGCGCAATTCGACATAGTCTATCCCGCGATGGGCGCGGAGGTCCGCTCGCAGCTCGCGATGGTGCTGGGCGCCGAACATACCGCCGAAGGCTATTTGAAGGTCGACGACCATCAGCGCACGTCGATCGATGGGCTCTACGGCATCGGCGATATCGTCACCGACCTGCACCAGATCTCGGTCGCCTTCGGCCACGCCGCAATTGCCGCCTGCACGATCCATAACAGCCTGCCGCGGCTCTTGGCATGACGCGGCCGGGCCTGGCAGAGCCACACAATCGAGCGGAACCTGGAACGAAGCGCGTTGCCCCGCTTTGGTCGAGCGGAGTGAGGCGCGCGATGGGAGAGAACGGATGGCCCAATCCGAAGACATGACCCGCTGCATCGGGCTCTGCATGAGCTGCTATCAGACATGCCTCGGCACGGCGATGAATCACTGCCTCGAGACCGGCGGCAAGCACGTGGAGCCAAAGCACTTCCGCCTGATGATGGCCTGCGCCGAGATCTGCCGGACGGCGGCGCATTTCATGCTGATCAACACGCCCCATCACAGGCACACCTGCAGCGAATGCGCTGAAATTTGCGCCGAATGCGCCGAGGATTGCGAGCGGATCGGCGGCATGGACGAATGCGTCGCGATGTGCCGCTCCTGCGCCCAATCCTGCCGCGCGATGGCGGCCTGAAGGACGACGCCCCATGCTGGAAGAGAAACTCAAGGAAGCCATCATCGGCGAGCTGCAAAGACAGGCCGCCGAGCGGCCGCAAGCGCTTAGGGTTCAAGGCGCGGATGATGCCGAACGCTCGGAGGAGCTGAACGTCAACGGCAAGGTCGACCTTGGCGCGCTGGTCATGGTGATCGCGGGATCGGTTGCCGGCGGCCCTTAGCTCGATCGTCGACCGCCCCTTAGCCGTATTCCTCTCCGATGCCGTATTCCCGGTAGATCTCCAGCGGATCGAGGTCGGGGAACAGGCGGCATTTGGCCTGGGCCAGGTGCAGGCTTACCGCGGCCGGCTCCTTGCCATTCGAGAGCATCTTGCGGATGTCGTCCATATGTGCGTTCGGCCGGTGCTTGGGCTCGAGTTGCTCCAGTGCGACCAGCGCGGTCGCGAGGGCCTCGGTCAGAACCCAGTCGTCGTGGCCCGTGATTCCCTTCTTCGACATCGGCAGACCCCACATCTGGTGGCGGTCGATAGTCTATCGCGACTTCCGCCAAATCGCCATTGAACCGTTGCGGGCTACCGGCGTGCAATGGACCGACGGCATGCTCCGTCTTGCATTATGGCCGCGTGTGGCTAAATGGCGGCGAACTGCGAGGCGATAGTATCTTTGTTGAAACAAATTTGGCGTAGACGGACCTGCACGGTCTCCAGGCCGGCTGCTCCGTCCGGCCCCCTGATTCCGTATGCGCAACGATCCGGTTGCGCATCCCTCAAGGCTCGAGCCAGCATGGTCTTTCTTAGCTTCGTCTACCGCTTCATCACCAATTTCGCTTTCCTGGCGGTGGTCTATTTCAGCCTGAACTTCATGGAGAAGTATCCGAACCGGGCGATCCTGGCGATCCTGGTGCTGGTCTATGCCGCCATGCGCGCCGCCTCGACGCTGCGCGCGTTCTACTTCTTCCAGAAGATCGAGAAGCTGGAAGCCGAGACGCGGCGCCTTCAGGCTCCCATCAATGATGGCTCGGGCGGAAGCTCGGCACGCAAGCAGGTCGTCGCCGACGTTGCGCGGCTGCGGCGCGACGGCGAGCTCAAGTCCTATATGGACCTGTTCTTCCTGGCGCTGATCGTGCTGCTCTGCGTCGCCGCGATCATGCGGCAGTAGGACCTTAAGCACGCTTCTTCAGGCTGGCGACGCCGGTCGGGTGTGGGGCAGCGCTCTTGGTCTGCGCGGCGGGCTTCGGCGCGGCTGGCGCTGCCTGCGCGGTGCGCCGTCCTTGCGATCTCGCTGCCTTGCCCCTGGCTGCCTTGTCCTTGGCCGCGTGCGGCGTCTGGGCTGCCATGGCCAGCCGCGTCGCGCGCCGCGACAAGGACGTCGACAGCAGCACCTCGACCGAGCCCTCGGGGATCGCAAACAGATCGCGGCCCGGCACGGGCAGGGTAGCCTCGACATTCGCCTGCGCCATGGTCCGGCGCGGCAGCAGCGGCTGGTGCTCGGTCTGCGCATTGAGATCGGCAAGGGCGGGCGCCGGCAGCATCCGGGTCTGCGCGAACACGAAATTCGGCACGCGCGGCCAGCGCGCGATCGGCGTCGTCTCGGTCGGCGAATGCAGCAGCCATTCCACCGGCGTGGTCGGCGTCGCCGGCCGATCGGCGGTCGCGGGCACCACATGGACGATACGATAGCCCCGCGCCTTGAGGTCACGGATGATCTTCGGCAGCGCCGCCACCGTGCGGGCCTGGATGTCGTGCAGCAGCAGGATGCCCTTGCCCTTGGCCTCGAGGCGCTGGATCGCGAGCTGATAGACGCGATCCGACGACACATGGCGCCAATCGTCGGCCGGAAAATCGGCGCTCCAGACCTGGATGCCGCGCGAGATCAGATGGTTCTCCACGCCTTCGGCGCGCATCAGGCCGGGAATGCGGAAGAACGGCGCAAGCTTGGTCGGATCCGTCATTGCGGCCGCGGTCCATTCGATGCCGCCGTTGATCTCGGCCTCGGCCTTCTCGATCGGCATGCGATCGAACGTCAGCGGATGGTCCATGCTGTGCGTGCCGACGGTGTGGCCCGCCGCCACCAGCTTGCGCACCCCTTCCGGGTTGGCCTTGGCCTGGTTGCCGATGATGAAGAAGGTCGCCTTGATGCACTCGTCGGCTAAGATCTGGAGCACCTGGTTGGAATATTTCGGCAGCGGACCGTCGTCGAAGGTCAGGACCACTTCATGGTCCTTCAGGGGCAGCGTCTCGCGATATTGCATGGTGCCGATCAGCGGATGCTCGCGCGGATCGACCACGAGGGTACGGGACGTCCCGAGCGCGTCGGGATGGCCGGGACAGTCGGCCGCGAGCGCCGCCGGCGAAGCGGTCGTCAGCAATCCCAGCAACAGGCCAAGGGCCGTCCACGATCGCGTCCGCAAACCAACGCTACTTCCGATCATGAACCTCGTCTGCCCCCATGAGATTGCCGCCTTAATAGGTCGGAGATGCCCCAAAACGGTTCAACCGGAGCCGCCCTCAACTTTGCATGGGGTAGCATGAACAGAGTATTAATTGGCCCCAAATCACCCATTTTGCGCCGGCGTGACATTCCGGCATCAATGCGCATCGGCATTCTTCTGCGCTGGGCCTGCCGGAACGATGTGAACAACTCGATACCCGTTCTCCCTCAGATACCGCAGGAAGGCCGGCATGATCGCGGCCGTGCGCGCCTTGGGGTCGTGGAACAGGATGATGCCCTTGCCGCTCGCGGCGAGGCGCTCGGTCACGAGCTTCAATTCCTGCTCCGGCGTGATCTCGTTCCAGTCGCTGGCCCAGAGGTCAGCCCCGAACACCACGATGCCGCGCGCCTGGAGCAGGTCGAGCTGTGCGGGCGTGGACTCGAAATAGGGGAAGCGGAAGAACGGCGTCGAGGGCGTCGTGGTCGAAACCCCGCGCAGCGCCATCTCGTCGGCCGCGATGCCGCGGTCGATCTCGCTCTTGGCCTTGTCGAACGGGATCCGCGCCATGAACGGGTGCGAGAAAGTGTGGTGGCCGATGGTGTGGCCCTCGCTGGCGATGCGCTTGACCATGTCCGGATGTTCGGAGGCGTGCAGGCCGATCAGGAAAAAGGTCGCACGTACGCATTCCTGCGCCAGCGCCGCCAGCACCTTCGACGTGGTCGGTGGATGTGGGCCGTCATCGAAGGTCAGCACGACCTCGCGATCGGCGAGTGGCAGCGTCTGCGGAAAGCTCTTCAGGCCCACGCGCGGGGTGGCCTTGACGTCGACACTCAGAACGCGCGCAGTGCCGAGCGCGTCCTTGCGCGGGCACTCGGCGGCTTCAAGCGAGGTCGCGCCGACGAGGCCGGCCAGCACCGCGCCCAGCGCCATCGGCGTCCATTCCGGGCATTGCATCTTTGTCATTGCGCTCGCTGTTCGCTTGTGGGTATTGCCTGAACCGTCAGCCCAGACCATCTGATCCAACCTGTCAAACGGCGAGGCGCGCCATGGATGAACATCTGGACGTTGCCGCTCCCGCCGCGGATTCGGTACTCGACCACGTACCGATGCGCAATGAAGACGGCGAAATTCGTCACGAATTCGTCGAGGAGATCGCGCATGCGATCGAGGCCGCAGACTCGGCACAGCTGCGCGCGATCGTCGCCGAGCTGCACGAGGCCGACCTGGGCGACCTGATCGGCGCGTTGCAGCCCGACGACCGCGTCCGCCTGGTCGAGCTGACCGGGCGCGACTTCGACTTCTCCGCGCTGAACGAGGTCGACGAGGCCGTGCGCGAGGAGATCCTCGAGGAACTGCCGCCGGAGACCGTCGCTGAAGGTGTCCGCGAGCTCGAATCCGACGACGCGGTCGAGCTCCTGGAAACGCTCGATGCCGAGGAACAGGAGGAGATCCTCGAGAAGCTGCCGCTGAAGGAGCGCGTCGCGCTCGAGCGCAGCCTGCTCTATCCGGAGAATTCCGCCGGCCGGCGGATGCAGACCGAATTCATCGCGGTGCCCCAGGACTTCACCGTGGGCCAGGCGATCGACTACATGCGCGAGACGCCGGACCTGCCCGACCGCTTTTATGAGATCTACGTCGTCGACAAGGACCAGCACTGGCAGGGTGCGGTGCCGCTCGACGTGCTGCTGCGGGCGCGCCGTCCGGTGCCGCTCACCGAGCTGACCGACGAGGATCGCCGCCGCGTCTCCGTCCTGGAGGACCAGGAGGAGGTGGCCCGCATGTTCGGCAAGTACAATCTCGTCGCAGCGCCTGTGCTCGACACCCAGGATCGCCTGGTCGGCGTCATCACCGTCGACGATGTCGTCGACGTCATCGAGGAGGAGGCGGACGAGGACCTCAAGGCGCTCGGCGGCGTCACCAGCGACGAGGAGCTGTCGGACACTTTTCTCACCATTGCGCGCGGCCGCTTCAACTGGCTGCTGGTCAATCTCGCCACCGCCTTCCTGGCGTCCTCCGTGCTCGGCCTGTTCGAAGGCCAGCTCGAGAAGATGGTGGCGCTCGCCGTGCTGGCGCCGATCGTGGCGAGCCAGGGCGGCAATGCCGCGACCCAGACCATGACGGTCGCGGTGCGGGCGCTGGCGACGCGCGAGCTCGGCTCCTCCAACGCCTGGCGCGTGGTGATGCGCGAGAGCCTGGTCGGCCTCGTCAACGGTCTCGCCTTCGCCGTGATCACCGGCATCGCGGCCGTGGCCTGGTTCAAGATCCCCGGCCTCGGCATCGTCATCGGGCTTGCGATGATCTGCAACCTCATTGCCGGCGCGCTCGGCGGAATCCTGATCCCGATGGCGCTCGACCGTGTCAGGGCCGATCCCGCGGTGGCGTCCGGCACCTTCGTCACCACCGTGACCGACGTCGTCGGCTTCTTCTCCTTCCTCGGCATCGCGACGCTCTGGTTCGGGTTGAAGTAGGACGGACGTGCGGCAACCTCACTCTCGTGTCCCGGGCGCGCAGCAACGCCCTTAGCGTTGCTGCGCAGAACCGGGACCCAAAAAGCGATAGGGACGAGACCCACGAGATGGGCCCCGACACTGCAGCGCAACGCTGAAGAAGTGCTGCGCTGCGTCCGGGGCACGAGACCGCTCTCTTAATCCGAACTTAAGCGACCTGCCGCATCATCGCCCCGCTTGGGGGAATGAGCATGCGGTTGCGGCTGAAGGCGGACGGACGGATCGTCGAATTGCGGGACGGACAGGAATTTCCGGTCCAGCCGGCGGCCAATGTCGCGCCGGGCGATGCCGGCCCGCTCGCGGTGCGCGATTTGCGCCGCCGCGCCTGCCTCACGCAGATGGAGTTCGCCGCAAAACTCGGCGTCCCAGTCGAGACCATTCGCAACTGGGAGCAGGGCAAGCGCGCCCCGCGCGGACCGGCCCGCGCGCTGCTCGCCGTGATCGCGCATGCGCCGGATACGGTCTTCCAGGCGCTCGCCAAAGTTTGACGCTAAGGACGGAACGCCAAGAGCTCGCGCGAACCTGCCGTTAGCATTGCGTTGAATATCCGGCCGAACTGTCGCGGCGTCCGTTGGCAGCGTCATGGGCCGGTCCATAATGACGGCCGGATGATTTGGGGCTGCCGCAACAGAGAGGATTCCTCATGCTGTTCGTCGAGGCCAATGGTGCAAGGATCCCGGCGATCGGGCTCGGGACCTGGGAATTGGGCGGCCGGCCATGCGCTCGCATTGTCGAGCAGGCGCTGCGGCTCGGCTATCGCCACATCGATACCGCGCAGGCCTATGACAACGAGCGCGAGGTCGGCGACGGCTTGCGGTCCTCGGGCGTGCGCCGCGACGACATCTTCCTCACGACGAAAGTCTGGACCAACCATTTCGCGCCCCACGATCTCGAACGCTCGGTCAAGGAGAGCCTCGCCCGCCTGCGACTTCCCTCCGTCGATCTGTTGCTGCTGCACTGGCCGAATTCGCATGTGCCGCTGGCGGAGACGCTTGGAGCGCTGTCGCATGCGAAGCGCATGGGCCTGACCCGCCACATCGGCGTTTCCAATTTCACGGTGGCGCTGATCGAGCAGGCGGTGGCGTTATCGCCCGAGCCGCTTGTCTGCAATCAGGTCGAATATCACCCTTATCTGGATCAGGCGAAGGTGAGGGCGGCCTGCGACCAGCATGGTCTTGCTCTCGTCGCCTACAGTCCCATCGCCAAGGGCCGCATCAAGTCCGACCAGACGCTCGCGGAGATCGGCCGCGTCCATCGCAAGAGCCCGGCGCAGGTGTGCCTGCGCTGGCTGATGCAGCAGAATGTCGCCGCGATCCCGCGCACCTCGCGCGTCGAGCGTCTGTCGGAAAACATCGAGATCTTCGATTTCGAACTGTCGGAGGACGAGATGGGCCGGATCGCCGCGCTCGCCAATCCCAGGGGACGCCTGACCGACTTCGGCTTCGCGCCGAAATGGGATTGAGGGGGGCTTCCATTATGCTAGGACCAGCGCGGCAACCTGAAGTCAATCGATGGAACTGCGGAAGATCATACGGACGGACCTGGCGGCGTCGGCAATCGCGCATCTGACGCTGGTGGCGCTGATCATCCTGATCAGCGAAGTCCATCCGTTCCACGCCGCGCCACCCGAGACTGTTACGGTCGACATCGTCACGCCGGAGCAGGTGAAGGAGGAGGCCAAAGCCGAGCAGAGGGCCCAGGAAGAGGCGAGGGAGAAGCCGCCGGAGCCGAAACCCGACCTGAAGCTGCCGAAGCTGGATTTCGCCGACAAGTCGGATGCGACGGCCAAGCAGCAAGCCGCGCCATCGCCCTCACCGCAGGCTTCGCCCGAGCCGCAACGTTCTGCGCAGCAGCAACAATTGCAGAAACAGCCTTCGCCGCCGAACCCGCGCGAGGTCAATGCACAGCCGCAACAGCCTCCGCAGCAAGCCCTGCCGCAGCCGATGCCGCAACCGCCGCCTCAGGGCATGCCGCTGCCTCCGACGCCGCCATCACAGGTGATGCAGCAGCCCCAGGCCGCACCGCCGCCGGCCTATCAGGCTCCGGAGCCCGACGTCACCGTCAAGTACGGCGTCATGCTGGGCCTGCCACCTGAATTGACGGAGCTGCCGAAAGACGCCCCCAAGAACGACGGCGGCGACGCCAAGGATTCGATCGCCGCCAAGCTGCCGTCCGAGGTCATCGCCGAGCTGCGCCGTCACCTGAAAAACTGCGCCAAGCTGCCGTCCGGGGTCGCGCCGACCGACAACGTCTATATCAAGCTGCGCACGGTGTTCGCCACCGACGGCACGCTGGCACGCGAGCCGATCCTGATGGAAGCCCCGCCGTCCGCGAAGGGCGTCGCCATCGTCAAGTCCGCAATGAGCGCACTCCAGAATTGCCAGCCCTACAAGATGCTGCCGGCCGACAAATACGGGGAATGGAAGGTGCTGGATTTGCCGTTCAGCCCGCGGGATTTCGGCGGGGGCTAGGACATAGTCGTGTAGCCCGAACGGAGCGCAGCGTAATCCGGGTGATTGCTCGCCATTGACACTTTCCCCGATCGCGCCGCGCTCGATCCGTCGCCGCGCCTGTGTCGCGGCTCTGTCAATCCCGATTGCGCAAAATATTCTCCTTTACCGAAATTCGGAAATGACGTATGTATCGCCCACCCCGGTTCATCCGAGAGGGGCGATCATGTGTCGTGATGATCGCGGAGCCGGGCTTGCGGTGGACGCGGCAGCGTCGGGCGCGAGAGGCCAAGGGCAGGGCGGATTGCTCTCCGTGAGCCCTTAAGCTTCGCGCAGACGGACGGCGCTGTCAGGTTCGTCGCGCCAGCATGTCGATGGCAAGGTGCACAACGCCGTCGAACCCTGCGGCGCAGGCGAGCCGCGCGTACGGCAAAACCGTGTGGTCCTGGCCGTCGTTGCTACGGTCAAGCCCTGGCGGATGCGGCATGGGCGTCAACCGGCGCGGTGTCCGTGACTTTCGCTGGAGTGAGGGAGGCCAGAACGAACTCGGCTCCCGGGAGAGCGCGGCATAAGCCGTCAAACCACTGCGCAGGGAAGGCCGTGTGTTGGGCTTCACCTGTATGCCGCTGTGCAGTTCTTCTGCGTGTGCCTTTCGCACAGCGGACCGTGGGTGCCAGCCGGCACCCGGCCTTTCCTGCGCCCTCCGGCTTTGAGGGTGGAGAGATCAAGCAAAGCTCGGGCGAAACGCGCCGCGAGAATGCGAAGGCGTGTCTGCACGTTGAATGTGTGTTGGAGAATGACGTTGGTTCACCATGCTCCGTCATTGCGAGCGCAGCGAAGCAAATCCAGAGTCTTTCCGCGGAGGGATTCTGGATTGCTTCGCTGCGCTCGCAATGACGTTGAGAGAGCATGCCTCACTCTCCTCTCGTGCCCCGGACGCAGCGCAGCGCCCTTCAGCGATGCGCTGCAGAGCCGGGGCCTATATCGCAGCGCCTTCCCGTGTGGGCCGGGTCCCGGCTCTGCGTCGCGTCACTTCGTGCCGCGCCGTGTCCGGCACGGCAGTGCATCAATGACCGCGCTTCTTCTCCTCGTCAGCCGCCACCACCTCCGGCGCCATCGCCGCCCAGGCACTGGACGCGAATTGCCGTCGCCAGGTCACGACCACCACGGCCGCCGTGGTCGCGAACAGCAGCCAGGGGCTGACGAACCAGCCGAGATAGCCGAGCGCGAAGAAGAAAGCGCGCTGGCCGCGGTTGAAATGGCGGCCTGCGGATTCGAACAGGCGCGTGGTGCGGATGACATGGGCTTCCGCCTCCACCGTGTCGCGCTGGGACGCTGGCGGCATGCCGCCGAACAGGATCGCGACATAGTTGAACAGGCGATAGGCCCAGGCGAACTTGAAGAAGGCGTAGACGCAGATCAGCACGAGGCCGACGCATTTCAGCTCCCACAGTGCGGGCGAGGGGCTGAGGTCGATCGGCAGCTTGCTCAGGATCGTGATGGCGTCGTTGGTGGCGTGCAGCAGCGCCAGCGCGCCGCCCAGCGCGAACAGGCTGGTGGAGGCGAAGAAGGCGGTGCCGTTCTGGAGCGAGGCCATGATCTGCATGTCGACCATGCGCGTGTCGCGCTCGAGCAGCTGGCGCACCCAGACCTCGCGGTAGCGATTCATGCGCGCCGACAGGCTGTCGCGGCCATAGGCCGAATGCTCCAGCGTCAGCGCGTAGACCAGCCATTCGATGATGAAGAAGCCGACGGCGGTAATGTCGACCCAGTGCCTGCTCATGTCCGTCTCCTCGCGGGCGGCAACGATTGCCACGCATGGCAAGGCGCGGCAACGATTGATTGGGGGCAGGCTATGGCGTTAAAAGCAGCTCGCTTCAGGACGTCTCGGGGAGGATTGACGACATGGCTGCGCTGAAACTCGCGATCGGCAACAAGAACTACTCGTCATGGTCGATGCGGCCTTGGCTTGCACTGCGCGCCAGCGACATCCCCTTCGTGGAGACCGTCATCCCGCTCTACACCGACAATCCCGCCGACAAGGAGCAGATCCTGTCCTTCAGCCGCGCCGGCAAGGTGCCGGTGTTGGTCGATGGCGACATCACGGTGTGGGACTCGCTCAGCATCATCGAATACATCGCCGAGCGCTACCCGGAGAAAAAGCTGTGGCCCGACGATGTCGCCGCGCGCGCTTATGCCCGGTCGGTGTGCGCCGAGATGCATTCCGGCTTCATGGCCTTACGTAACGAATGCGGCATGAACCTGCACCGCCCCGTGCGCCCGGTGACGTTGTCGGCGGACGCCAAGGCCAATATCGCGCGCGTGCAGGAGATCTGGCGCGAGTGCCGGACCCGGTATGGCGCCAAGGGACCGTTCCTGTTCGGCCGCTTCGGCGCGGCGGATGCGATGTACGCGCCGGTCGTGCACCGCTTCCGCACCTATGCGATCGAGGTCACGCCCGAGACCAAGGCCTACATGGACACGATGCAGGCGCTGCCGGCGTTCCAGGAATGGACCCGGGACGGGCTCGCCGAAACGCTTCGCATCGAGAAGTTCGAGGACGCCTGACCGCTGGTCCGGACGGGAAGGCCGGCCCGCGCGCCGGCTGGCGGCGCTCCTGCCACCGCCGTGATTCCCCACGCTGCGACATCCGGCTGCGACATGCCGCCGGACGGGGCTGCTCCGGCGGTATCATCGGCCCGCCGGTCCATCTCTATCGTTCTGAAAAGACTGTCAAATTGGCGCGGTTGTCATGCCGGCATGACGCTGGCCAAACGGGCGGGGCTCGTGCTATACGACGGCCCGGGTTTCCGGCCGGCCATCGCAGTGGGACACTGGGCGAGGCAGGCGCTGTTTGAGTGATGGAGAGGGTGTTGAAGCACAAATTCCCCGTGGGAACGCGCGTGTTGTTCACGGCCAGCAATGTGGCGCGTCCGGCTGCCAGCGGCGCGTATGAGATCATCCGTCTGCTGCCGACCGATGGCGACGACTGCCAGTACCGGATCAAGAGCTCGACCGAAGCCTTCGAGCGCGTCGCCAAGGAAAGCCAGCTCGCGCTCTCCTGAAGACGGACGCTACCCTGCGCATTGGCGCCTCCCGGAATTGTATCCTCTCGCCGTCAAAAGGCCCGCTTCGGCTTCGCAAGGTGGGGCGGGGGCAGTTGCCGACTCGCGGTGCTCGCTTGACCATTCGCTCTTTGCTCGCGTGAGAGGACGTCGCGTATGACCTGGTCGCTCGACCAAATTTGGCGCTGGCCGGCCTTCCCGATGTGGATGACGCTGCTGGCTGCCGGATTCTTCGGGCTGATCCTGCTGATCACGCTGCTGCGCGCCGACAGGTCGGTCGCCAACGGCGCGTTGACCGTGATCACGCTGCTGTCCATTGCGATCGCCGGGGCGGCCACGGTGCGCGTCTATGGTTCAGAGGGGCAGGCCACCCCGGCCGAAGCGCGCGCGCAGGCGGTAACGGCGAGCCTGCCGGCGCTGTCCTGCCTCGACGATCTCGCCGGCGATGCCGTGGCCGTTGGCTGCGAGAAGGCGCTGTTCGGCGCGCCTGAGGCAGCGGCTGCCGCCGTCTCCTATACCGCCGCCAGGATCGACCGGCTGACCGCGCTCGGCGACGTCGCCACGGCCGAGAAGAGCCTGACGCTGGACCTGAAGGTGCTGCGCAAATCGCTGGAGCGTGATCGCTACGGCCTCGTCGCCCATGTGCTGGTCGCGCGCGACGGCTGCACGCAGTTCGATTGCGCTGCGTTCCGCTCGCTGACCGACCAGCAGCAGGTCGCCGCCAACATGGATTCCCATCGCTACGACACGCTGGTTGCGCGCTATGCGCCGACCTGGAACGCGCCCGCAACGGCGCTGGCGATGCCGGCTACCGGCGCGCTTTCCGGATTGCCGCCGTCGATGCCGACGGGCAAGCCGACCAATGCCGAGTTCCCGAGCGCCTCGTCGACGCCGCCGGTCAGCATCATGAATCCGGAGCCGCCGACCGCGGCGACGCGCCAGGCGGCACCGGCCGCAAACGCAGCGCCGGCAGCGCGCGCGCCGGCAGCGGCCTCGGCACAGGCCGCAGCGCCTGCGGCACCAACTGCATCGGCCGCGAAGAAGCCGCCTGCTCCAAAGGCAGCGCGTTCTCCCGCAGCGCCGGTTCCGCTCGCGCCCCCGCCAGCCTCGGCGGCTGCTCCAGCGGCTGCGGATAACGAGTAGATCGGCATTCCAAATGCGCGGCTGCCCGGCTAATGCTGGGGCATGCCGCTACACCTGATCAAGCTCGCTGTCGGCTGCGACTCCGTCAAGGAATTGAAGGAGTGGATCGCCGAACGGATGCAGACCGCCAAGAAGAAGGGTCTGCCGCAACGTCACATCCACATCACCCGCATGGTGCCCAAGCGCGACGCCGAGATCCTCTCGGGCGGTTCGCTCTATTGGGTCATCAAGGGCGAGATCGCCGCGCGGGAGAAGATCATCGGGATCGAGCCGTTCCGTGATAAGGACGGCATCGGGCGCTGCCGGATCGTGATGCAGCCGAAGGTGATCTCGGTGTCGCCGCGGCCGATGCGCCCGTTCCAGGGCTGGCGCTATCTGACCGATGATTCGGTGCCCGCCGATCTCGGCAAGTCCGCCGCCGGCTCGATCGCGGCGATGCCGGAGCCGATGCGGCGCGAGCTGCGTGATCTCGGATTGCTCTAAACCGCGATATTGTCGATCAGCCGGGTGGTGCCGAGCTTGGCCGCGACCAGGATCCGCAAGGGTCCGTCCTTGCGCGAGGTGACCGGCGCCAGCGTCGCGGCATGGCGGGCTTCGAAATAGTCGAGGGCGAAACCGGCCGCCTTGATCATCTCGGCGCCGCCGGCCATGGCGGGCGCGATCGCATCGCCTGCACGGATGCGCCCGGCGCTCTCCTTCATGGCGCGGTAAAGCGTGATTGCGGTCTGCCGCTCCTGTGGTGACAAATAGACGTTGCGCGAGGACATCGCGAGCCCGTCGCGCTCGCGCACGGTGCGGGAGCCGATGACCTTGACGCCGAGGTCGAGATCCCGCGCCATCTGCGCCACCACCCGCAGCTGCTGAAAATCCTTCTCGCCGAAGATCGCAAAGTCGGGCCGGCATTGCGTGAACAGCTTGCCGACGACGGTGGCGACGCCGCCGAAGAAATGCGGGCGGAAGCGGTCCTCGAGCCCGGCCAGCGCCGGCCCCTCCGGCACGATGCGGGTGGCAAAGCCCTCCGGATACATGGCCTCGACGCCGGGGTGCCAGACTACATCGACGTCCTCGGCCGCGAGCTTGGCGATGTCGGCCTTCCAGGTGCGCGGATAGGCGCCAAAATCCTCGGTCGGGGCGAACTGAGTGGGGTTGACGAAGATCGACACCACGACGCGGCTCGCGCGTCGCTTGGCGAGGCGAACCAGCGACACATGCCCATCATGGAGTGCCCCCATGGTCGGGACCAGTGCGATCGTGGCCTTTCGCTTGCGGAGAGTGTCGACGGCGCGCCGCAGGGCAGGGACCGTGCGGGCGATCAAGGGACTTGATGACATCAGGACTCGATCGGGTTGGGAATCAGTGCGGGTGCGGCCGGCGCGCGACCGGCTAACCTTAACAAGCGGCGATCATGGACACCATGCATCCGGATGCGGCACAGCATCCCGGCCAAGGCTGCGCAGAATGTCGCGACATTGTGGGCTGGACCACAGTCGAAAAGATGCCGCCGCAATTCATAACGAAGAACGGCGCATTGCAATTTGCATTACCTGTCACGCATTTCACTTGACCGCCGATGCGGTCAACTCGAAGATATTCGTTAGGGGTATTGAGGATCGCCATGCTTGTGCAGGCTAGCCAAGGCCAATCCGGCTCGGCGCATGTGGTCGTGCTCGGCAATGAGAAAGGCGGCTCCGGAAAATCGACGACCGCCCTGCACATCGCGGTTGCGCTCCTGAAGGCCGGCCAGCGCGTCGCCACCATCGATCTCGACTGCCGCCAGCAGAGCTTTACCCGCTACATCAGCAACCGTTCAGCCTGGGCGCGCCGCACCAAGCTCGACCTCGAGCTGCCGGTGCATCGCTGCATCAAGCTCGGCGAGACCATGCAGATCGCCGAGAACGAGAATGCCGAGTTCCTGCAATTCATGGAGGCGGTCTCGGCAGTCGAAAGCAGCTTCGACTTCATCGTCATCGATACGCCCGGCACCGACAGCTACCTGATGCGGCTGGCGCATTCGATGGCCGACACGCTGGTGACGCCGATCAACGACAGCTTTCTCGATTTCGACGTGCTCGGCACCGTCGATGCCGCCAACTACGCGGTCACGGGGGAGAGCCATTACGCGGAGATGGTGCGCGACGTCAGGCGCAAGCGCCGCCAGCTCGACGGCGCGACCACCGACTGGATCGTGGTGCGCAACCGCCTGTCGATGCTCGGCTCCCGCAACAAGCAGCTCGTCGCCGAGGGGTTGAAGGATTTGTCGCTGCGGCTCGGCTTCCGCTACGTCGACGGCTTCGCCGAACGTGTCGTCTATCGCGAATTCTTCCCGCGTGGCCTGACCGCCCTCGACGAGATCGACGAGGCCACGCTCGGCATGCGGCCCAATCTCGGCCATCTCACCGCGCGGGAGGAGGTGACCAGCCTGCTCCGCCAGCTCAAGCTGCCGCTCGATGAGCGCGGCCGCCGCCGCGCCGCCAACCGTGCCGAATGGTTCAATCAGGTCGACAAGCCGCTCGAGGTCCACGACATCCTCGGCGCCTGAGGCCGCGGTATATTGCTACTTTCCGTCAAATCCGAGCCAGTTGCCGCGGGAACTCGGTCCGCGCTCCGCGCGTTTTCATCTCACGTTGACTACGAATTGAACCCGATCGGGCCCGGTTGCGTCGGATGGTGACCTGCACCCTGACGAAGCCTTATGACAAAGGGTGCCCAACAAACGTGTGCGACGCACAATGAAAGGGCTGCCGGTTCACAATATTTAGCCTTCCTGTCACGCTGCTGTGACATATATTAGGGAATAGGCGACAAGGGGACAAAGAGCCCCGGAGAACACGATTTTCAACAGGGATCAGGCCGCAAGAGCCTGCGGCTGAGGACGAAGATGAAGCGTGGAATTGCCGTTCTGGTTTCGGTCAGTGCTCTCTGCGGCATCGCCTATTTCACGGCGAGCAAGTGGGCCATCAAGCACGAGACCATCACCTTCTACGACGCTTCGCGCGACAATCGCCCGGTGCCCGTCCACATCGCGGTGCGCCGCGACAAGGAAATGCAGGCCAACGCCGGCATGATTAAGTTGCCTGTCGCCGTGATCAATCATGGCAACACCGTCAAGAACACCGAGTACGGCTTCCTCGCCAACATCTTCGCTGCGCGCGGCTACATGGTCGTGAGCCCGCAGCATGATTTGCCGACCGACCCTCCGATGGTGACCAAGCCGGGCGAGCTCTATGTCGGCCGGCTGCCGCAGATCCTGCGCGGCGTCGCCAACATTCATCTCGCCATGCAGGAGATGAAGAAGGTCCAGCCGAATGCCGACTACGACAAGGTGACCATGGTCGGTCACTCCATGGGCGGCGACATCACGATGTATTTCGCCAAGCAGTATCCGGATGAGGTCAAGAAGGTCGTCACGCTCGACAATCTGCGCGTTCCCTTCGTCACGGCCGGCAAATTCAAGATCCTGTCGTTCCGTTCCACCGATCCCCAGTTCAAGGCCGATGCGGGCGTGATCCCCACGGACGAGGAGTGCGAGAAGGCGGGCATTCAGGTCGTGAAGACCGAGTTCCAACATAATGACATGCGCGACACCGGTCCGGATGCGGCCAAGAACTCGATCCAGAGCATGCTCGACAGGTTCCTGAGCGCCACCGACAGCGACGTCGGACCGGTCGACACGCAATCGTCTCCGCCCAAGATTCTCGAGCCGGGTCCAGTTGCATTGATGGCGCCTGCCAAGAGCTGACGCCTCCCTCATTGATACCGATCTCGAAGCCTCCGCCGGCTTACGTCCGCGGAGGCTTTGCACATTGACCGGGCTGTCCGCGCCCAGCACATTAATCGCCCACGCATGGTTGAGCAGCGATGTCGGGCGACCCCATCAAACCGCGCGGCGATGCCGTCTCGACGAAAGCCGGCGGCGCAGTGCCGCAGGCCGGAACGTCCACCTCGGATGACATTGCCGCCTTTGTCGCCAAGGCGCGTGCGTTGTCACCGCATGCGCCCGGCGCGAGGGGGCGGCTGATCTTCGCGCTGGATGCGACGATGAGCCGGCAGCCGACCTGGGACATGGCCTGCGCGCTCCAAGCCGACATGTTTCGCGAGACTGCGGCGCTCGGCAGCCTCGACGTCCGGCTCGTCTACTATCGCGGCTTCAACGAATGCCGTGCGACGGCGTGGATCTCCGACAGCGCCAGGCTTGCGACGCTGATGAGCAAGATCGATTGCCGCGGCGGCGACACCCAGATCGGCAAGGTGCTGAGCGAGGCCCGGCGCGAGGCCGTCGCGTCCGGCGTGCGGGCCGTCGTCTTCGTTGGCGATGCCATGGAGGAGAACGCCGACGAACTCTGCGCCAGGGCCGGCGAGCTTGGCATGCTCAAGGTGCCGGTGTTTGTGTTTCAGGAAGGCCATGACGCCGTGGCCGAGCGGACCTTTCGCGAGATCGCGCGCCTGACCGGCGGTGCCTGGTGCCGGTTCGATCCTGGCGCGGCGGCGCAGTTGCGCGAGCTGTTGCGGGCGGCCGCGGCTTACGCCGCCGGCGGCCGTGAAGCGCTGCTGGAATTGGCGAAGAGCGCGAGCGCTGCGGCGAAGCTGATCGGCCAGATGAGGTAGCGATCAGGCTGGCGACCGGCTGCGGAAGCTGAACGCGATGCATTTTGCCGAGAGCGCGACTATATTCCGCCCATGACCCTGCTCGCCGGCGCTGTCGCCGTTATCACGCTTTATCTGCTGCTCCAGATGTTCCGCTCCGCCAATCCGGCGGTGCTGGCGCGCACCATCAAGCTCGGTGGCGGCGTGGTGGCGCTGGCGGTCGCAGCGTTCACGGGTCTGCGGGGAGAACTGGCGGTCGCGATTCCGCTCGGCATCTTCGGCGCCGGGCTGCTCGGCTGGACACCCTTGGCCAACGCCGGCTTCGGCAATGTCGGAGGGCTGTTCGGCGGCGGCGCGACGCGCGCCTCCGGACAGGCCTCGCGCGTGCGTTCGCAATTCCTCGACATGCGGCTCGACCACGACACCGGCCAGCTGACAGGCCGGATCGTTGCCGGACCTCATGCCGGGCGCGATCTCGGCGAGTTCGATCTTGCCGGCCTGCTGGCGATGGTGCCGGCGTTCGATGCCGAGAGTGTGGCCTTACTTGAAAGCTATCTGGACCGCCGGTTTCCCGCTTGGCGTCAGAACGCGCAGGGCGATGCGGCAGGGCGGCAGCGTCGCACGGCGGCGAGCGGCAAAATGACGGCGGAGGAGGCCTATCAGATCCTTGGCTTGCAGCCGGGCGCGGGGCGTGACGACATCAGCAGGGCTCACAAGTCCCTGATGAAGAAACTCCATCCCGACCAGGGGGGCTCGACGTATCTCGCTGCCCGTGTAAACGAGGCCAAGGATACTCTGCTTCGTACGCATAACGGCTAACTCCGGCACCACGCTACAAACGCCCGTACCGCGTGAGCTCCGCTTGCTCTGTCTGCCGTCGCCCCGATGCCCGCCATTGTCGGCGTGGTCGATCCCTTGAGGAAAGTTTTAACCGTAAATTGTTGACGAGAGGTTGTCGCGGAACAGCCTCGGCGTCACCCCAAAACGAAAATGCCCGCGCAAGGCGGGCATTTGCTTTGAGAGACTCGAGAGATCAGTTGCGCACGGTGATGCAGGAGATTTCGGCGCGCTTCAGGGTGCGGCAGACCGCTTCGGCCTGGTCGCGCTCGAGCCCGGCGAAGCGGGCACGGTAGAGCTTGCGATTGTCCTTGGCGACGACCGGCTCGGTGAACGGGTCGGCCTTGCTGAGCAGGCCGCGGGCCGAGCTGCGGGCGGCGTCGATGCGTTGCTGGGCTTCGCTCTCGCTCTCGAGCGCACCGACCTGGACGATCCAGCCGCTGTGGGTGACGACTGGCTTGGTCGTGGCGCTCATCTGGATTGGCCGCGGCGCCGGATCGGCGGAAGCAAGCTTCGGAGCGGCCGGGGCGGGAGCGGCGGCGGGTGCGGCTGGCAGCACGCCGAGGATGCCGTTGCCGGTGCCGAAGCCCGCCGGCTGCCGTGGCAGCTCGGTGCGGGCGATCTCGGACTTCGGCGCTTCCGGCTGGCTCGGGATTTCGGGCCTGTTGATGAGATCGGCCCGGGCGACGACGGCGCCGGACGTTTCCGGGACATCGGACCGGGACGGAATGGTGTTCGTGACCGGTGGCGACACCTGCGCCGGGGCAGCGGAGGCGACTTTCACGGCGCCGGCCTTGACCTGAACGGTCTTGACCCGGACCGGCTTCATCGGTTCGGACGAGCCGGGGATGATGGACAGCGGCTGGCTTGAGATCACGCCATTGGTGAGCGGCGCCGGCTCGATCTTGGCTTCAGCCGGGCGAACTTCAGGCTTGGCCTGAGCCGGCGGCATCGCGGCAGTCGCAGCCGCCAGCGTCGACAGACGCGCGGCAAGGCGGGACGAGGCGGCCTCGGGAGCAGGGGCCGCCGCGGCCTGGACCTGCGGGGCAGAGCGTGGAGCATCCGAGGCGTCGGCGACCTCGGCACTGGCGTCGGCGCCGTTGCGCTCGGTGACGGCGGCGACGGTGTGGGTGGTCGCGCCCTTCTCGAGATTCTCCGCGAGCAGATTGCGCATGATCGCGTCGCGGGAGCTGCCGCTGCGGCCGCCGAGCACAACGCCGATCAGATGGCGATTGCCGCGGCGCATCGAGGTGACGAGGTTGAAACCGGAAGCGCGGGTGTAGCCGGTCTTGATGCCGTCCACGCCCTCGACATTGCCGAGCAGGTGATTGTGGTTCCGGATCGACTGTCCGCGCCAGTTGAACGAGGCGGTCGCGAAGTAGCGATAGTAGCGCGGGAAGCGCTCCTGGATGGCGCGGCCGAGCGTGGCCTGGTCGCGTGCGGTCGTCACCTGCTCGTCGTTCGGCAGGCCCGAAGCGTTGCGATAGACGGTCTTGGACATGCCGAGCGCGCGTGCCTTGCGCGTCATCATCTGGGCGAAATCGCTCTCGTCGCCGCCGATCGTTTCTGCGATCACCACGGCGGCGTCATTGGCGGAACGCGTCACGAGGCCCTTGATCGCGTCCTCGACGCGGATGGTCTGGCCGGGGCGGAGGTTGAGCTTGGTCGGATCTTGGTCGGCGGCATGCTGCGACACCGGCATCTCGCTGTCGAGCTTCAGCTTGCCGGATTCGAGGCGCTCGAACAGCAAGTAGAGCGTCATGATCTTGGTGAGCGAGGCGGGGTGACGCAGTGCGTCGGGGCTGGTCGACTGGAGCACCGTGCCGGAATTGCCGTCGACAATGATGGACGCAAATTTTGAGCTGGAGCTCTCGGACACCTCGCGCTGCACCCGATGGTGCGCGTAATGGCGCCGGTGGCGCCGTGCTTCGGCAGCGTCGGTGGTGACGATGATTACGGTGGTGACCGTAAGAAGCCCGAAAACGCCAACCCGCGCCAAGCGCGAGGCAGACAAGTTGTTACGAAGCATGGAACCCCGTCCCCGTTTCTGACTTGATCACCGGCTCGTGAGGCAAAATTGTGCCCAATCGACCCGGGATCATTACCTGCTCAGGCTGTCCCTCCGCTGATGTTCACCGCGGGGGACGTTTGGACCTGAGCCGCTGTTCTGGCTAAGGTGATGTTCTCAAACGGCTTTGGCCGCCTGCGAAAGTGAACACGTCCAGGGAATCAGGGTAGGGGGCCGCGGTTTCCAAAAGCTTAAGGAACCCTTGCGGAAAACCCCGGGAATCTTCGCGATTTAAATCTGCTTTTGTGCGACGCACAAGATTCTTGACTTTTTTGTGCGCTGCACTAATTGTAGGCAAAGTCAGGGAGCCGGGGCTTCCCGACGAGAGCCAGGGAAAAGGATTCCGACATGTTCAAGGTTGAAGACTTTCAGAACTACGGGAAAGAGCAGTTCGAGCAGTGCGTCGCCTCCGCGACCTCCGTGCAGCACGGCCTTCAGGCGATCGCGAGCGCTTATGGCGACTACACCAAGAAGTCGTTCGAAGACACCAAGTCCTTCGTCGAAAAGCTCTCGGGCGTGAAGTCGCTGGACAAGGCGATGGAAGCGCAGACCGATTTCGCCCGTTCCGCCTACGAGACCTTCGTTGCGGAATCGCAGAAGATCGCCGGTCTCTACAGCGACCTCGCCAAGCAGGCGCTCAAGCCGGTCGAGACCATTGTGTCGAAGTTCACCCCGGCTGCGAACTGAGCTTTCCGGGACGTCTTGGAATCGAAAAGCCCGGCTGATCAGCCGGGCTTTTTTTGCCGGTGGGAAACGTTGATCACCTCGCCAGGCGCAGCTTGCTCAGCGCGGTTCCGATCGTATTGAAAATGGTCGCGATCTCGGTCGAGCTCTTGATCTCGTAGAACTTGTCCGGGCTGCTCGCGCAATATTTGAGGATGGCCGAAGTCGGGTCGCCGCTGGTGTTCACCTGGATTGCGTAAATCGTGTACATCGATGCGCCATTGGAATCCTTGGCGTTGTGCAGGTTGTCGCACAGGACTTGCTGTCGGGCGTCAATCGAGCCGGGGAAGGTGCTGTTGCCGTAGGTGGTGGTCTGATTGCTGCCGTTGCCATATGCCGGCCAGCGGTCCTCGGTATTGAGACCGTCAGACAACAGGATGATCACCCGATTGTAAGTGGTGTTGACGGTTCCAGTCTCTGCGGGCGCGTTCAGGGGATTGCCCTGCAGCAGAGATTGCCAGGCCCAAGCCAGGCCGACCGCCTGATTTGTGCCGCCGGTGGGTTGCATGGCGTTGACCGCCGTCTTCAATGCGCTCCAATTGTAGGTGAGCGGCATGATCGGCTTGAGCTGGGGCGAAGAGCTGTCGCTGCAATAGGCGGTGCTGTTTTCGAAATATTGGTTGGCCGGGAACAGCGTTGCGGTATTGGACGACGAAGGGGACGTACCGGTTGCGTCGTTGGGCTGGGTGCGATCAGCGATACAGCCCGTCCATGTGTTGATCGGGTTGGTGGATGCCTGCTGCCAATTGTTCTGAACGGTGGGGGTCGGGTTGCTGGCAGTCCATTTGTTGTTGGCGAAGCCGACGACGGCGCTCACCCGCGGCTGATTCAGGTTATGGGTGAGGTCGTTCGGCCCAGGCTGTGTCCAATCGTGGGTATAGAGCTGGCCGGTGCACGATTTTCCGTTGCCGCTGCCGGTGCAACTGCAACCGGAGACGCTGTTGCCCGAGGCATCGAGCGGGCAGCTGCAGCTTGAGCTGCCGGAGCAGAACGTTCCATTGCCCGCAGACTTGCTCTCCCAGCAGCCGTTGTACATGGTGTGGGAATTGGCGTCGACGCCCGGGCAGATGTAGCCGCTCGGGGGAACAACGTTGACGCCACTGACCGTGTATTTCGAGCTGTTGTTGGTCGCTCCGCTCGTGCAGTAGAAGCCGCCGCTGTTGTTTGACCAGGGGCAGCGCGCCCCGGGTCCCACTGCGTGCCAATTCATCGGAAGACTCGCCTGGTAATTCCCGACCACGTTCGCCGGCTGTGCGGTGGGCGGATTGAGCCAGTCCGTCCAGTCAATCCAGCTCTGGCCGTAATTGCTTGCTCCGACATTGACGGTTTTGGCAAAAGGAACGAGTGAAATGTAGACGTCGCCATCGTTCTTGCTGAGCGCGCTGAGCTGGTCGATCAGGCCGCCGCTTCCGGCCACTGCATTCCTCAATGCCGTCATTTTTCCGTTCTGAGCCATCGACCCCGTGTTGTCGAGCGCGAGCGCCACGCGCATCTTCGCGTTGCCCCAGGTTGCGGTCGACGTGGTATTGAAGCCGAGCGTCGGATAGCCGGCGATCTGCATGAACATGGAATCGATGTAGCTGGAGCCTTCCAGAAGGATCTTCGCTGCCGCGCTTGTGGTCGCCGCAGTGTAGGTTGCCGTTAGCTGAACCCTTGTCTTTGCTGCCGTGTCCGCGGCTTCGCTACCGGCGAACAGGCCCTTGAAATAGTCTGCCGCTTTCTGGCTGATCTGGGACTGGGAGATGGTACCGGCTGTCAGGTCCCTCGACAGCATCAGCGCGGTCGAATCCAGGGCGGCCTGCATTGACGATCGCGCGCGGGTGGCCCGGCTGTAATCGATCGCGGCACCGACGAAGGTCAGCACTGGGACGAGCGCGATGGCGAAGATCACCGCGATGTTGCCTTGCTCGGCCTTCCCGAAGCTGGCGAGCTGTCGACCAATGCGGCGGACAACGGGCAGGTGAAGCATGACGACCCCCGAAATCTGTGGTTTGCCCGATTTCGCCCCAGGCCCTTGAAGGGTCGGTAAATGGGACCGTAGAAAGCCGGAGATATCCCGTCGAAACCGTCGCAGTCGCGCTAACGGCCGGGTTCCTGGTCAACAGGTCCAAACAGTCACAGTGGAAATTTTTGTCAAATCGATCCGGATTGATTAACCTTGGTTTGGATCGCCGGGCCGGGAATCGGGACCGCCGCGGCCGCATCGGCCAAACCTTTGCACGCTTGCGGCGAGCCGGGGGCAGGGCCATATTGCTAGCGAACGATCCGGTTCGGACCGGACCGCTCGGAAGCGGCGATCCGGAAAGGCGGCGCGCTTGTGCGAGGCTCCGAGGTACTGAGCTGCGCCGCAGACCGTCATTCGCTTCCGCTTCCCTGGGGAATTTGAACGCCTGTGCCATGCCGCAACTGACTTCCAGACTGGACCTGCCAGCGGTCACCGCCGCCTCCGCTCCCCGGATGAGCAACGACGAAAACCGTTCGGGCGGCCCTTCCGGGCCGAACACGTCGGTCATTACAAAGGTCAAGCCGAAGACCAAACGGCCGAACCTGTATCGTGTGCTGATCCTCAACGATGACTACACGCCGATGGAATTCGTCGTCCATGTACTGGAGAAATTCTTCCAAAAGGACGTCGAGGCTGCGACCAAGATCATGCTGCACGTCCATCATCACGGCATCGGCGAGTGCGGCGTATTCACCTACGAGATTGCCGAGACCAAGGTGACGCAGGTGATGGACTTCGCCCGCAAGCACCAGCATCCGCTGCAATGCGTGATGGAAAAGAAGTAAGATGCCTCACGGCGCGCTTGAAGCCGGCTCTTGCGTAGTGGCGGTGTGATCGTCGCGCGAGGTCTGCGCGCGGCATCCGCTGCAGCCGGCAGAACTACGGAATTCTGTGCCGGCGCCGATCCCGCCCAAATCGGAACGGGTCTTGCATCGAAAATGCCGGCCTTGTGTGCAGCCGCCTGAGTCGCGGAACCGGTCTTTCGCCGCGCTCTTGTATAACTATATGTGAGAAAGGTTGTTGTTGCCTGACCGGGCGATGACGATCATGATGGTGGGGGCCATAGAGGACGCGAATGCCGACTTTTTCCCAAAGCCTTGAACAATCCCTGCATCGTGCACTGGCGATCGCAAACGAGCGTCATCACCAATACGCGACGCTCGAGCATCTATTGCTCTCTTTGATCGACGACTCCGATGCAGCCGCCGTCATGCGCGCCTGTAGCGTCGATCTCGACAAGCTCCGCACGAGTCTCGTCAACTATCTTGAGACCGAATTCGAGAACCTGGTGACGGATGGCGCCGACGACGCCAAGCCGACCGCCGGCTTCCAGCGCGTGATCCAGCGCGCGGTGATCCACGTGCAGTCGTCCGGTCGCGAAGAGGTGACCGGCGCCAACGTGCTGATCGCAATCTTCGCCGAGCGCGAGAGCCATGCCGCGTATTTCCTGCAGGAGCAGGACATGACGCGCTATGACGCGGTCAACTACATCAGCCACGGCATCGCCAAGCGGCCAGGCGTCTCCGAAGCGCGGCCCGTGCGCGGCGTCGACGAGGAGACGGAGGCCAAGGGCAACGAGGACGCCAAGAAGAAGGGCGAGGCGCTCGAGACCTATTGCGTCAACCTCAACAAGAAGGCCCGCGACGGCAAGATCGACCCGGTGATCGGACGCAATTCCGAGATCAACCGCGCGATCCAGGTGCTGTGCCGCCGGCAGAAGAACAACCCGCTGTTCGTCGGCGAAGCCGGCGTCGGCAAGACCGCGATCGCGGAAGGCCTCGCCAAGCGCATCGTCGACAGCGAGGTGCCGGAGGTGCTGGCGGCCGCGACGGTGTTCTCGCTCGACATGGGCACGCTGCTCGCCGGCACGCGTTATCGCGGCGACTTCGAAGAGCGCCTGAAGCAGGTGCTGAAGGAGCTCGAGGCGCACCCCAACGCCATCCTGTTCATCGACGAGATCCACACCGTGATCGGTGCGGGTGCGACGTCGGGCGGGGCGATGGACGCATCGAACCTGCTCAAGCCGGCGCTGGCCTCGGGCACCATCCGCTGCATGGGCTCGACCACCTACAAGGAATACCGTCAGCACTTCGAGAAGGACCGTGCGCTGGTGCGGCGCTTCCAGAAGATCGACATCAACGAGCCGACGGTCGAGGATGCGATCGCGATCCTCAAGGGCCTCAAGCCGTATTTCGAGGACTACCACCGGCTGAAATACACCAACGAGGCGATCGAGGCCGCCGTCCAGCTCTCCTCGCGCTACATCCACGACCGCAAGCTGCCGGACAAGGCGATCGACGTGATCGACGAATCCGGTGCGGCACAGATGCTGGTCTCCGAGAACAAGCGCAAGAAGACCATCGGCATCAAGGAGATCGAGACCACGATCGCCTCGATGGCGCGGATTCCTCCGAAGAGCGTGTCGAAGGACGATGCCGAGGTGCTCAAGCATCTCGAGCAGACCTTAAAGCGCACCGTTTTCGGCCAGGATAGGGCAATCGAGTCGCTCGCCGCTTCGATCAAGCTGGCGCGTGCTGGCCTGCGCGAGCCGGAGAAGCCGATCGGCTGCTACCTGTTCTCGGGTCCGACCGGCGTCGGCAAGACCGAGGTCGCAAAGCAGCTCGCGGCGACGCTCGGCGTCGAGCTGCTGCGCTTCGACATGTCGGAGTACATGGAGCGGCACACCGTGTCGCGCCTGATCGGCGCGCCTCCCGGCTATGTCGGCTTTGACCAGGGCGGCCTGCTCACCGACGGCGTCGACCAGCATCCGCATTGCGTGGTGCTGCTGGACGAGATCGAGAAGGCGCATCCCGATCTCTACAACGTGCTGCTCCAGATCATGGATCACGGCCGGCTTACCGACCACAACGGCAAGCAGGTCAATTTCCGCAACGTGATCCTGATCATGACCACGAATGCGGGCGCGGCGGATCTCGCCAAGCAGGCGTTCGGCTTCACCCGTTCGAAGCGGGAAGGCGACGACCACGAGGCGATTAACCGGCAGTTCGCGCCGGAATTCCGCAACCGCCTCGATGCCATCGTCTCGTTCAGCCATCTCAGCGTCGAGGTGATCGGCACCGTCGTCGAGAAGTTCGTGCTTCAGCTCGAGGCGCAGCTTGGCGATCGCGACGTCACCATCGAGCTGTCCGAGCCGGCCAAGACCTGGCTGGTCCAGCACGGTTACGACGAGCAGATGGGTGCACGTCCCATGGCCCGCGTGATCCAGGAGCACATCAAGAAGCCGCTGGCGGACGAGGTGCTGTTCGGCAAGCTCAAGGGCGGCGGCCATGTTCGTGTCGTTCTCGTCAAGGACGAGGCCGACGAGACCAAGGAGAAGATCGGCTTCGAGTTCGTTGAGGGCCCGGTCACGCCGAAGCAGGAGAAGCTGCCCGGCGCCCGCAAGCGTCCGCCAGGCAAGTCCAAGCCGGGCGGTCCCGGCGGCTCCAAGGGGCCGACCTCGAAAGGGCCACTGGTCAAAGTCTGATTTGCACGCGATGAGTTGAAAAGGCCGGCTGAAAAGCCGGTCTTTTTGTTGCTCGCATCACCGTAGCGGCGTCATTCACCCCGCAGGCGCTGGTCGTCCTGCACGCGAACGTGCTCGGCGCCGCGCGCGCCCGGGGGCGACAGTCGCAGCATGCTCAGCACCGCGCCGCAGAGTGCAAAGCCGACACCGGCGAGGAGCGCCAGCCGGGTTCCTTCGACCGGATAGCGGCCGAGGAACAGCGCCACCAGTGCCGCGCCGGTGGTCTGGCCGAGCAGGCGGGCCGTTCCCAGCATGCCGCTGGCGCCGCCGGCGCGCTCGCGCGGGGCGGCCGCGATCATGGTGCGGTTGTTGGGGGTCTGGAACAGGCCGAAGCCGGCGCCGGCCAGCGCCATGCGCCAGATCACGTCGAACGGCGCGGGCGTTGCAGGCAGCAAGGCGAGCGCGCCGAGGCCGCAGGCGAACAGCGTGAGCCCGATACCACCGAGCAGGCCGGCGGGATAATGCTCGACAAGGCGGCCAGCGAGGGGCGCGGCGAAAACCACCGCGATCGGCCAGGGCGTGATCAAGAGGCCCATGTGCACGGCGGAATAGCCGAAGCGGCTCTGCAGATAAAAGGGGATCGCGACGAAGGCCAGCATCTGTCCGCAGAACGATGCGATCGAGGTCGCAATCGACAGCGCGAACACCGGGATGCGCAACAGATCGATCGGCAACAGCGGCGAGGTCATGTGGGTTTCGCGATAGATCAGCAGCGCGCCGGCGACGATGGCGATGGCGAACTGCACGAGGCAGGTGACCGCCGCCTCGCCATGGCCGACGCTGTCGACGGCGGCGATGCCGACGCCGAACGTGATCGCGGAGAGCCCCGCGCTCTGCCAATCGAAGGAACGGCTTGCGGGCCTGGTGTGCGGCAGGCTGCGCAAGCCGATCAGCAATGTCACCGCACCGAGCGGGAGGTTGATGGCGAACAGCCAGGGCCAGCTTCCGATCGCGAGAATCCCGGCGGCGAGCGTCGGGCCAACCGCGGCCGAGAAGGCGACCACGAGCGCGTTGAGCCCGATGCCGCGGCCGAGCTGGCTGCGCGGATAGGTGAAGCGCACCAGCGCCGCGTTGACGCTCATGATTCCGGCCGCGCCAAAGCCCTGGATGATGCGCGCGATTGTCAGGAGCGGCAGCGTGTGTGCCAGCGCGCACAACGCGGATGCGAGCGTGAACAGTGCGAGCCCGACCAGATAGACGCGACGATAGCCGACGATCTCGCCAAGCGAAGCCAGCGGCAGCAGCGAGATCGTGATCGCGAGCTGGTAACCGTTGACGATCCAGATCGAGAAGGCCGGGCTCGCATCGAGGTCGGCCGCGATCGTCGGCAGCGCCACATTGGCGATGGCGCTGTCGACCACCGCCATGATGATGCCAAGCGCAATGGTCAGCACCGCCTGGCTGCGCTGCGGCTGCGGCAGGCCGTCGGCATGCTCGATCGGGGCGGATGACATGATGGAGGCGCGGTTGATTCGAGCCGTGATTCATCTCCGAATAGGAAATTGCCGGATCGACAGCAACCCGTCAGGACACGGACAGTTCCCCTGCCGGGAGCCGGGCTTCCGCCATGAAAAGAAAGGAGTCGGGAGCGCTTTCGCGAGAGCCCGGCATGGCTTGGCAATGCCCTAGTCGTGCCGCAGCATGTCAGCGAAGGCCGCGTCGGCAACGCGCGGGTCGATCGCTTTCGCCTCGGGCTGGATTTCGATCGTCGTTGCGGACGAGGAGAAGCAGGCGAGCTGGTAGTCACCCGGCTGCCGCGGCAGGAGCGTCAACCCCCAGCCTACCAGGACGAGCAGCGCGAGCCGGATGGCGATCACACCAAGCAATAGCTCCGTTCCGCTTATGGTGGCGTCGGTCCTCATGCGTGCCAGCTTGAGGCAGGTCAGCAGGCAAGACAATTTGGAATTGGCGAGCGCTGCCTTCGCTCGAAGCGAAGGCTCGAGGTGATCGCTGACTGGACTGTCAGTGCCGCGACTGGCTCTGCCGGAAGTCGCGCGGCGACATGCCGAAATGGTCGCGGAAGACGCGGCCGAAATGCGAGAGGTCGTTGAAGCCCCAGGCGAAGGCGATCTCGCTAATGTGGCGATGGGCGAGCACGGGCGAGGCGAGGTCGCGCCTGCATTGGGCGAGGCGTTCGGCGAGGACATGGCGCTGGAACGAGGTGTCCTCGTCGGCGAGGAGATCGTTGACATAGCGCGGCGAGATGCCGAGCGCGGCCGCGGCCTCCGCGAGCGAGAGGTCGGGATCAGCAAGATGCGCGCGGATGTGCGCCTTTAGCCGGTAGAGCAGGGCGGAGCGATGGGTCGAGGACGGCAGCGACGTCTTGCCGAGCCGCTCGCCGAGCGCCATCGCAAGGAGATCGACCGCCTGCTCCGACAGTGCGGCCGCGTTGTTTGGAGCAAGTTGGTCCGCGCTCTGGCAGAGCCTGACAATGAAATCATAGGCGAGCCGTTCGAGCGGCACATCGGCGCCGAACGCAATCGCGGTCAGTGCCTCGGTGCCGCCGAGCCGGCGCTGCAGCATCTCACGCGGCACCTTGAAGATGGTCTGCGTGAAGCTGTCGTTGAACTTCAGCTCATACGGCCGCGTGGTGTCATACAGCGCGAATTCGCCGGGATGGATCACGGTCTCGCGGCCATCCTGCACCACGCCGCCGTTCCCGCGATTGCCGAGCGCGACCAGGACGAAATCCTGATCAGAGCGCGCGATGCGCGAGGGCGTGCGGAAGACATGCTGGCGGTCGGAGCAGACCTCGGAGCACACGGCCCTGCCGAGCGAAGCCTGCGTGACCGAGCCGTGAAAGGCGCTACCAACGTCCGACTTGCAGTCGAGCCCGACGAAGACGTCGCAGACAATGTCCTGCCAGAGGGCCAGCCGCCGGTAGCCGGGGCTGCCGTCCGTCGTGAACTGGATTGGCATCTGAGGAGCCTCCCTTTCACACCCTGCAAAAATCGCCTGTTGGCGGATCCAGCCTGCCCGGAGGCAAATCCCGTACCGGTTGGCGGGCGCGTCCAGTCGAGTTTTTGTTCCGCCCTGGTCGAGCGCCCGGCCGTCCGGCTTGGCCAAATAGACTGCATCGGACGTGGCTTCCGATCAACCGGCGATGGAGGCGGGAATGGGCATCGAACATCCGAAATACAAGGTGGCAGTGGTACAGGCGGCGCCGGCCTGGCTCGACCTCGACGCCTCGATCGCCAAGTCGATCGCGTTGATCACGGAGGCCGCGGAAAAGGGCGCCAAGCTGGTCGCCTTTCCTGAGGCGTTCATCCCCGGTTACCCCTAGCATATCTGGATGGACTCGCCGGCATGGGCGATCGGCCGCGGCTTCGTGCAGCGCTATTTCGACAATTCACTGTCCTATGACAGCCCGCAGGCTGAAAAGCTGCGCGAGGCCGTGCGCAAGGCAAAGCTCACCGCCGTGATCGGCCTGTCCGAGCGCGACGGCGGCAGCCTCTATCTGGCGCAATGGCTGATCGGGCCCGGCGGCGAGACCATCGCAAAGCGCCGCAAGCTGCGGCCGACCCATGCCGAGCGCACCGTCTATGGCGAGGGCGACGGCAGCGACCTTGCCGTGCATGCGAGAGCCGACATCGGCCGCCTCGGCGCACTGTGCTGCTGGGAGCATCTCCAGCCGCTGTCGAAATACGCGATGTACGCCCAGAACGAGCAGGTGCATGTCGCCGCCTGGCCGAGCTTCTCGCTCTACGATCCCTTCGCGCCGGCGCTCGGCGCCGAGGTCAACAATGCGGCTTCGCGCGTTTACGCGGTGGAAGGCTCCTGCTTCGTGCTCGCGCCTTGCGCGACGGTGTCGCAAGGAATGATCGACGAGCTTTGCGACCGGCCCGACAAGCATGCTCTGCTGCATGCCGGCGGCGGCTTTGCCGCGATCTATGGCCCCGACGGCAGCCAGATCGGCGAGAAGCTGGCGCCGGACCAGGAGGGTCTCCTGATTGCCGAGATCGACCTCGGCGCCATCGGTGTTGCAAAGAACGCCGCCGATCCCGCCGGGCATTATTCGCGGCCCGACGTGACGCGGCTCCTGCTCAACAACAAGCCGTACAAGCGGGTCGAGCAGTTTGCGCTGCCGGTCGATATGGTCGAGCCCACGGACATCGCCGCCGCGGCGAGCTGATCGCCGGGACCACGGGAAAGCATGATCATGGAATCCGCAATTCCTCTGCATCTCGAAACCCAGCGCACGCGCCACAAGCGCGTGCCGGACGACTACCAGCCGCCATATCCGTCGTTCGTGGCGCGCTACAAGCCAGCCGTGAACCGCGTCGTGATGGCCTATCTCGGTGTCCAGTATCGCGGTGTGGCACCGGCGGCGACGGACGCTTTGACAGAAATTGCGGAGCTCTTCGCTGCAGAGAACGGTCCGTCCCACTGGGACCGCGCGCATTATGTCGACCAGTTCGGCCATGAGAACGTTGTCTCCGTCGGTTATTGGGACGACGTCGCACGCTTCGATGCCTGGTTCGCACCTGCGCGAGAGGCGTGGACCGGAAGTCAGCGAGACGATATCGGCACCTTCATCGAGGTGCTGCGACCCATTGTGGCGCGGCACGAGACGCTGTTCTCCTCGCCTGACCGGCCCGAAGGTGTCGCCGCAATCGCCGCCGACATGAGCGGCGAGGTGCAGGAGCACGCGTATTGGGGCGGCATGCGTGATCGCATTCCGCTGTCCCAAACGGATGCGATGACGCCAGGCGGCG
Organism: Bradyrhizobium sp. 137; assembly: GCF_023074095.1. NCBI lineage: Bacteria > Pseudomonadati > Pseudomonadota > Alphaproteobacteria > Hyphomicrobiales > Nitrobacteraceae > Bradyrhizobium > Bradyrhizobium sp. 137. Next base: position 35,129 of record NZ_JADPKU010000042.1, read on the forward strand.
CACCGGAGCTGATCCGCGCTGGCGCGCGGCTGCGCGTCGTGGCGCACGACAATCTCTGCCTGATCCGCTCTGGGCAGGACTGGAGCGATACCGAGACGTCCGAGCGCAAGCTCTATCTCGACGACGTCGAGCCGGTGCTGCGCCAGGGCATGGATTTCCTGCGCGACGACGGCCTTGGCATCGGCTGTTACGCCCATCGCTACATGCGGATGCTCGCGGCTGATGGCAGCGTCAGCGAAAAGTCCTATGGCCAGAGCTGGTGGAAGAGTCTCGCTGCGCTCGAACGCTGGGCGGAGTCGCATCCGACCCACCTCAAGATTTTCGGCGCCGCGATGAAATATCTGTCGACGCTCGGGCCGTCAGCCAAGTTGCGGCTCTATCACGAAGTCACGGTGGCTGCCGCCGACGAGCAGTTCTTCGAATATCTGAACTGTCATCCGAAGACGGGCATGCTGGCGGCGGTGTAGGCCGTCCGCGCCTGATCGGCTAGGTCACGCAGTGGCGGAGCAGCTCGGGATGTGCGGCGCAGATGTGATGAGCGCCGGCGTCGAGCAGCTCGGCCTCGCTGCCGTAGCCGTAGAGCACGCCGATGGCGGTTATGCCGTTGGCGCGGGCGCCGACCACGTCATGGCTGCGATCGCCGATCATGACCGCGTGCTGCGGATCAACCCTGGCTTCCTCGAGCGCGTAGCGGAGCAGGTCGCGCTTGTCGACGCGCGTGCCGTCGAGCTCGGAGCCGAACACGCGCTCGAAATAGGGCTTCAGGGCGAAATGATCGACGATGCGCGTGGCGTAGACGGCAGGCTTGCTGGTTGCCACGAACATGCGCTGACGTGTCGCTGCGAGCCTCGACAATGTGTCCGTAATTCCGCTGTAAGCCTCATTCTCGAACAGGCCGATGTCGCTGAAGCGCTCGCGATAGAGCAGGAGCGCACGGTCAGCGAGTTCATCGGTCCCGGTGAGCTTCTTGAGGCTGGCATGCAGCGGTGGGCCGATGCACCAGGTCAGTTCGTCCTCGCTCGGCACCGAAACGCCGAGCCGTTCCAGCGCGTACTGGATCGAGCGGGTGATCCCGGGCTTTGGGTTGGTCAGTGTGCCGTCGAGATCAAAAAAGATTGTCACCATCAGGGCGCGACCTGCATTGATATTGCTGCTCGTTGCTAGAGGGCTGGGGTTCCAAGTCAAGGTCTGAATTGTCCCATAGCGGCAATGCCATGCGAATAGCTCGGATCATCGCTGTCTTGTGCCAGACCCTCGTGCTGTCGCCGGCGCTGGCGGAGGAGGCGCCTGGGCCCGTCGTGTCACCGAATGCCCAGGAACCAGAGAAACCGGCGGAGAAACCGAAAGATGCCCGCGAGAGCGACACGCGGGAGTCGCTCTGCCTGATCATCGAGGCGGCCGCGCGCCAGGCCAATCTGCCGCTGGAGTTCTTCGCCCGCGTGATCTGGCAGGAGAGCCGCTTCCAGTCCGACGCCGTCGGACCGGTGACCCGCAACGGCGAACGCGCGCAGGGCATCGCACAGTTCATGCCAGGCACCGCCGGCGAGCGCGGGCTGCTTGATCCCTTCAATCCGGTGCAGGCGCTGCCCAAGTCGGCCGAATTCCTCAATGAGCTGCGCAACCAGTTCGGCAATCTCGGCCTCGCGGCTGCCGCCTACAACGCCGGCCCGCGGCGGGTGCAGGAATGGCTCGCGGGCACCGGTTCAATGCCGGAGCAGACCCGCAACTACGTTCTCGCCATTACCGGTGCGACAGTGGAGACGTGGGCCAAGGCCGGCGCGACCGGAAGCGGCCCGCCGAGCGCGCCGCCGACGGGCTGCCGCGATCTCATGGCGTTGCTCAAGCGCGCTCCCAATCCGTTCGTGGCCGAACTCGAGCAGCATGTCGAGCTTGCCGCCGCAAAGGTCTGGGGCGTACAGCTCGCCGCTGGCTTCGACCGCAATAGGGCGCTGGCGATGTATTCCCGCGCGGTCACGCGGCTGAGCACCGTGATCGGTGATCGCGATCCGAGCTTGCTGTCTTCCGTGATGCGCAGCCGCGGCACGCGCGCCTTCTATCAAGTGCGCATCGGCGCCGACACGCGCAGCGAAGCGGATGATCTGTGCAACCGCATCCGCAAGGCGGGCGGTGCGTGCTTTGTGCTGAAGAACCGCGGTGTGAGCGGGTAGGGGATGCGCGCATGCCAGCCCCGCCGCGGGCTTCCTTGACGCGAGCCGCTGCGTCGCCCGTTATGCAGGCACGATTCCTCTCCTCGGCCAAAGCTTCCGTGGCGCTTCCTCCGCTTGATTCATCTCAATGGCAAAGCCCCTTGCGCGCATTTGCGTGGGGGCTGCGTTCGATTACGCAGACCATCCTCACCATCGTGCTGTTCGTGACCTATCTCGGCATCGGCGCGCTCGCCCACGACACCCATTTCAGCCTGCTCTGGGCGCTTTGCTCGACATTGTTCGTCTGGGCCGGTCCCGCGCAGATCATCCTGATCACCACGCTCGGCTCGGGCGCGACCGTCATCCAATCCGCGCTCGCGGTGACCGTCAGCGCGATCCGTCTGTTTCCGATGGTGGTCTCGGTGCTACCGCTGATGCGCACACGGACGACCAAGCGACGCGAGTTGGTCTTCGCCGCGCATCTCACGGCCGTGACGCTGTGGGTCGAGTGCCATCGCTTCCTACCGCTTGTGCCGCGCGAGCGGCGCATCGCCTTCGTTCACGGGCTCGGCTGCGGCCTTGTGTCGGTGTGCCTCTGTGCCAACACGGTCGGCTATTTCCTCGCCGCCAACCTGACGCAGACGCTTGGAGCTGCGATCCTGTTGCTGACGCCGCTGTCGTTCCTGTTCTCGACTGCGCGCAACAGCCGCGAGATCGCCGATGTCGTCGCGCTCGTGCTCGGCATATTGCTCTATCCGCTGGCCGCGAATATGAACTCCGGCGTGGACATCCTCGTCAGCGGCGTGGTGGCCGGTACGATCGCCTATGGCGTGCATTGGTGGCGGGCGGTGCGCGCATGAGCTTTTCGCACCTCATTGGCGACTGGCACGCGCTCGCCGTTCTGTTCGTCGCCGGCGTCGTTCCAAACCAGATATGGCGCATGCTGGGCCTGTGGTTCGGCGGCGGCATCGACGAGGGCTCCGAGCTGCTGGTCTGGGTGCGGGCAGTCGCCACCGCGATCCTGGCCGGCGTCATCGCCCAGATCGTGGTCGAGCCGCCGGGCGCGCTTGCCAGCGTCCCCGGTGCCTTACGCTATGGCGCGGTCGGGGCCGGGCTCGTCGTCTTCCTGCTGACCCGTCGCTCGATCTTTGCCGGCGTGGTCACGGGCGAAGTCTTCATGCTGGCCGGCAAGTGGTGGTTGGGCTAAAACCACCGGCGAACAGCAAGGAAACAGGAAATATGGTTCGCGAACAGGAGCTCCGCGAGGGCGAGGTCGCCATCGAGCTGCCACCGACGCAAGATGCCGGTCTCGTCTTCATCGGGCGCATCCGCACCCCCTGGACGTCGCGGCTGGAGACGCCGCGGCAAGGGCGGCATGACGGCCCGGTCTGCCGGCTTGAGATCTTCGAGCCGTTCGTGCCGGCGATCAAGGGCGTCGACTTCTACAGCAATCTCGAAGTGCTGTACTGGCTCGACAAGTCGCGCCGCGATATCATCCTGCAAAGCCCGAAGAATAACGAGAAAACCCGCGGCACGTTTTCGCTGCGCTCGCCGGTGAGGCCCAATCCGATCGGCACCTCGGTCGTGAAGCTGGTCGGCATCGAAGGCAATGCGATCCTGGTGCGCGGGCTCGATTGCCTCGACAACACGCCACTGATCGACATCAAGCCGGACCGTTGCGAGTTCACGCCGTTGGCGGCGCCGCAAGCGGGAGATTTCGAAACGGAGTGAGGGGCGCACTGTGACCCCTTCGTCATTGCGAGCGAAGCGAAGCAATCCAGGCTGCTTCCGCAGAGACAGTCTGGATTGCTTCGTCGCAAGGGCTCCTCGCAATGACGATGTGGAAAGACCTACGCCGCTTGCAGCGCCGCGATCAGCTTGGACGCGTGCTCTTCCAGCACCTTGGCGTCTTCCTTGCGGCTGGCGGGCGGCAGCATCGCGACGCCGTCGTGGCGCGGCATCACGTGCATGTGCAAGTGAAACACCACCTGTCCGCCGGCGGGCTCGTTGAACTGCTGCACCGTGATGCCGTCGGCGTTGAATGCCCTCATCGCGGCCACCGCGATCTTGTGCGCGCCGCGGGCGACATGGGCGAAGTCGTCAGGCTTGATGTCGAGGATGTTGCGGGCAGGGGCCTTCGGGATCACCAGCGTGTGGCCTGGCACGCGCGGCATGATGTCGAGGAAGGCGAAGACGTGCTCGTCCTCGTACACCTTGTAGCAGGGCAGCTCGCCGCGCAGGATCTTTGCGAAGATGTTGTTGGTGTCGTAGGCGGTCATTGGTGGGTCCTCGAGATTTTGCGCTTACTGTCACCAGCCACGGCAAACCGTCAAGACGCCTCGTCGGCCCCTTTGCGGAACGGGCCGAGTTCGGCGAGCTCACGTCCGGCTTCCGCAACATAAGCGCGCTCGCGCTTAAGATAGTCGTCGATGGCGCGCCGCAGGCCCGGGTCGGCAATGAAGTGCGCGGAATAGGTCGTCGTCGGCAGGTAGCCGCGTGCGATCTTGTGCTCGCCCTGCGCGCCGGCCTCGACGTGCCGGAGGCCGCGCTTGATGGCGAAATCAATCGCCTGATAGTAGCAGACCTCGAAATGCAGGAACGGGTGATGCTCGACCGCGCCCCAGTTGCGGCCGAACAGCGTGTCCGAGCCGATGAAGTTAATCGCGCCCGCGATCCAACGATTGTTGCGGCGGGCCATTACCAGCAGCACGTCCTCGCTCATGGTCTCGCCGATCAGCGAGAAGAACTCGCGCGTCAGATATGGCCGGCCCCATTTGCGCGACCCGGTCTCCATGTAAAATTCGAAAAATGCGTCCCAGGCATCCTCGGTGATGTCCTTGCCCGTCAGCCAGTGGATGGTGATGCCGGCGGCGAGCGCATCGCGTCGCTCGCGCTTGATCGACTTGCGGTGGCGCGAGTTCAGCGTCGCCAGGAAGTCGTCGAAACTCGCAAACCCCTCATTGTGCCAGTGGAACTGCTGATCGGTACGCTGAAGGAAGCCGTGCCTGGCGAGTAGCTTCCACTCGGCCTCGCGCGCGAAGGTGACGTGCACCGAAGAGGCCTTGCTGACCCCGCACAGCGCCACCAGCCCGCTCGCCAGGGCCTCGGTGATCTGCTCGCGGTCGACACCGTCGCGGACCAGCAGGCGCGGCCCCGTTGCCGGGGTGAAGGGAACCGAGACCTGGAGCTTCGGATAGTACCGCCCGCCGGCACGCTCATAGGCATCCGCCCAGCCGCGGTCGAAAACGTATTCGCCCTGCGAGTGCGATTTCAGATAACAGGGCACGATTCCCGCGACGCGGCCGTCGAGCTTGGCCACGAGATGCCGCGGTCCCCAGCCGGTGCGGATCGTCGCCGAACCCGATTTCTCGACGGCGGAGAGAAATGCGTGTGAGACGAACGGGTTATAGGCCGAGCTTAAGAGGCCGGCGGAATCGCCTGGAAAAGCGGATGAGGTTCCCTTGCCATGCCCATTACAAGCTTTGCCGGGATTGGCGCAGGCGTCCCAATCCTCCGGTGTCACTTCGCCAATCGAAGGTACGGCCTCGAGCGTGATTTCCGATGATGCCATCATGCCCAAGATCGTGCATTGCAGCAGCGACTTCAAGAGGTCGGGAACGCGCTCGCATGCCTGACGCAGCGCAGCGCTCTTCTAACGGTGCGCTTGCAGAGCGGGGCCCACGGGCAGCGCGTTCGCGGCGGGATGGTCCCGGCTCTGCGCCGCAACGCTAAAGGCGTCGCGGCTTGTCCGGGACACGAGAGGTGCCGTGCCCTTACGGCACAAACCCTTCAAAGATCATCTGGTCCGCATATCGCCCGACCCGCGTCCGCTGCTGCGGCGTGCGCACGGTCCAGCCGAGCAGGGCGCAGCCGAACAGGTTGCGAGCAAGCCAAGGGGCGGGGGCGGGGAGATCGTCGACTCTGAAAGCGACGAAGTGGGGCTGGGTCTGGAAGCCGTGGCGGAGGTACAGCATGCTGTCGCGCTGCTCCTGCGTGAGCTTGGCCCAGTACTCGTCCTCATAGGTCCGCTGCGCGACGATGCCGCGCGGACGGGAGGGCAGCAGCTCGCGCAGCGCCAGCACCTGGTCAGGATCGAAGGACATACCGACGGCGGGACCGTCATAGGACGCCAGCACTTCGACCATCCGCTTCACCAGCTTGCGGTCGCCGCCAAAATGGCTCTTCAGCTCGATCACCAGCGGTACCCGGCCGGCGACCACGGCGCAGAGGTCGCCGAGCGACATCATCCGCTCCGGTGTGTCGTTGAACTTGACGGATTTCAGCTCGGCGGCGGTCTTGTCGATCACCTCTCCGGTCGCTTCGGTGAGGCGGCCGAGCGCATGGTCGTGATGCACCATGGCCTCGCCGTCGGCGGAGAGTTGAATATCGACCTCGACCGAAAAATTGCCTGCGATCGCGGCCTGCACCGCGCCTGGCATGTTTTCCACGATGCCCCGTGAAATGTTATGCAGGCCGCGATGGGCGACCGGCCGGGCTGTCAGCCAATCCGGAGCGCGCATTCGCGTCAGGCGACCTCGAACACGCCATCGACCTCGACCGCGGCGTCCGCGGGCAGCGAGGCGACCCCGACGGTGGTGCGGGCATGACGGCCCTTGTCACCGAAGGCCGCGACCATCAGGTCGGAGGCGCCGTTCAGCACCTTGGGCCCGTCCAGGAAGTCAGGCGCCGAGTTGATGAAGCCGCCGAGGCGGACCACGCGCACCACCTTGTCGAGATCGCCGAGGGCCGCCTTGACCTGGGCCAGCAGGTTCACTGCGCAGCCGCGAGCGGCCGCAGCGCCGTCTTCGATCGAGACCCCGGCACCCAGCTTGCCCTTGGCAATCAGCTTGCCGGCCGGGTCGAAGCAGACCTGGCCGGAGACGAACAGCAAATTGCCGGTGCGCACGAACGGCACGTAATTGGCAACGGGGGTGGGGGCCTCGTGCAGCTTGATGCCCTGTTCCGCCAGTTTCTGCTCGACCGTGCCCGCCATGTCTCGACCTCGATGTCCAGGATTCCATTCGTCCCCGGCACGTCTGTGGGAGGCCGGGCGCGCCCTGTTTCGCCCATCGTGCCGCCACATGCAAGCAACTGGAGGGGGATGTACTTTGTTGAGGCAGGGGAGCAGGTTCAACGCGGGCGGGGCAACTTTACGTGAAACGGCCTCAGTTGCGACGCAATGGAACGGTCATTAAAATGTCGAATCTGCGCTTCCCCAAGGACGCGTCCTCAAGGAACAGACATGGTGCACCTTTTCCGGATTTCGCTCGGTGTAATGGCGCTCGCGGCGGCCATTGTCGGCTTTGGCGGTGGCGCCCAGGCCGCCAACGGTCCGTTCCTCGCGCACCAGGCGCTTTATGACCTCAGCCTCGTGAAATCGCGCTCCAACTCGGTGAACAGTGCGCGCGGCCGCATCCTCTACAATTTCACGGGCAACGCTTGCGAGGGCTACACCTCCGAATTCCGCCAGGTCTCCGAGCTCGACAGCGGCGAGGGCAAGGTCACGCTGAGCGACCTCCGCTCCAATTCCTGGGAGGACGCCGCCGGAAAAAGCTACCACTTCAAGATCGAGACGCGCATGAACGAGGCGGATGCCGGCCGTGTCGACGGCTCGGCCGAGCGCGACGGTGACCACATCAACGTCAAGCTGAAGCTGCCGGCGCCGAAGACATTCACCCTCGACGGCAAGATCGTATTCCCGACCGAGCAGATCCAGCGCATCATCGCCGCCGCCAAGGAGGGCAAGTCGCTGCTAGAGCTCTCCGTCTATGACGGCTCCGACGACGGCCAGAAGGTCTACAACACGCTCACCGTGATCGGCCAGCCGATCCCCGCCGACCGTGCTACCTCGTCCGATCCGTCGACCTCCGACGAGCATATGAAAGCGCTGAAGCGCTGGCCCGTCACCGTCAGTTATTTCGATCGCGACGCCCAGCAGAAGGAAGGCGAGCAGACGCCGGTCTACGCGATGGCGTTCGAGCTCTACGAAAACGGCGTCTCGCGCCAGCTCGTGCTCGACTACAACGATTTCGTGATTTCGGGCGCGATGGGCAAGTTCGACGTGAAGGACAGCAAGCCCTGTAATTGAGGGCGTGGTCTCCTCCGTGTCATCGCAAGCGCAGCGAAGCAATCCAGACTGTTTCCACGGTGGCAGTCTGGGTTGTTTCGTCGCAAAAGCTCCTCGCAATGACTGGGCTGGTCCTCGGCGTCCTCTCCGGCTAGGCTCCTCCCAACCATAAACTTCGGGAGGCCAGCACCATGCCCAAGCTCGACCATCTCCGCCCCAGCGGCCTGCATCACAATCCGGCTTATTCCCACGTCGTGACGGCGACCGGTGCGCGCACCATCTACATCTCCGGCCAGGTGTCGGTGGACGAGGAGGGGCGGATCGTCGGCGAGGGCGATATTGCCGCGCAGACGACGCAGGTGATGCAGAATCTCGGCCACGCGCTGAAGGCGGCGGGGGCGAGCTACGCCAACATCGTCAAGATCACGACCTTCGTCGTGAACTACAAGCCGGAGCTGCGCCCCATCATCGGCAAGGCCCGCTCCGTCTTCTTCGAAGGCATGGAGCCGCCGGCCTCTACGCTCGTCGGCGTCTCCGCGCTGGCCGCGCCGGAGTGGCTGATCGAGATCGAAGCGGTGGCAGTCGCGGATTGAGGTGACTGGTAGGATGGTTAGAGCGGAGCGAAACCCATCGCCCTTGTTGTGCGGATGGAGCTTGATGGGTGTCGCTTCGCTCTACCTATCCGACTTGCCTTTGGCCATCTCTTGCAAAACAGCCATCGTCTCGTTGGCTCGGTCCGCCGGCACGAAGAGGTGATCGTGATGGAAGGCCGAAACCGCATTCACGTTGATCCCCGCTTCGGCAAGACGCGCCGTGATTGCCGCCAGAGTCGGCGACAGAGGCTGTGGGAGCAATGGTCAACATACCTTTGTATATCTCCTCTAATCCTTCTCATGCGCTGAGCTTACACTGGTAGAATTGAGCGACGGCGGGAGATTCTTACAATTTGAGTCCACTCGGGTCACTGCGGGGAGAGGCTCAAATGAACGTTGTCATTCGAAAGCTCAACGGCCTGTGGCACCTCATCGTCGGGTCTTGTCAGATCCGAACGCCGTTCGTGGAAACTCAGGATCGGCAATTGGTAGTTCAGTATGCCCGGCGCGCCTATCCGGGTGCACGGATATTTGAACGCGACTGAGTTGAGCAGGACTTGATCACTCCTGCGCCTTCTCCGGCCCCTCATACGCAATGCCGCGGATCACCGCAGCGCTGCCGAACTTCTTGCGCAGACTGTCCACCGCGCGCTCGGCGTGCGCGGCGCGGCGGTCGAGCATGTCGGTGTCGTCCAAGACCGAACCGTCACGCAGCGCGCTGACGCCGGCGCCCATCAGGCGGAAGGCGGTGCCGTCGATCTCTTTTGCCAGCATCTCGCGGCAGATCGAGAAGATCTTTGCGGCGAGCTGCGTCGGGGCGGCGATCGACTGCGAGCGCGTGCGCTGGCGGAAATCGGCGGTCTTCAGTTTCAACGTGACAGTCGAGCCGGCGAGCTCGCCGCTCTTGAGACGCGACGACGTCTTCTCGCACAGCCGCCACAAGATCTTCTCCAGCGCCGCGAAATCGCGGATGTCGGTCTCGAACGTGGTTTCGCTGGAAATCGTCTTGGCGCCGCGATCGGGCTCCACGCGGCGTTCGTCGATGCCGCGCGCGAGCCGCCACAGCCGGCGGCCGTCGCTCGGAAACTGCCGCATCATCTCGATCTCGTCGGCCTTCTGCAGGTCGGCGATGATGCGGAAGCCACGCTGCGCGAGGCGCTCCTGCGTGGCTGGTCCGACGCCAAAGATGAAGCCGACGGGCTTCTCCGACAGCATCAAGCGCGCTTCGTCCTGATCGAGCGCGGCAAAGCCGCGCGGCTTGTCGAGATCGGAGGCGATCTTGGCCAAAAACTTGTTGCAGGACAGGCCGACGGAGACGGTGATGCCGATATCGCGCTCGACGTCGCGCGCGAAGCGCGCCAGCACCTTTGCCGGGATCGTGCCGTGAACCCGCTCGGTGCCGGACAGATCAAGGAAGGCCTCGTCGATCGACAGCGGCTCGACCAGCGGGGTCAGCGCCTGCATGGCCTGGCGCACCTCGCGGCCGATCCGGACATATTTCGCCATATCCGGCCGGATCACGGTCGCATGCGGGCAGGCCTCCAGGGCCTTGAACATCGGCATGGCCGAGCGGACGCCATAGGTGCGGGCGATGTAGCAGGCGGCCGACACCACGCCGCGCTTGCCCCCGCCGATGATGACGGGCTTATCGGCGATATCAGGATTGTCGCGCTTCTCGACCGTCGCATAGAAGGCATCGCAGTCGATGTGGGCGATGGTCAGGCTCGATAGCGCGCGGTGGCGGACCAGGCGAGGGGACCCGCAAGCGGAACAGCGCCGCACGCCCGTGTCCAGATCGGCCAGACAATCCCGGCAGAAGCAGCGGGGCCCTGCCGGATCGGGTTCGGTCACGGCACGTCGCGCTCCCAGGTGGGGTCGCCGAGCGCGTCGCCCAGCACCTGCCGTGCTGCGGCAACGTTGGTCGGATGTAGTTCCGCGGCCTTCGCAAAGGCCTTCACGGTCTCGTCATCGCGCAGCACGAAATCGAGCACGCTGAGGAGAAAATTGGGGTCCGAGGCAGCATTGCGCAGGGTCTCCGGACCGACCCCTGTCTCAGCCAGGAACAGGCCCAGCCGCTCGGGCTCGCCGGCGACGAAGGACAGTGCTTGAATCGCAACGATTTCAGCGACTTCGCGGGGGTTGTGAACAGGCTTTTTCACGCGGCCGGTTTGCCTTTCCGTTAACTTTCAGTGTCTACTTTGGAATCATCATGCCCGAGTCTTCGCCTCGAGTCTTGCGACCCCCGACAAGCAACTGGAAACCAAATCGCAGAAAGTCGGCCCTCGGGTTTAACGAAACTAGAGCGAATCTGAGGCTAGTTTGAATCCAGTTTTCGAAGCGCCGGGGAGCGGCGCCTGAGGCGTCACATGTATGGGTCTGCGGACCAAACAGGAGGGCGGGATGGCTAAGACCGTCCTGATTGTGGAAGACAACGAGCTTAACATGAAGCTCTTCCGCGACCTGTTGGAGGCACACGGCTACCAGACCACTGGCACCAGCAACGGCTACGAGGCGCTTGACCTCGTTCGCAAGATGCGGCCGGACCTCGTGCTGATGGATATCCAATTGCCGCAGGTCTCGGGACTCGAGGTGACGCGGTGGATCAAGGACGATCCGGAGTTGCGCGCCATTCCCGTCGTTGCGGTCACCGCGTTCGCGATGAAGGGCGACGAAGAGCGTATCCGCGAGGGCGGCTGCGAGGCCTATTTGTCCAAGCCGATCTCGGTCGGCAAGTTCATTGAGACGGTCCGGCGTTTTATCGGATAGGAAGTGAGTTCAAAGTGTCCGCGCGTATCCTGGTTGTCGATGACGTTCCTGCCAACGTGAAGCTCCTCGAAGCTCGTCTGTCCGCCGAATATTTCGACGTGATGACCGCGGCGAACGGCGCCGAGGCGCTGGCGATCAGCCGGCGCGCCGAATGCGATATCATCCTGCTCGACGTGATGATGCCCGATATGGACGGTTTCGAGGTTTGCCGCCGTCTGAAGACCGATCCGGCCACCCACCACATTCCTGTCGTGATGGTCACCGCGCTCGACAGCCCCTCCGACCGCAACCGGGGGCTCGAAGCCGGCGCCGATGATTTCCTCACCAAACCCGTCTCCGACGTCGTGCTGATCGCGCGCGTGCGTTCGCTGACGCGGCTGAAGATGATGACGGACGAGCTGCGCATGCGCGCCATCACCTCGCTCGAGATCGGCATGCAGGCGCCGGAGCGCAGCGCCGTGGCCGACACCGGCAGGGGCGGCCGCATCCTCCTGGTCGACGACCGCGAATCCTCCTATGAGCGGCTGGGGACGATCCTCGCCGCCGAGCACACCATCGACGTCGAGCCGAGCCCGACGGAGGCGCTGTTCCACGCCGCGGAAGGCAATTACGACCTCTTGATCGTCTCACTCGATCTCAACAATTTCGATGGCCTGCGGCTCTGCAGCCAAGCGCGCTCGCTGGAGCGCACGCGCCACGTTCCGATCCTGGCGATCGCCGACCCCGAGAACTCGACGCGGCTGCTCCGCGGCCTCGAGATCGGCGTCAACGACTATCTGCTGCGTCCGATCGACAAGACCGAACTCTTGGCGCGGGCCCGCACCCAGATCCGCCGCCGCCGCTACACCGATCACTTGCGCGACAACGTGCAGAACTCGATCGAGATGGCGATCACCGACGCGCTCACCGGCCTGCACAACCGCCGCTACATGGAGAGCCATCTCGCCACGCTCGCCGAGCAGGCCGCGACCCGCGGCAAGCCGCTGGCGCTGATGATTCTGGACATCGACTACTTCAAGTCGATCAACGACAATTACGGCCACGATGCCGGTGACGACGTGCTGCGCGAATTCGCAGTGCGGGTGCGCAAGTCGATCCGCGGCATCGACCTTGCCTGCCGCTATGGCGGGGAGGAATTCGTCATCGTGATGCCGGAGACCGATCTCCACGTCGCCGGCATGGTCGCCGAGCGCCTGCGCCGCTCGATCGCGGGCGAGCCGTTTGCGATCCACAAAGGGACGAAGCGCATCGAGGTCACGATCTCGATTGGCCTGACTACGCTGGAGCAGAAGGGCGAGGCGGTCGGCGACGTCCTCAAGCGCGCCGACACCGCGCTCTACCGCGCCAAGCACGACGGTCGCAACCGCGTGGTGTCGCAGGCGGCGTAAAGGCTACTGCGACACAATAATTGCGAAAACAACCCCATGCACAGTAGCCGGCGCTAGTCGGATCAATGGCCTACGCGGGTAGCAAAGCGGCTGACGCCGACAGCAAGTCCGTTTGACACGTCGGGCAAAACAGGCGCATTCTGCTATCATCCCGAACATCCTACAAACTCCGCTGTCATTCCCCGCCAACGGGTCGTGCCTTCGGCGAGCCCGATGACAGGCTCCAGCGGGGGAATCCTGTACGCCCGCGGCTTTTCGGTTCTAGCCTCAGTGTCTCTTGAATACTGGATCACCCGCTTTCGCGGGTGATGACAGCAAGCGATATGGCGACAGCAGCTAGTCTGGCGCGCGCTTGCTCCCCTTCATTGGTTTCTTCGCATCGCTACCGACATCCACCCCTGCATTCCGCAGCAGCACTTTCGCCGCTTCTTTCGCCGCCCTGGCCATCGCAGGATCGTCGCGCACGAGGTCCTGCGCGATGGAGCCGTCGACCAGCAGCACGAGCTGGGTTGCCAGCGCCTCCGCGTCCGCAACGCCGAGCTCGTTCAGGCGATCGCGAAACCAGACGCGGCGGCTCTCCTTGAAGGCGATCGCGATCTTCTTCACGGCGCGGTCCTGTGGCCCGAGCTCGGCCACCGCATTCACGAACGGGCAGCCGCGAAAATCCTTGGCCGCAAACCGCCGCTCCAGCGAATCGAACGTCGCAAGGATCTGCTCGGCCGGCGGTTTGTCGGACGCGCGCGCGTGCACGAAGCGGCGCTCGAGGTAAGCCGCGATCAGCGCGTTCTTGGAGGGGAAGTGGTTGTAGAGCGTGCGCTTGGAGATGCCGATCTCGGCTGCAATGGTGTCGACGCCGATGGCGCGAATGCCTTGCAGGTAGAACAGCTTATCGGCGGTCTCGAGGATCCGCTCTTTCATCGTCTGTGGGGCGGGCGGGGGAGCCATGCGGTAGCGCGCGTCCTGTTCGCTTGACAGCACCGGCCCTTTATAGCCTAAGTACACAGGTCTGTGTAACCAAAATCAACGGCAAAAGCAGACGGCGGCGTTCGCGCCGTGCCCAAAAGGGAGAAGAAAAATGCCCCTGTTGCAGGTTCTGCGTCCGACATTGCCGATCCTGATCGGCGCCTCGATCATGCTGACCCTGAGCATGGGGCTGCGGCAGTCGCTCGGCATCTTCCTGCAACCGCTGACGCATGACATCCACATCTCGGTGTCGGATTTCACGTTGGCGCTGGCTGTGCAAAACCTCGCCTGGGGCTTTCTCCAGCCGCTGGCCGGCGCGATGACGGTGCGTTACGGCTTCCGTCCCATCATGATCGTGGGCGCGCTGATGTACATCGTGGGCCTCTCTCTGATGGCGACGGCCAATGGGCTCGTCAGCGTGATGATTGGCGGCGGCGTCCTGATCGGGACTTCGCTGGCCTGCACCGCGGCGGCGATCGCGATGTCGGTAGCGGCGCGTGCTGTGCCCGAAACCGTGCGCTCGACGGTGCTCGGCATCGTCTCCGGTGCGGGCTCGCTCGGCGCGCTGTTGTCGGCGCCGATCGGGCAGATGCTCAACGAGAGCTTTGGCTGGCGCATTGGCCTTGCCGGCTTCGTCATCATGTCGGTACTGATGATACCGGCGGCGTGGTATGCCGGACGCGTCGACCAGATCCCGCTGCCCAAGCCCGCGGCCGATGACATCAGCGATGCCAATGCCATGGCTGCGGCGAGGACCGCGTTCGGTAACGCGTCTTTCGTGGTGATGACCTGCGCCTATCTCGTCTGCGGCATGCAGCTGGTGTTCCTCACCACGCATCTGCCGTCGTATCTGGCGATCTGCGGTCTCGATCCGATGCTGAGCGCACAGACGCTCGGCATGATCGGCGGCTTCAACGTGCTGGGCTCGCTGTTCTTCGGCTGGGCCGGCCAACGCTGGAACAAGCTGGCGCTGCTGGGCGCGATCTACATCCTGCGCTCGCTGGCGCTCGCCTGGTATTTCATGCTGCCGGCAACGCCATTCTCGACGCTGCTGTTCGGCGCGATCATGGGCTTTCTCTGGATGGGCGTCGGCCCGCTGGTTGCGGGCGCCGTCGCCGAGATGTTCGGCCTGCGCTGGCAGGCCATGATCCAGGGCCTCGCCTTCATGAGCCACCAGATCGGCAGCTTCCTCGGCGCCTACGGAGGAGGGGTGCTCTACGACGCGCTCGGCTCATACACCATGGCCTGGCGCATCGGCGTCGCGCTCGGCCTCGCCGGCGGCATCGTGCAGGTCGCGTTCGCGCTGATCCGGCCGTCGCAGCCGCCGGTGTTGAAGGCGGCGTAGGTGGGGTGTGTAGCCGTCAGCGTCAGCTTCGGAGGATGAACCGGATGTCACGTTGCTTGGTCGTGATCGGCCGGTTGTGACCCCTGTATAGTCCGGCCGTGCGGTGCAAGACGATTTCGACTCGCACCCATGCTGGTCGAACGCATCGTTGCGCGCGCCGCACCTGCGCTCCAATTCGAGGATGATCATGACTCACCGACGACGGGAAATCTCTTTGCTCCGACCGGGCCATATAGCGTGGCGGGTGGATGGAAAAGGTACTGGGCCGACCGCGCATCGCGCTTCTTCCGTCCTGACCTTCGCGAGATCATCAAGAAGTATCGCCGTCACTTGAATTGAGCTCGCCTCAGTTGGTGGCCTCTTTATAATTCTACCGCACATCTGTTACGTTTCCTATTGGCCCGGTCCGCGATGATTTCGGCCCAATCCTACGAGGTCGTGCTGACATTTGAGATCGAACAGGTGCTCCGAGCCGCCGCCAATTTGTCGGCTCATCGACCCGATTGACCCGACTCGGACATGCAGGTCGTCCAGCAGCCATCTCGGACGCTGGGGGGGGCAGCTTAGCCGGCGGCGCAATGGCCAGGCAAGCAAGGAACCGATCGGCGAGGACCTACGTTTTAGAACCCACAATCAGAGGAGTCTTGACTATGGCAGCAGGCACCCTCGCTCCACCCAAAGTCGTCTCGCGTGAGGAATGGCTTTCCGCACGTAGGGCATTGTTCGTCGAAGAGAAGAAGATGACGCACAAGCTCGACGAACTTAGAGAAAAGCGACGCCATTTGCCGTGGGTAAAAATCGAGAAGCCCTACGTCTTCCAGGGACCGGATGGCGAGTACACGCTTGCCGATCTGTTCAATGGTCGCGGCCAACTCGCCGTCTATCACTTCATGCTGACCCCGGGCTCCGATCACGTTTGCAAAGGATGCTCGTTCGTCGCCGATCATTTCGACGCCGCGCGCAAGCACTTCCATGATGCCGACCTGTCATTTGCTGTGATTTCACGCGCGCCAATCGAGCGAATCGAGCAAGTGAAACGCGCTTTGGGCTGGACCTTTCCGTGGGTGTCATCCTATGGCAGCGACTTCAACTTTGATTTCGGGGTGTCATTCAAAAAGGAGGACCTGGCCGCTGGCACAGCCAAGTTCAATTACGACACGATCCCGCTCAAGAGCAGCGAAGACATGATGGGCGCCAGCATATTTGCCAAAAACGAGGCTGGCGAGATCTTCCACACGTACTCGGCATATTCCCGTGGCATTGAAAATTTGATGGGTGCCTTCATGTGGCTCGATCTCACGCCCAAAGGCCGCCATCAATTCGATGACGGCCACAGCCGGCTTAGTGACGACGGCCGGGACGTCCGAACGCTCGGGCGACCCAGCGGCGCGAGGACTGGCTGTCATTGACGGTCACTGGCGACATCACTGGGTTAGGAGAGCTTCATGTCCGCACTCGGCGGTAACCCGAAAGTCCCGCAATCAGGAGCAGAGCGGCGCGATTAGCCCTTAGCTATAGCAGGCAGAACCATTTTCCGAACGCAACTACGGCGGTAGACCGGACGCGCAACGACGCCTGCCTCAACGCCGCTTTTGACCCCCAAAGCAGTCACTCGTCTGGTGCTCGAGTTGACTGAGCGAGCTGAAAAACCAGCCGCCGGGCGCCATCGACCAGTTCTTGGACGACATCCGCTGCAGGCTTAATTTCATTCACTAAGCCGACGCCCTGTCCCGCTAGAAAATCCATCGAGTCCAGGTCGCCCGAGGCGTCTGGCGTCGGTGGAAAGCCCATGAAGCGCAAGAGTGGCGTCGCCCGGCCACCGACTTTCGTCTCGCCAATCTGCGGCTCATCGGCCCGCTGCTCACTGCCGCGCGCCTCATCTGGCAGCCAGCGTTCGACAAAGGGCGTGCGCAGTGTGCGATGAGGGGCATTGGGCCAGCCGTGACCGAAAAGCGTCGTCCGCACCGTGTAATCTTCCGCTGCATCGATAACCTTCTGTTTATAGACCGTATGCGCGTAGGCTTCTGTCGTAGCGATCAGCCTCGTTCCGATCATCACGCCCTGCGCTCCGAGAGCGAGAGCGGCGGCGAAGCCCCGCGCATCCGCAATGCCTCCGGCTGCAATGACGGGAACTGGAGCCACCGCGTCGACGACCCGCGGTACCAGCGCCATTGTTGTAATATCGCCAGCCAGGTGGCCACCGGCTTCCACACCCTGAGCAACGATGGCATCGACCCCGGCATGAGCAGCTCTTCGCGCGTGGGCAACCGAGCCGACTTGGTCGATCAGTTTCACCCCTGCCGCTTGGGCTGGGCCTACAAAGGGAGTCGGATCGCCCCAAAAGGTCAAGAGGACTGGAACCCGCTCCTCGAGGCACACTTCGATGACCGCCTCGATTGGAAATGGCAGATGCGGTCCACTCAGCAATATACCGACCCCGAACGGCTTTTCGGTGAGCGATCGCAGGCGCCCAATCTCCTCGCGCAGCACCGGCGGCGGGTTGCCGCTAAATGACATAATGCCGAGTCCGCCAGCGTTGCTCACCGCTGCCGCAAGCTCGGGCCCGGTGATAAACCCCATCGGTGCGGCAAAGACGGGCACATCAATCGCCAACAGATGGCAGAGCGCGGTGCGCAGCATGACAGCCTCCATTGCATTCGGTGTACCCCCGCCACCGCAGCGGAAGTAAACATCGCCCAGAGGGCGGACTCAAGGTGGCGCGTGCTCCAACAATCCGGTGTTGGCCCTGAGCGGTATTGCACCGCCACAAGAACTCGGTCGCTAACAGGACATAGCGGAAATTGTCCGACAACCGACTATTGTAGAGGGCGACGCTCGTGATCCAAACCGGACTACGGTGTTAATGTTTGCCGATAAACGTAAGGACAGCCTGGTCGTACGCGTCAGGAGCTTCTGCAGGCACGGTGTGCGAACTTCCGGCAATGATGATCCTCTCGCGGTTTGGTAGGCAGGTCTCTAGCTGGTCGACAATTCGATAGAAGAATTTGGGACTTCGCTCGCCATTGGACAGAAGCGTTGGCGCATTGATCGACTTGGCCATTTCGCACGTGAACGCCGGCCTCGGGCGTTTTGTTGTGGCGTCGGCTTGAAAGGACGCCACGTTATCGAAGTTCATCTTCTGGTCGGCAATGGATCGACGTTCATAGGCGCCCGGTCCGCCGACGGCGTTCACGAACAGCGGTATGCCGGTTTTCACGTCGCCTGCCTTGACTGCCTCCCTCGCCGGTGCCTGGGCATTGCCCCACTCTTTCAACATGTCGCCGAGCCCGGGAACGCCGGCCAGGATGCCCGTCGCGGGCGGTTCGTTGAGCGTCAGGCTGACCAACTTTTCCGGATGCACGGCGGCAAAGAAAAGCGCCGCATGCGCGCCAGACGAATGCGGAACGACCCTGACCTTCGACAAGCCTAGAGCCCGCACAAACGCGGCAAGATCCTCGCCGTGCGCATCCGCAGCGCCATCCGGCATGCTCTCAGGACTTGCCTCATTTGGGAAGTGGTTGCGGCGGCTGTAGGCAATGGCGCGATAGCGATCGGCGAACTTTGGAAGATGCTGCAGCCACATTCGGTAATCTTGAAGACCGCCGTGAACAAATATAACCGGTTCGCCTTGACCAACTTCCACGTAGGCAAGTTCAGTCCCATTGGCAGTGACGCGCTTTATGTCTTCTGCGTGGGCGCTGGAAACCTCGAGAAAAATACACGACGCTGCGGCGAACTTAGCGACGAGGCGGAGCATTGCAGTCTCCCTTATGGCTTATAGCCCCACGGCAGTGAGGCTAATTCGAGGCAATCTCAGGGCTGGTGGCCCGCCCTTATTTTTGTCTGCCGGGCCAGGCGCTGGAGGTGTTGGCGCATGTGGCAACTCGGCAGTGCATTCGCTCATTGCGGGTCCTCAATTCGCGTTACGAAACTATCGGGGCGTTCGCGGCGAAATACGCGTGTGGCGAAGGAAGGCGATGCTCGTCTCTATACTTTGCAACGGATCGGCCGAAACATCTTGCTCGACGAAAAAATGCTGCACGCCGCACCGAAACGACGCGTCGAGTATTTTTGCGAAGTCGATCGTGCCGTTGCCTAGCTCGGTGGTCGATCCGTCGCTCGCCATATCCTTGAGATGCACCAAGCGGAATCGAGATGGATGTGTCTTCAAGACTTTCACGGAATCGAGGTTTCCTTTGGTTGCCCAGTAAACATCGAGCTCGAACTTGACAAAGCGCTGATCCGTACGGCTGAGCAGAATGTCGTAAGGCTGGACGCCACCTGCGAGGTTCGCGAACTCAAAATCGTGATTATGATAGGCAAGTGTCAGCCCGGAACGCGCCGCCAATTCACCGATCCTATTCAATCTGTCACAAATCCGCTTCCAATCGTCGATTGTCTGCCGTTCCAACTGGTCCAGCCATGGACACACGACAAACCGGCTGCCAAGCAAATGAGCGATGTCGAACGATGATCCGGTATTGTCTCGCAGGTTGCCGTAGTCGATATGCAGCGACGGCGCAGTGAGACCCAGGCCCAGCAAAAGTTTCCGGGTGCGCCGCACATTGGGGCCGAGAATGCCGGCAAACTCCACCTCGCGATAGCCGAGACGGGCAACCTTCCGTAGGGTCCCGTCAAAGTCGGCTTTCAGCAGATCGCGGACCGTATAGAGCTGGAGACCAATTTTCGACAGCTCCCGACCGGATACCGGCGCAATCCCTATCGCGGCACCTCCCGCGATACCGGCGAGAATATCGCGTCTGCTGAGGACCGCGCGCGGGGAACCAACGGAGAAAGTTGTCGACCGGCGGACCACAATCCCACTGCCTCTCGATGCCCACCATTGATTGCCGGGTTGCCGAGACTGTCGCGCAGCTACTTCGGCGTTTGCAGTACGACCCCGTAACGACCGTATATCCGACCAATCGTGCCGTCGTTTCGCAGCCGTTCAAGCGCTCCATTGATGGCTTCGCGCAGTGCATCATCCGGCCGAACCATGCCAACGGCGACATTCCAGTTGAGATCGGCCACGGTCTCGTCGCGATCCAGGATGCGAAATGCTTTGTCCGGGTGCGTCAGATTGAAATAGCTCGCCGACGTGGGCGTGACCGCAGCGGCGTCAATCTCATGGTTTGACAGGGCGTCGAGGCTGTCGCTCTCGAAGCCAAAGGTCGACGTGGGTACGTGCCGTTGACCGATGATCATGGCTGCGACGGATCCGACCTGCACTCCCACCTTGGTATGCTCGTTGAGGCTCTTGAACGAGGTGAGTGGGCTGGATGACGGCACGACCAGCGCGACGCCAGTGCGATAGTAGGGCTTTGAAATTCTCAAGCGGGTTTCGCCTTGCGCGTCGCGGTCGGCGATGACATCCAGGAGAATGTCGCAGCCGGCGCTACGCATCTGGTACTGGGTGATGATCCAATCTAGCCTCAGCGAGACGCCGAGTTCGCGCGCGAGCGCCTGACCCAATTCGATCTGAAAGCCGGGAGGATCACCGGTTTTGCTCGCGAAGGGAAGCGAGTTGGGATGGGCGCAGAGCCCGAGCACGCCGGACGAACGGATCGCGTCCAGGGTCCGCGCTTGCGCTGGCCCCGACATTCCGATGACGGCGCCGATGACGAGCAGAAGAATTGTCTTCATTCGCGTCCCCGCGTAGATGGGGCCCCAGCGGCTCAGCCCTCGCGCGGCTTCAAGGCGCGGATATATTTGACGATCTGGTCGATCTGCGCGTCGGTGAGGGCGCCGTCAAATGCCGGCATCGCGCCTTGCTTGCCGTGCTTGATGCGGTTGTGCAGAAAATCGTCATCGCGCGGCGAATTCATCAGCTGCGGCCCCTTGCCGGCAGCCCGTCCGCCATCGGAGTGGCAAAAGCCGCAGGTCCCCGCGAACAACTGCTCGACATCGAACGTTCCGTTCTCTGGCGCAGGGGTAGCAGGCTGCGCTTGAACCAACCCGGTGAGACACAATAACGAAGCGCCCAACAGCGCCGATCGCAGCGCGGTGATCTTGTTCGATTGCGATTTCAAGGCATCCAGCTCCATGTCCTGAAACACGTCCGGCGAGTTCAACGTCCGGGGAGCAAGCTTGCGCCCGCTCCCCGGCAGATCAATTTGCGATAGCCTATTTCAGGCTGTAGACGATGAGCGCACCGTCGTCGCGCGGCATGCTCTTGTAAACGCCGCCGAAATTTGGCGCATATTCGTCGGACAACATGCCGCCAAAGCCCGCGACCACGGCGATATATTGCTTGCCTCCGGCGGAGTAGCTGATGATGCCGCCTTGATGGCCGGTTCCGTCGGAGTGATTCCACAGTTCACCCCCGGTTTCGGCATCGTAGGCGTGAAGTGTGCCGCGGGAGTCAGGTACGAACACGAGATTTCCCGCGGTCGAGAGCACACTTCCAAGCGGCGGCTCGGGATAGCGAACCTCCCATTTCTTCGCCCCGGTGACGGGATCGCGCGCATCCAGGTGACCATAGATCTCACCGCCCGGAGGCGGCGCCATCTTGAAATCGGCGCCGATGTTGAGCTGGACCTGTGGCGTGGTGACAGGCGTCGTCTTCTGGATATCGAGCGTCATGCACCATTCCTGGCCGATTTTATAATAGAGTCCGGTCTTAGGGCTGTACGAGCCGGAATTCCAGCTGACGCCACCTCCGATGAATGGACACAGCGGCGGTTCGGTCACTTTGCCCGCGGAGAAGTCGCGCCGGCCGATCAGCGCGCCCGTCTTGGGGTCGATATCCTTGACGAAATTGATGTTCTCAACGAGCCGCCAAACGTTCTTGACGGCGAGATTGCGGTCATAGACGAAGATGAAACCGCTCTTGTTCGGATGGACGACAAGCTTCTGACCGTCACGATCGAGCATCAAGAACTCGCCGACGGCGCTGTCGAAATCCCAGGCATCATGAGGCAGCTCCTGATGGTAGAACTTCAGCTTGCCAGTATCGAGATCGAGACCGATCACCGACGTCGTGTAGAGATTGTCGCCGGGCCGCGCGCCTTGCGTCTTGTAGTCGGCGCCCGACCAATCGTAGAGCGGCGCCGGGTTGGCGGTGCCCCACAGAATCGTGTTGGTCTCGGAATCGTAGGTGCCCGGCATCCAGCCGCCACCTCCACCCGTGCGCCAGGAATCGTTTCCCCAGGACTTCATCGCTTCATCAGTGCCTGCGACCGTCAGGAACTCCCACTTCTTTTTGCCGGTGGCGGCATCGACAGCAAATATCGGACCGCGGCCCGGCCACTCTCCGCCTTGCGAGCCGATGATCACCGTACCCTTCGCGTAAAGCGGCGCACCGGTGAAACCGACTGTAAGTTTTTGCGAATCGATCAGCTTGGTATCCCAGAGAACCTTCCCTGACTTCATATCGAGTGCGATCAGACGGCCGTCCATCGTGCCGACAAAGGCCTTGCCTTCGCCGAGCGCCAAGCCGCGATTGTAGGGGGAATGGGTCTGGCGCGCGATCAGCGCCTCGTCGAGCTCAGGGAAATAGGACCAGATCACCTCGCCGGTCGCGCCGTTTAGCGCAAAAACCCGGCTGTAGGAGCCCGTGTAATAAAGAACCCCGTCGGCCGCGAGCGGCATTGATTGCAGGCCGCGCGTCGAGCGTCCGGGAATATGGATCCAGGCAACACCCAGATTGCCGACGTTGCTTGCGTTGATCTGCGCCAGCGGGCTGTAGTGATAGGATTTGTAAGAGCCGTGATAGGTCAGCCAATCATTCTGACCAGCGGCCTCGATCCGAGCTGTATCCACGGATTGAGCCAATGCTGACGACACAATCAGTGTCGCGCCAATGGCAACAAGAGGTAAACCAGATTTGCGCCACCGCCTCTTCATGTATACGTCCTCCCGTTTTTGTTTATCGACCTGCATTTTTCAAGCGCCGACCGTGAGTTGCATGCAGTTCAGTGCCTCATCGATTCATCTCCAATCGCGCGTGAGTTCCCAGCAAGCTTCGATCTCTCCGGCGAAAATCGCCAAAGAAGCTACAAGTCCACGTTCGTTGGGTTGTCGTTGCACTTCTGCTTGCGATCATAGAGTACGCCGGATCACGCGGAGTGCAATGTCGGAAATGCGCCTGGCGCAAAATGACAGACCGGCTTACCTTTTGATAAATGTTTTCTTTCGAATAGCTGCGTCGTCAGGATGTCGCCTAGAGCAACGCAAAAAGCGAGATCCCGCGAAGAGCGATCGGCCGCTGTGCACGATGCCAAAGAATCCAGGGCTAGGCCGGCCGCCACATGTTCATGAGCGGCGCGGCGCTGCGGCGTCAATTTTCGATATGGGCAAAGACCCCCGTAAAGCGGGCGGCGGGCTCGCCACAACCGAGCGACGGTCTACTCGCCGTGATCGGAAGCCTAGCAGTCCGGTATTCCTGGTGGACGCGCTGAGGCATTGGCGTTGGCACTGGTCGCGGCAGAAGGTGTGGAAGGAGAGCCAGTGCTTGCGCCGGGCGACGTTGTTGAACCGACCGTCGTGTTTCCAGATGGTCCAGTTGCAGTGGTGCCACTCATGTCGCGAACGACCTTATTGGCTACGTCCCAGCATTGCTTGGTATCATGACCGCTCGACCCACCCGTCGAAGTTCCTTGTGCGTTTGCGAATGTACCGACAGCTAACAATGCGGCGCTGATCGCCGTTGACAGAAGAATCTTCCTCATGGACGAATCTCCTCCTTGAGAGCCGGCTGGAATGCCGACGCCTCTCAATGCTGACGCGCCATCCAACGTTCCTCACAGGGCGGCCGAACACATGGCTGCTCCGACCACCGCTGCAAAGTGCAGCTTCTTCTTGCCAACCCGGAGCCGTCACACATGGCCCTTGCGCCGTATTGCACCGCCACAGAACCCCGGTCGCTTGCGACCCGCTCGGCTCCTACACCATGGCCTGGCGCATCGGCGGCGCGTTGATCTGGTCAGCTGATGAAGCTAGGGCGGAAGCAAGTGGCAGACCACCCAAACGGATGTCCGTGCCCGTACCACGGTCTATTATCGTAAGTTCGTTACGCCGGCACGGCTTAGTCCGTCCGCGAGGTGTTCGCGATATCTCAAGTCGAGGTATGGAGTTGTTATTTCGAATTGCCGCCGCGGGTCCTTCGGTTGTCGGGATATAAACTCCTGCAGCAAAGGCTGTGCTTCTTCTATGCGTCCAAGTTGCCCCAGGCTCGCAAGAAGGGCTCTGAGAGCGAGATAAGGACGTCGTAGCTGGATCGCTAGTTCGCCGTAATGCACTGCCTCCTCGTAGTTCTCCTGATGGTAATGGGCCAGCGCAACGAAGCTAAGGAAGCTTCCGGCCTGTGGATCGTTCGGATTCAGGCGTAAGCTGCGCAATAACGAATCCAGAGCTTCAGTGAAATGCCCGATATGGACCCGAACCAAACCAAGGGAGAAAAACCCTAATGCGAAATTTGGATTAAGGTCGATTGAACGTTGCGCCTCGGCAAGCGCTTGGGAGTGCATCTGCCTCAATAAGCTGGCCCAACACAGGGCGTAGTGGCAGTAGGGATCGCGGTCGTCGAGCGCGACTGCGCGCGCGGCCGCAGTATAGATGTCCGACACATCTTTCGTGAGATCGCTGCTCCAGCCATACCAAATGCGGGCATTCAGTGTACGGGCAAGCGTCATGTGAGCCTGAGCGAGGTTCGGATCAAGCGCTAACGCCTGTCTTATAAGAGTTATCGCCTCTTCGTGCTCTTCAGGTGCGAGCTGCGAGAAGTGCCACATCGCACGCATACAGCAGTCGA
This sequence comes from Bradyrhizobium sp. 137, assembly GCF_023074095.1. Lineage (NCBI taxonomy): Bacteria > Pseudomonadati > Pseudomonadota > Alphaproteobacteria > Hyphomicrobiales > Nitrobacteraceae > Bradyrhizobium > Bradyrhizobium sp. 137. Next base: position 60,149 of record NZ_JADPKU010000042.1, read on the forward strand.
AGGCATCGAGATTCCTGACGCTTTTTCGAAACGCTCGTCTCCCTTCGATCAGCAGCATCTCAGGCTCGATGGCACCGACTACGCTCTGCGTGATCTCGTCCTGAATGGCGAATATGTCGGCCAAATCGCGGTCGAAGCGCTCCGCCCAGAGGTGATTTCCTGTTTGTGCTTCGATCAGCTGTCCCGTGATCCGCACGCGCTGCCCAGCCCGTCGTACACTGCCCTCGAGGACATATCGAACGCCAAGTTCGCGAGCGACCTGTTTCACGTCAACTGCGCGCCCCTTGTACACGAACGTCGAATTTCGGGCGATGACGAAAAACCAGCGGTTATGGGACAGAGCGGTAATTATGTCCTCTGTGATGCCATCTGCGAAATATTCCTGCTCGGGATCTCCACTCATGTTCGAGAACGGAAGTACCGCGATGGAAGGCTTATCTGGGAGTGCGAGCGAACCACCCAGGATGCCGGTACTTACCGGATGCTCAGGTTGCCAATCCACCGAGTAAACCGAGACTGGACGACTGATATTCTTCAGTGAGCGCTGTCCGAGCGGAGTGAGTGCAAAGTTCAGCTTGCCTTCGATCTGATCTCGCACCGTACCTGAAATGCAAATTCCGCCTGGTTCAGCCACCCCTTCGAGTCGCGCAGCGACATTCACTCCATCGCCCAGTACATCATCGCCATCCGCCATGACGTCGCCAACATTGATGCCAATCCGAAACTCCATCCTGCGGTCCTGAGGAAGATCGGCGTTGTGGCGATCAAGAGAGCGCTGGATGGCCACGGCGGCGCGCACCGCCTGGACTGCACTACTGAACTCCGCAATCACGCTGTCGCCTGCGGTCCCAAAAACCCTGCCTGCGTGTTCGGCGATTAGATCGGATATCGTGCGACGATACCCGTCCAAAGTTTGCAAGGTCGCCTCTTCATCCGCCGACATCAGGCGGCTGTAGCCCGCAACATCTGCTGCCATGATCGCGGCCAAACGCCTTGTGATCGGAGGGTTGTTCATGGCTCCGCTCCATCTAAAGGAGCGAGTTTAGCCGAAACCAGCCCGCGGGGTAAGCCGTGCGATCTCGGCTGTCGACGGTGAAGCGGACGACGGGCGGCGCTTGGTTCGATCGCCGCTTGTGGCCCAAGGCCGACGTGGAGCCATTCTGCTGCCACGTCGGCTTCTGCGCGCAAAGCGAATGCGACAATTGCGGAGGCACGCGCCAGTCAACACTCTCGTGCCCCGGACGCAGCGCAGCGTCACTTCCGACGGTGCGCTGCCGAGCCGGGGCCCAAAGCTGCGGCTTTCTGGATCCCGGCTCGGCGCAGCAGCGCTCAGCGGCCCAGGTCGAGCTCTTCAACCAGCTCCATTCTTACCTGCGCGAGGCATCTCAAGGACCCTCTGGAGCAGCGTGGGATGGCCAAGAACGGCGCGCAATTCCGGTTTGTCGAGCCATGCTGCTGCGTCCTCAAAGCTTTGGCATTCCTCGAGCTTGATGGTTGCCGTCGCCAATGGCACGTCGACGGGGCCGAATTTGCGCGGACTGGCAAGCGATAGTGATCCCAAATGCGCGCCTAACAATTCCAGATCCTGGCTGAGCTGGTGTAGTGCCCCGGCCATCGCGGTGGGCTCAGATGCGGCGAGTTCGTTTGCACGGAGCACCACAGCGGGCGGGTTGTTGGTTTCCGGCGTGGCAAAAAGTCCAGGCGTCTTCAGTCGTGCAGACGTCATGAGACCCAACGGGATTGAAAGCAGAAGACCCAGTACGACAGGCGACATCCAAAGCAGCAGGGGCAGAGAGACCGCGTAGGCACTGAGCGATAGCGCCAATCCGCAGAGCGTAGGGCCGGCGAGCTTGCGATAGATTTCGCCGCGAGCCAGCTCGCCATCGCTCCGGCGCTGCACCTGCCAGCCGGCGTCCCGACCAGCTAGAATTTCAAACACGGCCTTGGTCTGGAGGATCATCATGCATGGAGCGATCAAAGCCGCAAGAAACGTCTCGCAAGCGACTCCGGCCAGTACGCGAGGACTCCTTGCGAATCCGATCCGCTCTTTTCGATTGCCGATCAGCACCAGGTAGGCGAGCAGCTTCGGCAGGATCAGAAGTCCCATTGTCGCTGCAAAGACCCGGGCGGCAAGCACCGGGTCCTGTTGCGGCCAGGTCGGAAACAAACTGAAGCCTTTGGGAAAATACTCCGGTCGGATGAAATGCGCCTGCAGTGCAATCAGCAGGCCGAGTACCAGGAATAGAAACCACAGCGGCGCGGTGACATAGGAGCCGATGCCCGTAAGCAAATGCAACCGCGAGACCCAATGTAGCCCGCGGGCGGGCAACACCGCCAGATGCTGAAGGTTACCCTGGCACCAGCGGCGATCTCTTGCCGCAAAGTCCAGCAGTGACGGCGGGACTTCTTCGAAGCTGCCGCCAAGGGCCGGTGCCAGATAGATTTTCCAGCCCGCGCGGCGCATCAACGCGGCCTCGACAAAATCATGGCTTAGGATGTGACCCCCGAAAGGCTTACGACCGCTCAGCTCCGGCAGGCCGGCCTCCGCAGCGAACGCCTGCACCCGGATGATGGCGTTGTGGCCCCAGTAATTGCTGTCGCCACCGTGCCACCAGGCATTGCCGGCTGCAATGATGGGGCCGTAAACACGCCCCGAGAATTGCTGCAGCCTACTGAAAATTGTGCGCGCGTTGACGATGACCGGCTGCGTCTGGATCAGCGCAGCAGCGGGATGGGACTCCATCGCGTGGACAAGGCGAACTATTGTGTCGCCCTCCATGAGGCTGTCCGCGTCGAGAACGATCATGTGATCATAGGCCGACCCAAACCTCATGACCCAGTCGGCGATGTTGCCGGATTTCCGCGCGATATTGTTGGAGCGATGCCGGTAGTACAGCCGCGCGGCGCAGCAGGCGCGGCGCAGCCCAATGAACGTCATCTCTTCACGAATCCAGATGTCGGGGTCGCTCGTATCGCTCAGTAAGAACCAGTCGAACTGGTCCCCATATCCGGTAGCTTGAACTGATTCATACATGGCGCGCAGTCGCGCCATGAGATGATGCGGGTCCTCATTATAGGTGGGTAGCAGCATGGCTGTGCGGGAGGTTACACGAGGCAGGGGGCCCGTCGTATCGATCGGCAGACAAGACCGGGTGCGCGTGAGCAGCACGAGGAATCCGGCGAACGCGGACATGAAGGAGAAGGCGACCCATGCGAGCAGCACGAGGAAAAAGCCGAGCAGCATCGCCTCGAGGAAGGTTACACCGCCAACCTTCACCACGTCATACATGCCGTAGCCGCCTGCAAGCGTCAGCACCCCAGTCCCGACAAAAATAAAGAGGCGGCGGAGCGTCAAGGCGGTGCCCGAATGTACCGGCGACGGGTTAGCCTCAGTCGCGCGATCCAGCCGGCACGGCAGCATCGGCATCGGGCTTTCTGGCGGGAGGAATGTGCTGCCAGGTGCGTCCGGCGACGGCGTCGGCGACGGCCTCAGGGCGTCCATCGATAGGTCCACACTTCGGAGACTGGCGCTTCGTTTTGCGCCAAGAAAGCTCGTAATTCGATGGCGGCTTGCTTCTTGACCGAGCATTGGAAGCTCAGACGCCATCCGCCTGTCATGGGATTAGGTTGCGTGACGATGTTGCTGATTTCGGCTTGTGCAGCGGTCACCACACCTTTGATGGTCTTGGCATCGATGCCTTTGAGTCGCTCCCCCATCAGTTCCAGCACGAACAGTTTGCTATCATCTCCCCGGCTTCCGATCGCCGTTCGCGTGAACCGTGCGAGCGCCTCCGGTTTGGGGGCGTCCGGACCCCAGTGCAGCCGATAGGTGAAGATGTGTTCGCTTTTGGCGGTCAGCGGGTGCTTGGGTTGCCAGAGCGCTGCGATGTTATCGTGAATCTCCTCCTTGGTAGGTATCTCGAATAATTTCACCGCTCCTTCGCCCCAATCTCCGATCGGCTCGAACCATAGACTTGGGCGCTTTTCGAAGTTGGATTCGAGATCCTGATAGGCGAAGAAGTTCCTCTCCCGCTGCATCAGTCCGAAGCCGCCCGGATTGACATCGGCAAAGCTGCTGACCTGCAGATCGTGCGGATTGTTGAGGGGACGCCAGAGTTGCTCACCTCTGCCGTTGAAGATCGCAAGTCCATCCGAGTCGTGAACCGCGGGGCGGAAATCGTCAAAATCTTTGCGATCGTTCGGCCCGAAGAAGTACATGCTGGTCATAGGCGCGAGCCCGGCATGCTCGATGTCTACCCGGGGATAGAGAACCATCTCGACGTCGAAAACCGTGCTTTGGCCTGGCCGGATCGTGAATCGGTAGCTTGCGGCCGCGCTCTTGCTGTCCAGCAGCGCGTGCACCACGATGGACGAGGCATTTGGCGTCGGCTTCTCCAGCCAGAAAGCCTTGAACACCGGGAATTCTTCGCCCTTGCTCTCGCCGGTATCGATCGCTAGCCCGCGCGCCGACAGGCCATACGTCAGTCCTTTCGCGACTGCTCGAAAGTAACTGGCGCCCAGGAACACACAAACTTCATCGTAATAATCCGGCCTGTTGATCGGCGCGTGAATGCGGAATCCGCTGAACCCGATGTTGACATCCGGCCATTGTCCGAGACCCTCTCCGAACGAGAAGTCGTCGCGCCGATACGGGATCGGTATGACGCTCCTATTCACCACCTGAAAAATGTCGACCCGGTTCTTGTAGAAAAAGCCGCGGTGAAAAAATTGCACTTCGAACGGTAGCTTCTCATCACGCCACAACGCCTTCTCAGGCGCGAAGCGAATTGATCGGTATTGGTCGTAGTTGAGATTCTTCAGTGCATCCGGCAGCTTCTCGTCGGCAGGCGCGAATGATTTCGCGGCAAGCGCGCGGGCAAGTTCGCGCACGTAGGATGGGCTGAATGGCTGGGCGGGCCCCGTCTCAGCCTTCCCTGCACGCAGTAGCATGTTGGCAACTGAGAACGCAGCCGATACGCGAAGGACTTGCCGGCGGTTCACGCTCACGTCTCCCGGTTCGAAACAGGTGGGAAAACGGCCTATGTTCCCCGGAGTTCCGTGCGGGTAGGAGGATCTGCCACTGGTGACTTCAGCAGAATGTTCGAATGGACTGAGGAGGGGATTTGAAGCAAGACTGGCGTGAACTGCGGGGCAGCTCTCGCGGCTGGTCTGCCAACTGCCGGAGCTCGCGGTGTTTGGCGTTTCCCAAGTCCGCACGCTCAGATTAGCTCAGCTCTCGCGACCCGGACGCAGCGCAGGGTCATCTCGGTGGTGTGCTGCAGAGCCGGGCCCATGGCCCTGGATCGCTGTGTGGCTTGCTCAGGCGCTGCAGCGCGCCGAGGGCGAGAGCCAAAATAAAACGGGGCCCTGAAGGGCCCCGCAAAGCTCTGCAACGCTGCGCCGAACTTACTTGATCTTGGCTTCGCGGAATTCGACGTGCTTGCGCGCGACCGGGTCATACTTCTTCTTGACCAGCTTGTCGGTCATGGTGCGCGAATTCTTCTTGGCGACGTAGTAGAAGCCGGTGTCGGCCGAAGACACGAGCTTGACCTTGATGGTGACCGCTTTGGCCATGTTCAAAACCTCAGGAATGAAGGAAATCTGGAGCCGGCCAAACGGCCCGCGTTGGCCGGCAACCTAGCCAGAAACCGCCTGATGTCAAGGTTTTAGGGGGCAGAAACCACCCAAATCGGCCCGATCAGGCCTCGAAGAAGCGGTTTTTCGGCCGCGGCAGGCCCAGATTCTCCCTCAAAGTGGCCCCTTCATACTCTTTGCGGAAAATCCCGCGGCGCTGCAGCTCCGGCACCACTTTGTCGACGAAATCGTCGAGACCGGCGGGCAGGAACGGGAACATGATGTTGAAGCCGTCGGAGCCGCGCCCGACAAGCCATTCCTCCATCTGATCCGCGATGGTCTTGGCCGTGCCCACGAACGAAAGGCCCCCATAGCCGCCGACGCGCTGGGCAAGCTGGCGCACGGTGAGCTTTTCGCGCGCGGCGAGATCGACCATGCGCTGGCGACCGCTCTTGCTGGCGTTGGTCTCGGGAATATCGGGGAGCGGGCCGTCCGGATCGAAGCCGGAAGCGTCGGTGCCGAGAATGACGGAGAGCGAGGCGATGGCGCTGTCGTAATGCACGCGGCTGTCGAGCAGCGCGCGCTTCTCCTTCGCCTCATCAACGCTGTCGCCGACCACGACGAAGGCGCCGGGAAGGATCTTCAGGTGCTCGGGATCGCGGTCGACCTTCGCCATGCGGCCCTTGATGTCGGCATAGAGCTTTTGCCCGTCGGCGAGGCTGCCGCCGCCGGTGAACACGGCCTCGGCCGTCTCTGCCGCGAGCTGCCTGCCATCTTCGGAGGCGCCAGCCTGCACGATCACTGGCCAGCCCTGCACGGGGCGGGCGATATTGAGGGGACCGCGCACTTTCAGATATTTGCCCTGGTGGTCGAGCGTGTGCATCTTCGCGGGATCGAAGAACAGGCCGGTCTCGACGTCGCGCACGAACGCATCGTCGGCGAAGGAGTCCCAGAGCCCGGTGACGACGTCGTAGAACTCGCGGGCGCGCTTGTAGCGTTCGGCGTGCTCCATGTGATCGTCGCGGCCGAAATTGAGCGCCGCGTCCGGATTCGAGGTGGTGACGATATTCCACCCCGCACGCCCGCCGCTGATGTGATCGAGCGAGGCGAAACGGCGCGCGACGTGATAGGGCTCATCGAACGTGGTCGATCCCGTAGCGATCAGGCCGATGCGCTCGGTGACGGCCGAGAGCGCCGACAGCAGCGTGAACGGCTCGAACGAGGTCACGGTGTGGCTGCGCTTGAGCGCGTTGATCGGCATGTTCAAGACGGCGAGGTGATCGGCCATGAAGAAAGCGTCGAACTTGCCGGCCTCGAGCTTGCGGATCAGCGTCTTGATGTGGCCGAAATTGAAATTGGCGTCAGGCCAGGCGCCGGGATAGCGCCAGGCGCCGGTGTGGATGCTGATCGGGCGCATGAACGCGCCAAGCTTGAGTTGCCGTTGTGCCATCGCCCGCTATCCGTTCTTGGTGACGCTCGGGAACACATAGGCATGCCGGGCAACTCCGCCATTGGGGAGGGCGGAAAGAATTTTTTGTTTTTCGATGTGGGCTCAGTAAATTCGCATCATTCCGGGGCGCCGCGTAGAGGCGAGCCCAGAATCCATCGAGCCGTGGAGACGATGGAGAAATGGATTCCGGGCTCGCGCTGCGCGCGCCCCGGAATGACCAGAGGAAAGAGCCGCGCCGTGAATGACGGCCTAGCTCAAAACATCCTTCTGCATCTTGCCGCCGTAGAAATGGAAGAACGGCACCGGTGCATCGTGGCGGAGCGGGCCGGTGGCAAGGCGGGTGTCGAGCTCGTTGAGCACGTTGCGTGTCATCGGATGCAGGTCTGCGAGTGGTTTTGAGCCGAGCTCGACCCAGACCAGCTCGACCAGCTCGGCATCGGCATGGATCACGCCCTCGACGCGATGGGTGATCGCGGAAGCATCCGCGGTAAAGAAGCGGGTGTCGAAGCGCTTGACGCGGCCGGGCGGAGTGATGGCGCGGGCGATCAGGAACAGGCCGGAGGGATCGGGCAGCAGGCCGGCATCCGCGAATGGCTTCCAGGGGCCCTCGAGCTTCGGCGCCTTGCCTTCAGCCTTGCGGCCGAGGCAGAGACCGGTCTCCTCGCAGGCTTCGCGAATCGCGGCAATGGCGAGCGATTTGGCGCGCGAGGGAGGAGTCTTCGGGCTGCCCTTGGCGAGATTGGCTTCGAGCTCCGCGGTGATGGGGGCGGCGCAGGGCACGCGATAATCGGCCTTGTCGACACGGCCGCCGGGGAAAACGAACTTTCCGGGCATGAACACCACCTTGTCGTGGCGCTTGCCGACCAGCACTTTGGGAATAGGCCCGCTGCGATCGACCAGGATCAGTGTCGCTGCATCCCTCGGACGAAAATAGGGATGGTGGTCGGCTTCCTTCTCCTCGTGAACTTTAGCCTTCTCCTCTGCCGGCGAAATATCCGTCATGTCCTCACCCAAACCGCTCTTGTTTGTTTTGCTTACACAGGCGGAATACCATCGGGAGGGTTCTCGTCAAACCCGTGCATGCGCAGAGCCCATTGCAAGCCGACCACAGCTCCCTTGACGGGCTGCAACAGCGCGAGCGAGGCGAGGAAGGTAAAAGGCAGATAGGCCACGAAACTGAGCCACACCGGCGTCGTGTAGTTGGTCTCGATCCAGAGGATGGCCGGTACCACGATGTGGCCGACGATGACGATCACGAGATAGGCGGGCAGATCGTCGGCGCGATGCGGGGTGAAATCGAGGTCACATTTGGCGCAATTGTCCGCCGTCTTCAGAAAGGCGCGGAACAGCTTTCCCTCGCCGCAGCGCGGGCAGCGGCCGCGAAAGCCATGCTTCATCGCAGCCCACACGTCGCGCCTCTCGACAAGGCCGGTCTCGCGCGTCCAGATCTTCGGCGCCGTGCTCATCGTCACCATGCCTTGCCCTTCTGTCCCTTGCTTTTGCTCTTGCTTTTCCCCTTGGCCTTCTTGCCCTTGCCGGATGTCTTCTGTTTCTCCGGCCTGCGCTTCTTCTCGGGACTGCGTCCCGGATGCGGCGTCGACGATTTGCGCTGCGGGCGGAACGGCCTGCGTTCGCGGGAGCCGGTCTCACCGGCCGATGACAGCAGCTCGAAGCGCAGCGCTCCTGCGATGGGAGCCGCTTCGATCAGACGAACGTCGACGACGTCACCGAGCTGATACATGGTGCCGCTGCGCGTGCCGACCAGCGCGTGGCGGCTCTCGTCATAGTTGAAATATTCCGTGCCGAGGGATCGGATCCGGATCAATCCGTCGGCGCCGGTCTCGGCGAGCTTGACGAACAGGCCGGCGCGGGTGACGCCGGAGACGCGGCCCTGAAAACTCGCGCCGATGCGGTCGGCGAGATGGTGCGCGATCAGGCGATCGACGGTCTCGCGCTCCGCCTTCATCGCGCGCCGTTCGGTGAGCGAGATATGGGCGGCGACTTCACCGAGAGATTCGGGCGTCGCGCTGTCGGGCAGGGCGCCTTCGCCGAGGCCGAGCGCGCGGACCAGCGCGCGATGCACGACGAGATCGGCATAGCGGCGGATCGGCGAGGTGAAGTGCGCATAGCGGCGCAGGTTTAGGCCGAAATGACCGTAGTTTTCCGAAGAGTATTCCGCCTGGGCCTGCGCGCGCAGCACGACCTCGCTCACCAGCGGGTAATAATCGTGGCCTTCGAGCTGGGCCAGCACGCGGTTGAACAGCGTCGGGCGCAGCGCACCTGATTTCGTGAAGGGGACGTCCAGTGTCTCCAGGAACTCGCTGAGGGCGTGGACCTTCTCCAGCGTCGGCTCGTCGTGCACCCGGTAGATCAGCGGCAGCGATCTCTTCTCCAGCATCTCGGCCGCGGCGACGTTGGCGAGGATCATGAACTCCTCGATCAGCTTGTGCGCATCGAGACGCTCCGGCACGACGACGCGGTCGACCGTTCCGTCGCTCTTCAAGAGGATCTTGCGCTCGGGCAGGTCGAGATTGAGCGGATCGCGCTCGTCGCGCGCGCGCTTGACGCAGGCGTAAGCCGCGTAGAGCGGCTTCAGGATCGGATCGAGCAGCGGGCCCGTGGTATCATCGGGCCGACCGTCGATCGCAGCCTGTGCCTGCGCATAATGCAGCTTCGCCGCCGAGCGCATCAGGATGCGGTGGAAGCTGTGCGAGCGCTTGCGGCCGTCGGGTCCGATCACCATGCGCACCGCCAGTGCGCCGCGCGGCTCACCCGGCACCAGCGAGCAGAGATTGTTGGAGATGCGCTCGGGCAGCATCGGCACGACGCGGTCGGGGAAATAGACCGAGTTGCCGCGATCGAGCGCGTCGCGGTCGAGCGCGGTGCCCGGCCGGACATAGAAGCTCACGTCTGCGATGGCCACGTTGACGATGAAGCCACCCTTGTTGTTGGGATCGTCGTCGGGCTGCGCGTGGACCGCGTCGTCGTGATCCTTCGCATCCGGCGGATCGATGGTGACGAGCGGCACGTCGCGCCAATCCTCGCGCCCTTTCAGGTTCGCAGGCTCCGCCGCCTCCGCCTCGCGCTCGGCCGCGGGCGAGAATTGCAAGGGGATGTCGTGGGCGTAGATCGCGATCAGGCTGATCGCCTTCTCCGACTTCACCGAGCCGAGCCTCTCCTTGACGCGACCGGAGGCCAGGCCAAAGCCGCGCGAGCGGACGATGTCGACGCTGACGAGGTCACCGTCTTGCGCGCCTTGTGTATCGGTCTTCGCGATGTTCAGCTCGCGGTCGGCGAACTTCTTGTCGACGGGAACGAGTCGTCCGCCGCCTTCGGAAAGACTGCGGAAGACGCCGAGGATGCGGCTCTTGGCCTTGTCGATGACCTTGATGATGCGGCCGCGATAGGCGGGACCTGCGTCCTCGTCCGAGCGCTCGACGCGCAGCAATGCGCGGTCGCCGACACCGGCGGCCGTGCCAGGCTTGGGCCGGCGCGGCATCTCGATCAGGATTTTTGGCGGCTCGCCGCTTTCGACCTCGTCCCATTCGGCGGGGGAGGCGATCAACTCGCCGTCGGAGTCGCGGCCGGTGATATCGGCGAGCAGCGTCGGCGGCAGCGTGTCGGGCTCGGAGACCTTGTGGCGCTTCTTCTTGATGATGCCGTCGTCGCCGAGCTCGCGCAGCATGCGCCTGAGCTCGGCGCGATCGGCGTTCTTCAGGCCGAACTCGCGCGCAATTTCGCGGGTCCCGACCTCTCCGTGGTTTGCCTTGATGAAGGCGACGATGGCTGCCCTGTCGGGAAAGCCATGGTCATTCTTGCGTTTCACTTAACCTCTAATTCTTGCCGGCACTCTTCTTGGCCGGGGCCTTGGTGGCGGCCGCCTTGGTCGGCGACGTCTTGGCAGTCGACGAGACGGCGGCGCGCGCCTTGCTGGTGGATTCGGTTTTCGATTTGGCCGGGGCTTTCTTCGCCGCCGGTTTCTTCGGCTTCGGCGCGGCGTCCTCGCCGTCCGCAGCCTTCTCAGTAGTCTTCTTGGCCTTGGCAGGCTTTGCCGCCTTCTTCGCCTTGGTCTTGCTGCCGCCCTTGGCCGCGCGTTCGTCGATCAGCGCGATCGCCTGCGGCAGCGTGATGGCATCCTTTTCGAACTCGGCCGGGATCGTCGCGTTGACACCGCCTGCGGTGACATAGGGGCCATAGCGGCCGCTCTTCACGGTGACGGTGCCGAGCGTCGGATGGTCGCCGATCGTCTTGCCGGGATCGGCGCCGAAGCGGCGGCTCGGGCCCTTCGCCGCCTTCTCGGCGATCAGCGTCACCGCGCGGTTGAGGCCGATGTCGAATACTTCGTCGCCGGCTTCGAGACTCGCATAGGTCTTGTCGTGCTTCACGAACGGCCCGAAGCGGCCGAGGCCGGCGGTGATCGGCTGCCCCGTCTCTGGGTGCTTGCCGATCTCGCGCGGCAGCGACAGCAGTTTCAGCGCAAGCTCGAGGTCGACATCGCTGGGCGAGGTGCCCTTCGGAATGCCCGCGCGCTTCGGCTTCTCGCCTTCCGCATAATCCTTCTGCTCGCCGAGCTGGATGTAGGGGCCGAAGCGGCCGGCCTTGACCCAGACATCGAAGCCGGTGTCGGGATCCTGGCCGAGCGAGCGGTCGGCGCTAGCTTCCCCATCGGCGGCGAGCTGGCGGGTGTAGCGGCATTCCGGATAGTTCGAGCAGCCGACGAAGGCGCCGAACTTGCCGGCCTTGAGGTTGAGCCGGCCGGTGCCGCAATTCGGGCATTGCCTGACGTCGCCGCCATCGGCGCGCGGCGGGTAGATGTGCGGGCCGAGCATCTCGTCGAGCACGTCCAGCACCTGCGCGACGCGCAGGTCCTTGATCTCGTCGACGGCGCCGATGAAGTCGCGCCAGAAATCCTTCAGCACCTCCTGCCAGGAGATCTCGTTATTGGAGATGCGGTCGAGCTGCTCTTCGAGGCCGGCGGTGAAATCGTATTCGACATAGCGGCTGAAGAAGCTTTCGAGGAACGCGATCACGACGCGGCCCTTGTCCTCGCCGTGCAGGCGCTTCTTCTCCAGCTTGACGTAGCCGCGGTCCTTCAGAACCTGGAGGATCGAGGCATAGGTCGAGGGACGGCCGATGCCGAGCTCTTCCATGCGCTTGACGAGGGATGCCTCCGAGAAGCGCGGCGGCGGCTCGGTGAAATGTTGGGTGACGGCGAGCGACTGCCGCTTCAGGGCTTCGCCGGCGCTCATGCCGGGCAGGCGGCGGGAATCCTCGTCCTCCTCGTCGTCGCGCCCTTCCTGGTAGAGCGCGAGGAAGCCGTCGAACTTGATGACTTGACCGGTGGCGCGCAGCTCCAGCGTACGGCCGCCGGCCTTCGCGGTGATGTCGACCGTGGTGCGCTCGAGCTCGGCCGCTTCCATCTGGCTTGCGATGGTGCGCTTCCAGATCAGCTCGTAGAGTTTCGCCTGGTCGGAATCGAGCTTGCGGCTCATGCTGTCGGGCCGGCGCGACAGATCCGTCGGGCGGATCGCCTCGTGCGCTTCCTGGGCGTTCTTGGCCTTGGCCTGGTACTGGCGGGGAGCGTCCGGCACATAGGCGTTGCCGTAATCCTCGCCGATCACCTTACGCGCCTGGGTGATCGCTTCAGGTGCGATCTGCACGCCGTCGGTACGCATATAAGTAATGAGTCCGGTGGTCTCCCCGCCGATGTCGATGCCTTCATAGAGCCGCTGGGCGATGCGCATCGTGTGCGCCGGCGCAAAGCCGTATTTGCGGCTGGCTTCCTGCTGCAGCGTCGAGGTGGTGAAGGGCGCCTGCGGATTGCGCCGCGCGGGCTTGGCATCGACCGCGGTCACAGCGTAGGCGGCCGCTTCCAGCGCCTTCTTGAAGTCGTCGGCTTCCGCGCCGGTGCCGATGTCGAGGCGCTGGATCTTCTTGCCGTCGGCGCCGACCAGACGGGCCTCGAAGGCATCGCCGCGCGGGGTCAGCAGGGTCGCGACCAGCGACCAATATTCGCGCGCGACGAACTTCTCGATCTCGAGCTCGCGATCGCAAACGAGGCGCAGCGCCACCGACTGCACGCGGCCGGCCGAGCGCGCGCCCGGCAGCTTGCGCCACAGCACGGGGGAGAGGGTGAAGCCGACCAGATAGTCGAGCGCGCGGCGCGCCATATAGGCGTCGACCAGGGCGCCGTCGATCTGGCGCGGATGCTTCATCGCGTCGGTGACAGCCTGCTTGGTGATGGCGTTGAACACCACGCGCTCGATCTTCTGGTCCTTCAGCGCGCGCTTTTCCTTCAGCACTTCGAGCACGTGCCAGGAGATGGCCTCGCCCTCACGATCGGGGTCGGTGGCGAGAATCAGGCGGTCAGCGCCCTTCAGCGATCTCGCGATATCGTTCAGCCGCCCGGCGGCCTTGGGGTCGACCTCCCAGATCATCTTGAAATTGGCGTCAGGATCGACGGAACCGTTCTTGGCGGGAAGGTCGCGGACATGGCCGAACGAAGCCAGGACCTCGTAGGACGAGCCCAGATATTTGTTGATCGTCTTGGCTTTCGCCGGCGACTCCACAATAACGATATTCATGTAGTTCCAGTAACTTACGGGAAAATCTTGGGCCGAAAACCAAAGGATTCGGGTCGGCCGTTTCGACCCGAACATGGGTGGTGAGGCCGTCCCTGTCAAATCGGGGCGTGTTGAAGGCCGCCGCGGTAGGAAAAGTTTCATATCGAAAAAGTTGCAAAATACCACCTTGGAGTTGCGATCGATGTCGGCGTAAGGTTTCTGCGGGGCATGGATTCGGGGTGGGGTCTGGTGGCTAAGCCAGCAAGGAAACGGGCGCGCGCCGGATCAGGCGCGCCGGGAGGCTCGCGCAACGAGGAACCGGGGGAAGGCGGGGCGGATGAGGCGGTCGCCTTCATCGCGGAGCAGACGGCCGCCCTGCGCAAGCTCGCCGAGCGCCACAAGCTGCACATGTTGCATTATTTATTGGGCATGACCCAGCTCGAGGCCGACGAGCATCTGAGATTGCGGACCAAGCGCAAGCTATCGTGAGATTCTAAAGTCGTCTCGGCGAAGCTGGGACGCATAGGACGTGAACTATCGAGAGTGCGCACCATCCGCACCGGCGGAGGATCGCTGCCTGTCTTCGCCAAACTGCTCCCGGTGGTTATGGGTCGCGTCGCCGGGACGACGTTGAGGAGAGATCGTGCGCGACGGCTATCCCGCCGCCCTTCGCCGCGGCGCCGGCCGCGGTTTCAGCGTGGTATCGGCCGGCGAGAGCAGGCGGCCGTCCTCGGCGCGCAATTCGAGTTTCTTCACCGGGCGGCCTTTGGCGCGATCGACCAGAATGGTCGCGATCTCGTCGGGGTGGTCGTCGAACTCCTCGCTCCATTGCCGTAGCGCGACCAGCACCGGGAAGGTGCCGCGGCCCTTCGGCGTCAGCACATATTCCTGGTAGGCGCTGCCGTCGGAAGCGGGGGCGGTCGCCAGAATGCCGTGCTCGACCAGTGACCGCAGGCGCGCGGCCAGAATGTTCTTGGCCATGCCGAGCTTGCTCTGGAATTCGCCGAAGCGCCGCACGCCGAACAGTGCCTCGCGGATGATCAGCAGCGACCACCAGTCGCCAAGCGCCTCCAACGACCGTGCGATCGGGCAGGAATCGCCGTCGAAGCTCGTTCGTCTCACCATTGTCTCTCGTCCTGTCGCGTTCGCCCGCGTGCCGCGCCGATCACGCGCTTGTGTGGTTGCATCATAAAACCATTTGTCTTAGATGACAACTTAGTTTCATAATGCAACTACTGGAGGCGAGCGTGAGATTGAAGAACAAGACGGCCCTGATTACCGGCGGCAACAGCGGCATTGGCCTTGCGACTGCAAAGCTGTTCGTGGCCGAGGGCGCCAAGGTGGTGATCACCGGCCGCAACAAGGGGACGCTGGAGGCCGCTGCGAAAGAGCTCGGGCCGAACGCGCTTGCGCTGGTTGCCGACGCCACCGACATCGCCGCGACGGAGGCCGCGATCAAGAAGGGCGCGGACAGGTTCGGCAAGTTCGACATCGCCTTCGCCAATGCCGGCATCGCCGGCGGCACGCCGCTCGGCTCAGCCACGCTTGAGGTCTTCGAGACCGTGATCCGCACGAACCTCACCGGCGTGTTCTTCACCGTTCAATCCGCGCTGCCCTACCTCAACGACAATGCCTCGATCATCCTCAACGGCTCGGTGATCTCCGTGCTCGGCATTCCCGGCTACTCGGCTTACGGTGCCGCGAAGGCCGGCGTTCGCGCGATGGCGCGGACCATGGCCTCGGAACTGTCGCCGCGCGGCATCCGCGTCAACGTGGTCGCGCCGGGCGCGATCCGCACACCGATCTGGGGACCTGCGGTGGCGACGCCCGAGGCTGAGAAGGCATTCGAGAGGCGCATCGCGCTGTCGACGCCGCTGGGGCGCATGGGCGAAACGGATCACGTTGCGAAGACCGTGCTGTTCCTCGCTTCCGATGATTCCGCGCATGTGCAGGGCCAGGAGATCTTCGTGGACGGCGGCGCGGTCGCATCTCCGAGCGGCGCGCCGATCTATCGGGGCTGATTGCTCAAGCGAACTCGATTCCCTCTGGCGCAACTCGGCTGTTGCGCCGGACGGTTCAGCGGCCGCGAGCCCTAGAGCAGCGACACCAATCCGCCGCCGTGCCGTTCGAGCCGGCCCGCGAGCTCGAGCTCCAACAGCACGGTGCGCACGATTGCGGGCGAGGCGCCGGACATCCGCACGAGATCGTCGATCGAGATCGGGGCAGGCCCGAGCAGGGCGGTGATCTGGTCGCGGTCGTGGCCTTGCGGATCGCGATCGAACGGCTCGCTGTCGGGCTCGCCTGCGGGATGCATCAGCGGCCGCTCCATGATCGGCTGCACCGCGTTGATGATGTCGGCGGCCTCGGTGACGAGGGTTGCGCCCTGCTTGATCAGATCGTTGGTGCCGGCGGCGCGCGGATCGAGCGGCGAGCCGGGCACGGCGAATACCTCACGGCCCTGTTCGGCCGCCATGCGCGCGGTGATCAGCGAGCCCGAGCGGTGCGCCGCTTCCACCACGACCACGCCGAGCGAGGCACCGGAGATCAGTCGGTTGCGGCGGGGAAAGTCGCGGGCGCGCGGCTCGTGGCCGAGCGGCATTTCGGAGATTGCCGCGCCCTCATGGTCGAGGATCGCTGCGAGCAAATCGGCATGTTCGGGCGGATAGATGCAATCATGCCCGCCGGCGAGCACGGCGATCGTGCCGCCTTCGACGCTCGTGCGATGCGCGGCCTGGTCGACGCCGCGGGCGAGACCCGAGATGACGACAAAACCGGCTTCGCCGAGCTCGCGCGCAAGCTGGCCGGCAAACTTCAGCCCGGCGCCGGAAGCATTGCGCGAGCCGACGATCGCGATCATCGGCCGCATCAAGCTTTTCGTGTCGCCGCGCACGGCGAGCAAAGGCGGTGCATCGTCGAGCGTTGCGAGCCGCGCCGGATAGCCGTCTTCACCGGGCGCGAGCCAGGCGATGCCGAACTTGCGGCTTGCGGCGAGCTCGGCCTTGGCTTCGTCGGCGCTACAGATGCGCCCCGACCGTGCCGCGCCGCCGCGGCGCGCCAGATCCGGCAGCCGCTCCAGCGCGGCGCGCGCGGTGCCGAAATGGTCGACCAGCGAACGGAAGGTGCGCGGCCCGACATTGTCGGAGCGGATCAGCCGCAGGCGGTCGATCCGCTCAGATTCGGTCAGCTCCACGCTTGGATTGATGGCGTCCACGGCGTCTCCTTGCAGGCACAGCATGGAACAACCTGAGGGCGTTGCGCAACAGTGACGTGCGCTTGCGCGACCGCGCCCCGATGCTAAAAGCGATGCCAATAAGAAGGATTTTGCCATGATCTCACTCGCCGACCTCCAGCGCCGCATCGAAGCGGGGGAGCTGTCGCCCGATTCCGCGATCGCGCAATCGCATTCGGCGATCGAGGCCAAGGAGAAGGACGTCCGCGCCTTCGTTCGCCACGACAAGGCTGCGAAGGCGCAAAGCGCCGGTCCGCTGCGCGGCATCGCGGTCGGGATCAAGGACATCATCGATACCGCCGATTTCCCGACCGAGATGGGCTCGGAGATCTATCGCGGGTGGCAGCCGCGCTCGGATGCGCCCGTCGTGATGATGCTGAAGCGGGCCGGGGCCACCATCATCGGCAAAACCACGACCACGGCGTTCGCCTCGCGCGATCCCACCCCGACGCGCAATCCGCATAATCTCGGCCATTCGCCGGGCGGCTCATCCTCCGGTTCGGCGGCAGCCGTCGGCGCCGGCATGATCCCGCTGGCGCTGGGCACCCAGACCGGTGGCTCGGTGATCCGTCCCGCCGCCTATTGCGGGACCGCTGCGATCAAGCCGTCGTTCCGCATGCTGCCGACGGTCGGTGTGAAGTGCTACTCGTGGGCACTGGATACCGTCGGCCTGTTCGGCGCGCGCGTGGAAGATCTCGCGCGCGGGCTGTTGGCGATGACGGGGCGCGGCGAATTCTCCGGCATTGCCGCCGCGACGTCGCCGCGCATCGGCGTGGTCAGGCAGGAATTCGCCGGCGCAGTGGAGCCGGCGGCCGAAGAGGGGCTGCAAGCCGCGATCAAGACGGCGACGCGCGCCGGCGCCAGCGTCCAGACCATCGATCTGCCCGAAGCGGTGCAGGAGGCCTGGCGCATCCATCCGATCATTCAGGATTTCGAGGCGCATCGCGCGCTGGCCTGGGAGTTTTCCGAACGCCACGACGAGATCGCGCCGATGCTGCGTGCCAGTCTCGATGCGACGGTTGGCCTGACGCCGAAGGACTATGACGAAGCGCGGCGGATCAGCCGCCGCGGCCGCCGTGAACTCGGCGAGCTGTTCGAAGGCGTCGACGTGCTCCTGACCTATTCCGCGCCGGGCACCGCGCCCGCCAAGGAGCTCGCGACCACGGGCGATCCCCGTTACAACAGGCTCTGGACCCTGATGGGCAATCCTTGCGTCAATGTGCCGGTGCTGAAGGTCGGCGGCCTGCCGATCGGCGTGCAGGTGATCGCGCGTTTCGGCAACGATCCGCGCGCACTTGCGGCGGCCTGGTTCCTGGAGGAGGCGCTGGCGAAATCAGGCTAGCGCAGGTTCGGGGGCAGCAATGCGATGGCCGGATGCAGCCGGCGCTGCGCTGTTATCTGCACCTTGCTTCAGCCAGCGCTCGGCGGCCTCGCGGCCGCTCCGGTGCAGCAGGCGAATGAAGCCGCGGCCGAGATCGGTGGATGAGCGCTGCGCCAGCCCGTCAACGGAATCTTCTGCCGCGATCCTGGTGAGCCGCAGCGACGGCGCGGCTTGCGACTGCGCCCATTCGATCGCGGCGATCTCGGCATTGAGGGCGGCGTTGGCCGCGATCTGGTCGAGCCGGCGGTCGATCGCGGCGAGTGTGATCGGTACGTAGCTGTCGCGCGCCGGCGTGACCTGGACGAGCAGCACATCGGCGGTCGTCGCGTCCTGCGCCAGGCGCAGCAGCGGCGGGTTGCCGCCAAGGCCGCCGTCCCAATAGGCTTCGCCGTCGATCTCGACGGCGCAGTGGACGAGCGGCGGGCAGGTCGAGGCCAGCGCGACGTCGGTGGTGATTGCCTCGTTGCGGAAGATCTGCTGCTGGCCGTCGCGGATCCGCGTCGCTGCGATCAGAAGCTTCGGGCAGTTCGGATGGCGCAGAGCGGCGAAATCGATGTCGCGCGACAGCGCCTGCCGCAGCGGATCGAGATCGAACGGATCAAAGTGACCGGAGCGCAGCGTCGGCCCGAACGCGACCGAGCTTCCCGCCGGCGAGAAGCCGCCGACCAGCATCAGTGCGCGGAACGAAGCTTCGTGCATCAGCCGGAGCCAGAACCGATTCAGCCGGGCGCGGGCGCCTTCGCGGCCACCTTCGGCAAAGCCGGAGCCGAGCAGCAGCGCGTTAATGGCGCCGGCGCTGGCGCCGCTGATGGTATCGATCGCGATGTCAGGCTCTTCCAGCAGCCGCTCGAGCACGCCCCAGGTGAAGGCCGCAAAAGTGCCGCCGCCCTGCAGCGCCAGCGAGAGTTTTCGCGGCGGCCATTGGGCGGAATGTGCACGCGCGGTGACGACCGGTAGAGTCTTCCTCACCACGATATCGAGTGGAGCGTCGGCTTTCGCGAGGGGCTCAGGCTGCGGCGCCTGCGATGAAATGGGCGCAGGCGTGTCGACAGGCGGCGAGGGCGCATCGGACCAGATATTGGTCATCGAAAGCAGTCGGCTCGCTGCGGTGCCGGAAGCACCCCGCGAACCAACCCCGTCATGCGCGCCGACAATCTTCTCGCTCATTCTGAGCAACCGCCATCATTTCCACTGTCGGGATGACAGGCTGTCAGGATGACAGGCTCGGGACCCGCTTGCCAATACAACCGTGATTCGGCCGCAAGTTGCGAACAGGATTTTGGCATATAATGCAGAAGGGCCGTTTCGGTATCCGTAGATGCCCGGCTTTGGATTCTTGTTCTGACGCGTTTTCTTGACGCGAACCGGCATCCACTTCGGCTCTAGGCCTTCTCGCCGATCCGGCTTTCCTTGCCCGCTTGCAAGCGCTTGATGTTCTCGCGGTGCGCGTAGAACAGCAGCAGCGTCAGCACTGCTGACAAAGCAGACAATGCCAGGTGCCCGAACCACCACAGGAACATCGGCGTGATGAACGCCGCCACCAGCGCCGACAGCGAGGAATAGCGGGTGGTGAAGGCGGTCGCCAGCCAGAGCAGGCAGAACACGACGGCGCCAGGCCAGAACAGGCCGAGCAGGATGCCGATGTAGACGGCCACGCCCTTGCCGCCTTTGAACTTGAGCCAGACCGGGAAGAGATGGCCGAGGAACGCGCCGAGCCCGGCCACCATGGCGGCATTGGGACCTGCGAGGTAGCCGGCGATCACCACGGCCACGGTGCCCTTGAGCGCGTCGAACAGCAGGGTGCCCGCGGCAAGGCTCTTGCGTCCCGTGCGCAGCACATTGGTGGCGCCGATGCTGCCTGAGCCGATCGAGCGGATATCCTGCGTGCCCGCGAGCTTGGTGAGAATCAGCCCGAACGGGATTGAGCCGAGGAGATAGCCGATGACGAAGGCCACCGGCAGGAATGCTTCAAGCCCCATGGCGGCATCTCCAAAGACTGGGTCTCCGTGCCGAACGATCACCCATGTCCGACATACTCGTAGACCGTCCGACCGCCGACAATGGTGCGCACGACGCGGCCTGTAAAGCGGGCCTCATCAAACGGGGTATTCTTACAGGGCGATTTCAGGTCGGCCGGATCGACCACCCACGGCGTATCGGGGTCGATCACAATGACGTCCGCCGGGCTGCCGACGCGCAACGTTCCGCCTGGTAGCCCGAGCAGCTCGGCCGGCCGCGTCGACATTGCGCGGATCAGCGTCTTCAGTTCCATCTCGCCATTATGCACGAGGCGGAGGCCCGCCGGCAGCATGGTCTCGAGCCCGACGGCGCCGGGGGCGGCTTCCGCGAACGGCAAGCGCTTGACCTCGACGTCCTGCGGATTGTGGTCGGACATGATGACGTCGAGAAGCCCGGAGGCGAGCGCCGCCACGACCGCGCGGCGGTCGTCCTCGGTCCGGAGGGGCGGCGACAGTTTCAGGAACGAACGGTAGGGCCCGATGTCGTTCTCGTTCAGCGCCAGATGATTGATCGAGACCGAGGCGCTGACGGCGAGCCCGGCGTCGCGGGCGCGCTCGAGGATCTCCAGGGAGTCAATGCAGGTCAGCGACGCCGCGTGGTAGCGGCCGCCGGTGAGTGCAACGAGTCGTAAGTCGCGCTCCAGCATGACGGCTTCGGCGGCATTCGGGATGCCCATCAGGCCGAGCCGGGTCGCGAACTCGCCCTCGTTCATCACGCCTTCGCCCACGAGGTTGGGATCCTCGGTGTGATGCACGATCAGCGCGTCGAAGTCGCGGGCGTAGGTCAGCGCGCGTCGCATCACCTGGGCGTTGGTCACGCTTCGGTCGCCGTCGCTGAAGGCGACCGCGCCGGCGGCCTTCAAGAGGCCGAACTCGGTCATCTCCTCGCCGAGCATGCCCTTGGTCAGCGCCGCCATCGGCTGGATATTGACGATCGCGGTGTCGCGGGCTCTGCGCATCACGAAGTCCACCGTCGCCGAATTGTCGATGACCGGCGAGGTGGCGGGCTGGCAGATGATGGTGGTGATGCCGCCGGTCGCGGCGGCCTGGCTCGCCGAGGCAAAGGTCTCGCGGTGGCTGAGACCGGGCTCGCCGACGAAGGCGCGCAAGTCGATCAGGCCTGGCGCGACGATCTTGCCGGAGCAGTTGATGATGTCGGTGCCTTCAGGCACGCCGGCTGCGCCAATGCCGCGGCGGGTCTCGCGGATGGTGCCGTCGGCAATGAGGACGTCCCCGATGCCGTCGAAATCCCTAGAGGGGTCGACGACGCGGGCGTTGGCGAGCAGGATGGGGCGGCGGTCGGTCAGCATCGGCATCACGCGTTCGGCAGGTTGCGGGCGAGCGCTTCCAGCACGGCCATGCGCACGGCGACGCCCATCTCCACCTGTTCGCGGATCAGGGACTGGGCGCCGTCGGCCACGATCGAGTCGATCTCCACGCCGCGGTTCATGGGACCGGGATGCATCACCAATGCATCCGGCTTGGCGTAGGCGAGCTTCTTCTGGTCGAGCCCGAAGTAGTGGAAATATTCCGATGACGAGGGCACGAACGAGCCGTTCATGCGCTCGCGCTGGAGCCGCAGCATCATGACGATGTCGGCGCCTTCCAGGCCCTCGCGCATGTCGCGCGCGACCTCGACTCCCATCCGCTCGATGCCGGGCGGCAGCAGCGTGGAAGGGCCGACGACGCGGACGCGGGCGCCCATGGTGTTGAGCAGGATGATGTTGGAGCGGGCGACGCGCGAATGCAGCACGTCGCCGCAGATCGCGACCACGAGGCCTTCGATCCGCCCCTTGTTGCGCCGGATGGTGAGCGCGTCGAGCAGCGCTTGGGTCGGGTGCTCATGCGCGCCGTCGCCGGCATTGATCACGGAACCGTCGACCTTGCGCGCGAGCAGTTCCACCGCGCCCGAGGCGTGATGGCGCACCACCAGGATGTCCGGGTGCATCGCGTTCAAAGTCACCGCGGTGTCGATCAGGGTTTCGCCCTTGCGGATCGAGGACGAGGACACCGACATGTTCATGACGTCGGCGCCTAAGCGCTTGCCGGCTAGCTCGAACGAGGACTGGGTTCGGGTGGAAGCCTCGAAGAAGAGGTTCACCTGCGTCCGTCCACGTAGGACGGTGCGCTTCTTGTCAACCCGGCGGTTGAGCTCGACATATTCTTCGGACAGGTCGAGGAGGCCGGTAATGTCGGCCGCGGAAAGGCCCTCAATGCCCAGCAAATGCCGGTGGCCGAGGACGAAGGTCGATTTCGATGTCATTAAAAGCAGAGCTATAGGGGGCGACGGCGGGGGGAGCAAGGGGCAAAGATGGGGAAGTGAGTTATCCCCTGATCTGTCACCCGCTCAGTCATTCCGGGATGGCGCGTAAGCGCCAGATCCGGAATCTCGAGATTCCGGGTTCGGCTCTTCGAGCCGCCCCGGAATGACGAAGGATGGGACGGCATCGTGAAACCACTTCTTGGTGCACTTATATCGATCATCATGAGCTCATCCGCCCGCGCCCAATCGCTGCCCGGCGGCTTCGTGTACCTGCGCGACGTCGACCCCCGCATCATCCAGGACATCCGCTATGCCACCTCGAACAATTTCGTCGGCCGGCCGCTCGCCGGGTATGGCGCCGGCGAATGCGTGGTGAAGCGCGAGGTCGGGTTGCGGCTGAAGGCGGTTCAGGAGGAACTGGCCGCGCAAAATCTCTCGCTCAAGATGTTCGACTGCTACCGGCCGGCACGGGCCTCGCTCGACATGGTGAAGTGGTCGCAGAACGGCCCCGAGCGCGCCGCCGGGCGGCGCTACAATCCGAAGATTCCCAAGACCGAGCTATTTCGGCTCGGCTACATCGCGAGCCGCTCGCAGCATTCGACCGGGGCGGCACTCGATCTCACTTTGGTCGATCTCAAGGCCGACAATTCCGCCAAATACGACCCATCAAAGGCCTATGCCGATTGCACGGCGCCAGCCGAGGCGCGGGCGCCGGAGGGCAGCGTCGACATGGGCACTGGTTACGACTGTACCGACGCGAAGGGGCATACTGCGGCACCGTCGATCAATGCGGAGCAGCGCGCCTGGCGCAAGCGGCTGGTGGCTGCGATGGCCAGGCAAGGCTTTGTGAACTATTCGAAGGAGTGGTGGCATTTTTCGCTGCCGGGGGCGGGTGGGGCGGCCTATGATTTCCCGATCAAGCCGCGGCGGAACTAAGGTCCGGTTCGAGGAGGCGCATATGACCCGGCCGAGCTTTGCGACCCACGAGGTCTTCAACCAGTCGCCGCCGTTCGAGGACGTCGACCTGTTCGCGGCCGACCGTCCGCTGGTCGATGCGGTGAGGGCCAATGGCGGCGCGGCGGCGGAACGGGAGCTGTCGGAGTTCGGCAGGCACTGGGGCTCGGCCGCGATGGCCGATCGCGGACGCGTCGCGAACGAGAACACGCCGAAGCTGCGCAGCTTCGATGCCAAGGGCAATCGCCGCGACCAGGTCGAGTTTCATCCGGCCTATCACGAGCTGATGGCGCACAGCGCGCATGCGGGCGTGCACAATTCGACGTGGACGGCGGATGGAAAGCCCGCTGGCGATGCGGCGGAGGTCATCCGCGCCGCAAAATTCTATATCGCCGCCCAGGTCGAGACCGGTCATCTCTGCCCGATCACGATGACACGAGCCTCTGTGGCCGCGCTGGCGATGCAGCCCGATCTGCTCGCGCGCGTGATGCCGGTGCTGTCAACGAGGAGTTATGATCCCAGCTTCGTACCGTGGTGGCAAAAGCGCGGCATGACGCTCGGCATGGGCATGACCGAGAAGCAGGGCGGCACCGACGTGCGCGCCAACATGACGCGCGCCGTACGCGACGGGGATGCCTATCGCATCACCGGCCACAAATGGTTCATGTCAGCGCCGATGTGCGATGCGTTCCTGGTACTGGCGCAGGCAGACGCGGGCCTAACCTGCTTCTTCATGCCGCGCTTTGCGCCGGACGGCTCGGTGAACGCGATCCAGTTCCAGCGGCTGAAGGACAAGCTCGGCAACCGCTCCAACGCCTCCTCCGAGGTCGAGTTCGTCGGTGCCTATGCAGAAAGGGTCGGCGAGGAGGGCAAGGGCATCCGCACCATCATCCAGATGGTGCAGCTGACGCGCCAGGATTGCGCGATCGCCTCTGTCGGCCTGATGCGTTCGGGGCTCGCGCATGCGCTGCATCACGCCCGTCACCGCAGCGTGTTCCAGAAGCATCTCGCCGATCAGCCCTTGATGCAGGCCGTGCTGTCAGACATGGCGCTGCATGTCGAGGCGAGCACCGCCCTGGTGATGCGGCTCTGCCGCGCCTTCGACCGCACGCCGCACGCTGCGGCGGAGGCCGCCTATATGCGGCTGCTGACGCCCGCGATCAAATATTGGACCTGCAAGAGCGCGCCGCCGTTCCTCTACGAGGCGATGGAGTGCCTCGGCGGCAACGGGTATGTCGAGGACGGCATTTTGGCGCGTCATTATCGCGAGTCTCCGGTCAACGCGATCTGGGAAGGCTCGGGCAACGTCATGTGCCTCGACGTGCTCCGCGCGCTCTCGCGCGAGCCGGAGGCGGCGATGGCCGTGCTGCAATCGCTTGCGGCCGAAACAAAAGGACTGCCCGGAGCGGGTGAGGCCGCCGCGTTCATCGGCAAGACCTTTCGCCGTGCCGACG
Source organism: Bradyrhizobium sp. 137 (assembly GCF_023074095.1). Taxonomy (NCBI): domain Bacteria; kingdom Pseudomonadati; phylum Pseudomonadota; class Alphaproteobacteria; order Hyphomicrobiales; family Nitrobacteraceae; genus Bradyrhizobium; species Bradyrhizobium sp. 137. The sequence goes on from NZ_JADPKU010000042.1 coordinate 85,035, forward strand.
GCGAGCGCGTCGCGCGGCTGCCAGTCGAGAAGCTGGCATTGCTCGCCGCGGCTGCGGCGCTGGGTGGCGTGTCACCGCGCAATGCCGAATTGTTCGCCGCAACGCGCCTTGCTGCCAATCACGCCAGCATGTACGGCGCCGTGGAGTTGGAGAGCGCCGACGTGTGCGCGCTGCTGGAGCGAGCGCTGCCGTGAGTCTCCCAAACGAAAGCCTTTTGATGGATTCCCTCAATCCCGACCATCCGCCGCTCACCATGACGCCTGCGACGCCGCGGGTCTGGATGTTCTGGAGCACCGCACTGTGGGGTCTCCTCATCTTCCTCGCGATGTTCGTCGGGCAGATCGGCGCGATCGTTCTGCTGGTAGCGCAGCGTGGTCTGCCCATGGATCTCGCCTCGCTGCAAGTCGTCGGCCATGAGCCCCAGGCGCTTGCGCTGTCAGTGGCCATGGGCCTGCCGTCGACGCTGGCCGTGGTCTGGCTTGCCATTCGCATCAAGAAGGCGTCCTTCGTGGATTATCTCGCGCTGCATTGGCCGTCCTGGAAGCAGCTGCTGTTCGGCGCGGTCGGCCTGGTCCTGATCGTGTTGGCCTGGGAGACAATGTCGCGCGCGCTCGGCCGCGAGGCGACGCCGGGCTTCATGACAGATTTGTTGAAATCAGGTCGCGACAAGGGCGCCGCAATGGTGCTGCTGTTTGCCTTCAGTGTGGCGGCGCCCATGTCGGAAGAAGTGTTGGCGCGGGGCTTCCTCTATCGCGGCTGGTCTGCGAGCTTCTTGCGCGTGCCCGGCGCGATCATCCTGTCGTCGCTGGTGTGGACAATCGTGCACCTGCAATACGACATGTATTTTCTCGCCGAGGTTTTCACCATCGGCCTGTGGTTTGGCTACATGCGCTACCGTGCCAATTCGCTCTGGCTCACGGTCGTGTTGCATGCGCTCAACAATCTGACCGCAGTGGTGCTGACGATGTGGTTGGCAAGTTAGGCGGCCAGCGCGATCGCGACCGGCATCGTGATGGCCGCAAAAATCGTTTGCAGCGTGATGATCTGCGCCAGCAGCGGCGCGTCGCCGCCCATCTGGCGGGCCAAGACATAGGCGCTGGGCGAGGTCGGCACCGCCGCGCAGATCGCGACGATCGCGAGGCTGTCGCCGGAGAGCCCGAACCAGGCGCCGAGCCCCAGCGCGAGCGCGGGCATCAGCGCGAGCTTGAAAACGACGCCGGTGGCCGCGCCGAGGCTCGGGCGCAAGAGACCTTCGAGATGCAGGCCGGCACCGGTGACCAGCAGGCCGATCGCCAGCGAGGAGCGGCTCAGCGCATCCGCCACCTCGTGCCAGAGTTTCGGCAGCGGCAGGTGCGTCAGATTGACGGCAAGGCCGATCACGCAGGCCCAGATCAGGGGATTACGAACCACCGTCATGACGATGGCGCGTGCGGACTGCTTTTCGGGGGCGGCGTAATGGGCGAGCACCACGACGCTCAACACGTTGACCAGGGGAATGATCGCGACCATCGCTACGGAGGCGAGCGCCAGCCCGACGTCGCCGAACATATTGGCTGCGACCGACAGTCCGACGAAGGTCTGCCAGCGCGTTGCGCCCTGAAAAATCGAGGTGAAGGCGGGGCCGTCGATGCCGAGCCGGGTAAGGGCGGGGCGCAGTGCAAGGCACAAGAGTGACATCGCGAGCGCTGACAGCAGCAGCGCGCCGCCGACCCCGGCGACCGGTACCTTGGAGAGGTCCGCCTTCACCAGCGTCTGGATCAGCAGCATCGGAAACAGCACGAAGTAGGTCAGCCGCTCCAACCCTTGCCACTGCGCATCGAGCCGCATCAGGCTGCGCTTCAGCACGACACCGAGCACGATGAGGATGAAGACCGGCAGCAGCGCCGCGATCACGACGGCCATGAATCAGTCCGTCCCCGGGCCAGCGCGAAGATTGGCAAGGCGGTCGAGCGCGCCTTGCAGGATGAAGATCGCCGCGTGCTCGTCGATCACCTCGGCGCGCTTGGCGCGGCTGACGTCCATGCCGATCAGCTCGCGCTCGACTGCCGCCGTCGAGAGGCGCTCGTCCCAGAGGCCGATGGGGAGCGCGGTCAGGCCGGCAAGATTGCGGGCGAAGGCACGGGTGGATTGCGCGCGCGGGCCCTCGCTGCCGTCCATGTTGATGGGCAGGCCGAGCACGAAACCGGCTGCCCTGCGTTCAGCCGCGATGGCGAGCAGCCGGGCGGCATCCTGCTTGAACGCCTTGCGCTGGATCGTCTCGACGCCGGTAGCCAACCGCCGGTCGGGATCGGACACGGCAACGCCGATGGTTTTCGTGCCTAAGTCAAGCCCGACCAGCGCGCCGCGCGCGGGCCAGTGTGTTGCAGCATCGACGAGAGGCAGGATAAGAGCCGGCATGGCTTAGCGCATATCACGCGTCGCGCTGCGGAGTGAACCCTGGACATGGATGCAGTGACACTATTCGGCTTGCCGTGACGGCGATGCTGGTCTGCTATGCATTGGAAGACCGCAGCCATTGGTTCGTGCCGCTGTTCGCGGCGTGCTGCGCACTCGGCTCGGCCTATGGCTTCTTGCAGGGCGCTTGGCCGTTCGGGCTCGTCGAGGCGATCTGGACTCTCGTGGCGCTGCGGCGGTGGCACCGGAAGGGCCAGCGACGGAGGCTCGTCTTCGGACCCACCCGAAGAGAGCCTTTCTAAATCGGCCGGGCCGCGAAACCGACGCGGCGTTCGGGTGAGGGTAGCGGTGCGCTCTACAGAGACGCTGAAGGACCCTCACCCGGCTTCGGCCAAAACGCGAGGAGATTAGGATGAATTGCCATCGCGCTTTGGGTTTTTGTTGAGCATGATCTCTTCGGAAAACCGCCGCAACTTTTCCGGATCATGCTCTAGGCCCGTTACAGGCGTCAGCGGATCGCGATCGGATTGATCATCGCCTGTACGCCGCCGGTCCAGCGCGGCTGGCCAAGTACGAACAGGAATTCGTAGCCCTTGTCCCGGGCAAGCGCAGCCGTGTCCATGTTCTCCAGGATGTAGGTCCCGTTCATCGCGAGCAGGATCTGGTGTACCTCAAACACGTTCTTGGATTCGAACGGCAGCACCTCGAGACCCCAGGTGTCGGCGCCAACCGCGACGACGCCCTTGCCGGTCAGGTACTTCGCACCCTCGACACCGAGGCCGGGCTCGGCGGCCGAATAGCGTTTATCGTCCTTGCCGATCAGGCTGAGCCAGCCGGTGTGGAAGATGACGACGTCGCCCTGACGGATTTCGACGTTCTGCTGCTTGGCGGCCTCCTCGATCTCCTTGACGTTGAAGGCGGTGCCTTCCTTCACCACGTCGGTCTTGAAATAAGCGGCCATGTCGAGCAGGACGCCACGGGTGACCATCGGCGGCACCTTCTCGATGCCGAGCTTCTTCAACCCGTTAGGATCGGCGAAATCGGCGAGCTTGTTGCCGTTGTAAGACGTGCTCGATGCCGAGATGGCCGAGCCCGTCGAGCTGGCTGCCGATGCCGACCCAGGTGTCGAGGATGTCGTCGTTATAGGTCGCCTTGTTAGGACCGAGACCCGGGCTGCCGGCTTGTCCGGGCTGCACAATGGTCAGCTTGAACGCGCGCGGCGGATAGGCTGGTGTCTGCGGCGTGACGGGAATGCCGAGGGCATAGGTCTTGCCGGTCTTCACCAGTGAGGCGGCTTTCACCACGAGTTCGGGTGTCATGTAGTTGGCGGCGCCGATCTCGTCGTTCGGACCCCATTTTGATTTGGTCCAGTCCTGTGCACTTGCAGTTCCTGTTATCGCCGACAACGCAGCGACACAGCACAACACGAGGGTATTGCGCATTGATAGTCCTCCCGATGTTTTGGCTTCGTTATGGTTTCGCGCCGGCCAGTGACGCATCGTAACGCAGAACAGTCGGACGCTTCAAACTTTTCGACGTATTGCGCTGCGACGGCCGAGCACGGCATCCGCAGGGCACGACGAATTCAGGTGCGACAGAGTTGTGACAGCGAATTTCGCGCGGTGGAACGAATTGCGCCGCGTCAGGCCGCGATGACGTCGTCATCCTTCGTCAGGCACGCGGCAAAACCGGAGAGCGCGCTGGTTTGGTGTCCGGCGCAGCGCTGGATGAAAAGCGTTTCGGCGCGGGCGTGCGAGGCGCCCAGCGCGTGGATCGACACGCTTCCGTTCATCGCGCTGCGTTCGACCACAATGCGCGGCAGCAGCGTCACGCCCATGTCGGCAGCGACGCAGCCGATCATGCCATCCAGCGTGCCGAGCTCGAAGCGCGCCGCCGACGGCCAGCCGAACTCGACGAACACCTGCTCGAGCCGTTGGCGGTAGGTGCAGCCGGTGCGGAACACCAGCGCCGTCGGGCCGGGCTCCGGCGTGCCGGCGCGCAGCTCGGCCAACGAAGCCCAGCGCCGCGCGCTGACCAGCACCAGCTCTTCGCGGAAGGCGCTCGTCGCAATGAGCTCGGCATGCGCGATGGGACCCGCGACGAAGGCGCCGTCGAGCGAGCCGTCGAGCACGGCGGCGACGAGGTCTGCGGTCGGCGCGGTGCGCAGAGAAAGGCGCACGGCAGGAAAACGGCGGTGGAAATCCGCCAGCACGGGCGGCAGCCGCACGGCCGCGGTGGTCTCCATCGATCCAATCGCGAGCGGTCCCTTCGGCTCACCGTCATCTTGCGCGGCGAGCACGGCTTCACGCGAGAGCGCCGCCATTTTTTGCGCATAGGGCAGGAGGCGTTTGCCGGCACCGGTCAGCGTCATGCCGCGGCTGTGACGTTCGAACAGCGGCGTGCCGATCTCGGCTTCCAGCGCCTTGACGCGCTGCGTGACGTTGGACTGCACGGTATTGAGCTCTTCGGCGGCGCGCGTGATGCCGCCGGTACGGGCGACCACGGCAAAGGTCTGGAGATCACTGAGTTCCATGGCATCGTTCCGCATTTGAGATGGCAGCGTTCTCTAGAATTCAATTTTAGAGAATGCTATTCGCGGCTAGTGTTCCTGTCCAGAGTGGGAGGACGCATGCCGATCGCCACGCCACTGACCGAGCTTCTGGGGATCAAGCATCCCATTCTGTCGGCTCCCATGGACACCATTGCAGGCAGCCGGTTGATCCGTGCCGTCAGCGGTGCCGGCGGCTTCGGAATCTTGGGTGGTGGCTACGGCGACCGGGCCCGGCTGGAGGCCGAAACCAAGGAGCTGAAGGGTCTTGCGCCGTTCGGTGTCGGCTTCATCACCTGGAGCCTGGCAAAACAGCCGGAGCTCCTCGACATTGCGTTGGACGCCCAGCCGCAGGCCATCATGCTGTCGTTTGGCGATCCCGCGCCGTTCGCGCCGCGCATCAAGGCGGGCGGCGCGCGATTGATCTGCCAGGTGCAGAGTGAGGACATGGCGAAGCAGGCGCTCGATGCTGGCGCGGACATCCTGATCGCACAGGGTACCGAGGCTGGCGGCCATGGCGCATCGCGCACTACGATCGACATCGTGCCTGCGATCGTCGATCTCGCGGCAGGGCGCGTGCCGGTCGTTGCGGCCGGCGGTATCGCGGATGGCCGTGGTCTCGCTGCAATGTTGATGCTGGGCGCATCCGGCGTGCTGATCGGCACGCGCTTTTATGCGAGCGTGGAGGCCAATGGCGCGGAGGAAGCGAAGCGGCGCATTCGTGACGCCGACAGCAATAATACCGTGCGCGGCGTCGTCTTCGACTGGTCGCGAAATCTGTTCTGGCCGGCGCCGTTCACCGCGCGCTCGCTGGTCAATGATCACATCAAGCGCTGGACCGGCCGCGAGATCGAGTTGATGCAGCGCGCAAGCGAGGTCGCCGTGGAGTATGCTGCGGCGAAGGCCGCGGGCAATTTCGAGATCGCGGCGGTTTTTGCCGGCGAGGCGGTCGGACTGATCCATGACATTCCGTCCGCCGCGGAGATCGTCGAGCGGATTGCGCTTGAGGCGGAGCAGTTGCTGGAGGGCCGGCGGAATTCGATAGTCGCGGCGCAGAATTCTTCACCCTCCCCCTCCAGGGGAGGGTAAGCAAAAACGAGAAAGAGACACACCATGTGGCCTGACCGTCGACTGATCGATCTCTTCAAGATCGAATTCCCGATCGTGCTAGCGCCGATGGCGGGCGTGATGGATACAGAGCTGGTGATTGCGGCCGCGCGGGGCGGGGCGCTGGGGTCGCTGCCTTGCGCGATGATCTCGCCGGAGAAGGCGCGCGAGCAGGTTGGTCTCATCCGCCAGAGCGTGAAGGCGCCGGTCAATCTGAACTTTTTCTGCCACACGCCGGTCGAACTCACGACCGAGGCCGAGGCACGCTGGAAGCAGCGGCTCGCGGGCTATTACACCGAGCACGGTCTTGATCCGGCGGCGCCGATCGCTGCGGCGAACCGTGCGCCGTTCGACGCGGCCTTCTGTGAGGTCGTCGAGGAGCTGAAGCCGGAAGTCGTCAGCTTTCACTTCGGCTTGCCGGAGCAAACTCTGCTCAAGCGTGTGAAGGCAGCCGGCTGCCTCGTGATCTCATCGGCCACCACGGTGAAGGAAGCGGTCTGGCTCGAGCAGCGCGGCGTCGACGCCATCATCGCGCAAGGCGCGGAGGCGGGCGGTCATCGCGGCATGTTCCTGACCGACAAGATCGCGGAGCAGCCCGGCACCTTTGCGCTGGTGCCGCAGGTCGTCGATGCCGTGAAGGTGCCGGTGATCGCCTGCGGCGGTATTGCGGATGGGCGCGGCATTGCCGCGGCCTTTGCGCTCGGTGCATCCGGTGTGCAGATCGGCAGCGCCTATCTGCGCTGTCCTGAATCCAAGGTCACGGCGGGAGGCCGCAAGGCCCTCGCCGAGGCGGGCGACGAATCCACTGTCATCACCAATGTCATGACCGGTCGTCCGGCGCGCGGTGTCCAGAACCGGCTGATGCGCGAGGCTGGCCCGATCTCGCCGGATGCACCTCCCTTTCCCCATGCTGCGACCGCGCTCGGGCCCCTGAAAGCGGCTGCCGAAAAGCAGGGGAGGGTGGATTTCACCAATCTCTGGGCTGGGCAGGCCGTGGCCCTCGGCCGGGACGTCCCCGCGGCCGAATTGACCCGCGATCTCGCCAAATCGGCGCTAGCTCGCATGAAAGCGCTCGCTGGATAGGTGGGAAGCGCCGGTTGCGGCGCAAAACCGGCCTCTGCTATACGGCACATAGGTTTTGCCGTGAGAGGCCTTATATAATGTCCGTCGACGCCACGACCGTCCGCCGCATCGCGCATCTGGCGCGCATTGCGGTTTCCGAGGACGAGGTTCCGCATTTGCAGGGCGAACTCAACGCCATGCTCGCCTTCGTCGAGCAGCTCTCGGAGGTCAATGTCGAGGGCGTGGAGCCGATGACCTCGGTCACGCCGATGCAGATGAAGAAACGGCAGGACGTCGTCACGGACGGCGGGATCGCCGATGATATCGTTGCCAACGCGCCCGCGACCGAAGGTCACTTTTTCCAGGTGCCGAAGGTCGTCGAGTAACTTTTAGGACGTGGTCCGATGTGTCTGCTTTGCGACGATGAGAAGGCCTATCAGGCCTACATGACCTATCTCGACAAGATGGAGCGGCAGGGCAAGGCTGCCGATCCCGACGTCGCCGTCAATGCCGTGCTCGACGAGATCGAGGCCGCCGCAAAAGCAGCCGCCAAAAAAGACGACCCGGCCAACGACAAGACCCTGTCTCCGTTCTTCTGTAGCCCGATCAATAAATGACCGATTTGACATCGCTGACGCTCGCCGCGGCCCGCAAGGGTCTCGCCGACAAGACTTTCACGTCGCTCGAGCTGACCGATGCGCATCTTTCCGCGATCGAAGCTGCGCGCGTGCTCAATGCCTTCGTCATGGAGACGCCGGACCAGGCGCGCAGCATGGCGCGCGAGGCGGACGCCAGAATCGCCAGGGGCGACGCCGGTCCGCTCGCCGGCATCCCGCTCGGGATCAAGGATCTGTTCGCGACCAAGGGCGTGCGCACCACAGCGTGCTCGAAGATCCTCGACAATTTCGTGCCGACCTACGAATCGACCGTGACGTCGCAGCTCTGGCGCGACGGCGCGGTGTTGCTCGGCAAGCTCAACAATGACGAGTTCGCGATGGGTTCGTCGAACGAGACCTCGTGCTTCGGCCCGGTCGGCAATCCCTGGCGGCGCGACGGTTCGAACGCAACGCTGGTGCCGGGCGGCTCGTCCGGCGGTTCGGCCTCGGCCGTAGCGGCGCTGCTCTGCATGGGCGCGACCGCGACCGACACCGGCGGCTCGATCCGCCAGCCGGCCGCGTTCACCGCGACCGTCGGCATCAAGCCGACCTATGGCCGCTGCTCGCGCTGGGGCATCGTCGCCTTTGCCTCCTCGCTCGACCAGGCCGGCCCGATCGCGCGCAGTGTGCGCGATGCCGCGATGCTGCTGCGCTCGATGGCCGGGCACGATCCGAAGGATACGACCTCGGTCGACATCCCCGTGCCGGACTACGAGGCTGCGATCGGCAAGTCCGTGAAGGGCATGAAGATCGGCATCCCCAGGGAGTATCGTCTCGACGGCATGCCGGCCGAGATCGAGAAACTCTGGAGCGCGGGCGCGGACTGGCTCAGGAGCGCCGGCGCCGAGCTTGTCGAGGTGTCGCTGCCGCACACCAAATATGCGCTGCCGGCCTATTACATCGTGGCGCCGGCAGAGGCGTCCTCCAACCTCGCGCGCTATGACGGTGTGCGCTACGGCCTGCGCGAGCAGGGCAGGAACATCATCGAGCTGTACGAAAACACCCGGGCCGAGGGCTTTGGCGCAGAGGTGAAGCGCCGCGTCATGATCGGCACCTATGTGCTCTCGGCCGGCTATTACGACGCCTATTACCTGCGGGCGCAAAAAGTACGTACGCTGATCAAGAAGGACTTCGAGGACTGCTTCACCAAAGGCGTGGATGCCATCCTGACGCCGGCGACGCCGTCGGCTGCCTTTGGCATCGGCGAGAAGGGCGGCGCCGATCCGGTCGAGATGTACCTCAACGACATCTTCACGGTGACCGTGAACATGGCGGGCCTGCCCGGCATCGCCGTGCCCGCCGGCAAGGACGCGCAGGGCCTGCCGCTCGGCTTGCAACTGATCGGCCGTCCCTTCGACGAAGAGACGCTGTTCTCGCTCGGCGAGGTGATCGAGCAGGCTGCCGGCCGCTTCAGGCCCGCGAGGTGGTGGTGAATGTCGCCGCGTTCATCGCGAGCCTTGACGGCGCGGCGCCTGCGCCGGAATTGAACGCGTCGCTCGCCGGCCTCTGGTGGGCGGCCAAGGGCGACTGGGAGCGCGCACACAGAATAGTCCAGGACGAGAGCAGCCGCGAGGCGGCGTGGGTGCATGCGTATCTGCACCGCGTCGAAGGTGATCTCGGCAATGCTGGCTACTGGTACCGCCAGGCCGGTCAGCCCGCGGCAAAGGATTCATTGGAAGCAGAGTGGGAGCGGATCGCTGCCACGCTGCTTGGGAGCAAGACATGAGCACGGCCACGCACAAGCTTCTCAAGGGCGCCACCGGCGATTGGGAGATGGTCATCGGCATGGAGATCCATGCCCAGGTGATCTCGAACTCAAAACTGTTCTCGGGCGCCTCGACCACATTCGGCGGGGAGCCGAACAGCCACGTGTCGCTGGTCGACGCCGCGATGCCGGGCATGCTGCCCGTCATCAACGAAGAATGCGTCAGGCAGGCTGTCCGGACCGGGCTTGGCCTCAACGCAAAGATCAATCTGCGTTCGGTGTTTGACCGCAAGAACTATTTCTATCCGGACTCGCCGCAAGGCTACCAGATCAGCCAATACAAATCGCCGGTGGTGGGTGAGGGCGAGGTGCTGATCGAGCTCGACGGCGGCCGCAGCGTCACCATCGGCATCGAGCGGCTGCATCTGGAGCAGGATGCAGGCAAATTGCTGCATGACCAGTCGCCAAGCATGTCCTTTGTCGATCTCAACCGCTGCGGCGTGGCGCTGATGGAGATCGTCTCCAAGCCCGACATCCGCGATGCCGAGCAGGCCAAGGCCTATGTGACCAAGCTGCGCTCGATCCTGCGCTATCTCGGCACCTGCGACGGCGACATGGAGAAGGGAAGCTTGCGTGCCGATGTCAACGTCTCGGTACGCCGGCCCGGCGGTCCGCTCGGCACCCGCTGCGAGATCAAGAACATGAACTCGATCAACTTCATCGGTCAGGCGATCGAGTACGAGGCGCGGCGTCAGATCGAGATCTTGGAAGACGGCGGCGCGATCGAGCAGGAGACGCGGCTCTATGACCCCAATAAGGGCGAGACACGCTCGATGCGGTCCAAGGAAGAGGCGCATGACTACCGCTACTTCCCCGATCCCGACCTGCTGCCGCTGGAGTTCAGCCAGGAGTTCGTCGACGATCTGAAGGCGAAGCTGCCCGAGCTGCCGGACAAGAAGAAGATGCGCTTCGTCGCCGACTTCGGCCTGTCGGCCTATGACGCGAGCGTGCTGGTCGCCGAGCGCGAGAGCGCGGTGTTCTACGAGACGGTGCTCGACAAGCTCGCCAACCGCGCGCGCGACGCCAAGATGGCGGCGAACTGGGTGATCAATGAGCTGTTCGGCCGTCTCAACAAGGAAGGCCGGGATATTACGGGCTCTCCCGTCAACGCCGAGCAACTCGCCGCGATCATCGACCTGATCGGCGAGGGCACGATCTCAGGCAAGATCGCCAAGGATCTGTTCGAGATCGTCTGGCAGGAGGGCGGCGACCCCCGCGCGCTGGTGGAAAGCCGCGGCATGAAGCAGGTCACCGACCTCTCGGCGATCGAAAAGGTGGTTGACGACATCATCGCGGCCAATCCCGACAAGGCCGCGCAGGTCAAGGACAAGCCGCAGTCGCTCGGCTGGTTCGTCGGCCAGGTGATGAAGGCGTCGGGCGGCAAGGCCAACCCGCAGAGCGTCAACGACCTGCTCAAGTCCAAGCTCGGCGTCTAGCCTCGCGCATTCGAACGAGGTGACGAGTACGCTTCGTCACCTCGTTGTCGGCTCTCGGTGCGGCGCTCGCGCGCATCCTCGGCGGCAGAACTTCATCGCATCGACAGCGATGCGGCGACCGAATCGCAGGCACGCGATTCGCGCAAAACGGCGGTTTGCACACGATCAGGCGGGCCTTCGTGCCGTTAAGCATGAAAATTTTTTCGTTGCCAAAACTCGCGACTCAGAGTCCGCGAAACGCCTTCGCGCGGCAATCGTGGGATCGAAGAGGCACGTCATCACATCGATCATGCGCGATGCATGTGTGCAGAAAAATACTTTCTGCATAGTGTTTTTCTGCAATCGCATCTGTTGCAGACGCCGACGATGCGCCCACTCTCTGCGATCGCAAGCACATGTAATGCAGTGCGCTTGCGCCGCGCTCGCCAAGCGCACGCGCGTTGCGTCGTCAACACTTCTTTAAGCGAGACGCTGTTTTTTTCTTCGTGTTGGTGTATTCGGGATGAGTGCATTCGATCCCCGAGTGCACGCAGCGATTAAAGCCATCTCACACATCGGAGGGTAACATGGCCAAGAAAGCGAAGAAGGCGAAGAAGGCGAAGAGCGCAGTGAAGAAGACTGCGAAGAAGACCCGCAAGGTCGCGAAGAAGAAGAAGTAACTTCGCTTCTGAAGTTGCCGGCTCTAGATAGCCGGCACGTCATCAGCGCCTCCTAAGGGTTCTGGTCGACGATAGAGGGTGTCGGCGAGACATCAGGTCAACGGTCGGGTCGTCTCTTGCGGCCCGGCAGAAGAAACGAGTTTTCTTCGTTCGGTGCGGTTCTCCTCAAGGGCTCCGCAATTTCACAAGCGGCCTTCGCGCCAACGTGAAATCTGGTCCTGACGTGTTCGCCGACGCCCTCGTTCTCTTGAGGCCGGGGCATTGCCGGCATTCCTTTCCCCAGACATTGCTGATCTGATTGCGACGCGGCCGCGCGCTTGCTCGCCCTGCCTTGGGCAAGGCTGGGGCGTGCGCCCACGTCGCCTGTCTGCTCTAGCCCGAGCGCCGTTCTACGTGTGCGGTGTCATCGCCCGGCTTGGACCGGGCGATCCAGTACCTGCGGCGTCTCGACTGATGACTGCTATCGGCGGAACACCGGGTCACGCGCCTGCGCGGGCGAGGACAGCAAGCGGCACGCGGGACCCCCACAATGCGCGTCCGACCCTGCGCGATGGTTATCGTTCTCCCAAAATCGCAGGGTAAACCGAATCTGACGAAGCGCAGAAGTGCTTGCAAATCAGGCGCTTTTTGAATTCCGTGCGCAAGCACCGCGCGCTCGCGTTTACGTCTGCTTCATCGCGATACTTAAACTGCCATTCAAATTTGCCCGCCATCATCGCTCCACAAGCCGGCAAACGGCATGGGCAAAAGCCTTGGGGATGAGTTGAACAGCGCAAAAGTGGTCTTCCGGTTTTCCGGGAAGGATCATGCGAAATCAGAGTTGGACGGGAGCCGCGCTCGGGGAAACGGGGCGGCATAAGAAAAAGGGGATGCGACATGTTTCAGGGTACTTTCGATCTGGAGACGGCGACGCCGATCGGCGCGAGCGCGCTCTCGGACGTGCTGTTCGAACGCGGGATGTACTGGGCGAGCGGCCGCTCCGGCCTCGTCGACCTCGTCGCCGCGCATAAATGGTTCAACCTCGCCGCGCTGAAGGGCCGCAAGGACGCCGTCGCGCTGCGCCAGGAAGTCGCCGGGCAGATGTCGGAGGCCGAGATCTCGGCCGCGCAGCGTGAGGCGAGGGCGTGGGTTTCCGCTCACTGAGCGGAAAATCGCATCCGGAACCGCCCTTACGGGTACGTCCGGTTGAGCATGGGGCAGGGCTGCGATTCAGATCGCCTGATGACCTGGAACCCTGCCGGCTGCACGAGGCCGGTGTGTCCAAGATCAAGGTCTCGGACTTTCCATGCCGGCGCAATCCGGCGTCTGGTTCAACGTCTGGCCGGCGAGGCGGTGCCGATCTCGTCCTCGCATTGGCGATCCGGCGGTCCGGTCGCCCGAGGCGGAGACATACATAAGGCGGCACGCATCGGTGGTCGCGCGCTGCGGATCCTTTCGCGTGCCTGAGCAGCCGCCCGCCTGGCAGCTTTCAGGTGAAAAGAACCCGCCGACTTCAATTCTGCCGCTTGCGGCTCGCCGCCGTGTCGGGCATACCCGGCATATTGGAGACGTGGCCGAGTGGCTGAAGGCGGCGGTTTGCTAAACCGTTATAGGCTTGTAAAGGCCTATCGAGGGTTCGAATCCCTCCGTCTCCGCCAGCCGAGCTGTACTGATCTTCAATATCCCCCGCGCCCGCCCCTAGAATACTGCCGCCTCTACGGCGGGTGTCGCCGTGACCGCATGGCGCTATCGCAGAAACTGTAACCAGGACAGTATGTTGCGAGAGGGAAGGCGGCTAACCGGAGTTAAGGCCAAGGGAGCCAAGCTCAGGACGCCGCCATCCAGCTGATCTGGAACAAGATTCGGGCATCGACCCGCGCACGGCGACCAGATACGGCGGGCATGCTTTCACCCGAAAGATGGCGCGGCTATTCCACGCTGCCGGTGCCGCGGCGCAGGTCGGCCTCGATCTGCAACCGGGTGCCGCCGCCGAAGCGGGCGCGGTAGACCTGAAGGTTTTCCATGATCCGCTGCACGTAATTGCGCGTCTCGGAGAACGGAATCAGCTCCACCCAATCGACCGCGTCAACTTTCGGATCGCGTGGATCGCCGTAGCGCTCGACCCATTTCTTCACGCTGCCGCGACCGGCATTGTAGGCGGCAAAGGTCATGATGTAGGAGCCGCGATAATCCTCGAGCAGCCCACCGAGTTCGGCCGAGCCGAGCGTGGCGTTGTAGACCGAATCGTTCTTCAGCCGGGACAGGTCGTAAGTCGCGCCGTGGCGTTTGCAAACGTAGCGCGCGGCGTCCGGCGTCACCTGCATCAGCCCGTAGGCCTGCGCCGGCGAGACCACCGACGGATTGAACGCGCTCTCCTGTCGCGCGATCGCATAGACGATGCTGCGCTCGACCTCGGGCCCGATCGGCGTGAACTGCGGAATGCCGTTGACGGGATAGGCGTAGAAGTCGAACGGCAGGCCGCGATTGAGTGCGGCCTTGCCGAGCAGCAGCATGCCGCGCGCGTCGCCGTAGCGCTGGGTGAGCTCGCCAAGGCCGGCAAGCGCTTCGGGATCGCCGTTCTCGCCCATGTCGGCGAGCAACGGCACTGCTATCTCACGCTCGTCAAGCTCGTAGAGCAGTTGCGCGGCGCGCACGATCTCGAGCCGCTCGGCGCCGCGGCCCCGCGGCTGACTGTGGAGCTCGATCTGGGGCAGTCCGAGTTTTGCGCGCGCGAGCTGGCCGTAATAGCTGGTCGACTGCTCGGCTGCGCGGGCATAGGCGTTGCGCGCCTCCTGCTGGCGGCCCATCGCTTCCGCGGCGCGGCCCTGCCAATAGCCGGCGCGCGCTAGCGTCGTCGGATTGACGCTGCCGACCCCGATGCGGGCGAAATGCTGGGCGGCGGTCGCGGGATCGTTGAGGAAGCGGAGTGCGATCCAGCCCGCTGTAAATTCCTGCTCGGTCTTGTAGATGTCGCGCGAGGGCAGGGCGGCATCGCGCGCGATCAGATAGGCGCTGCGGAATTCCTCGGTGTCGATCATCTTGCGCGCCAGGAGGCGCCGCTCGATCCACCATTCGTCGAGATTGTAGAGCCGGTTCGGATCCTTCGGCGCCGACAGCATGAGCTGCGCCGCTTCGGCAAACTTCTCCTCGCGGCGCAGGAGCTGGATCTTGCTGAAGACGAAGCCGGGATCGTTGTGCAGCTCACGCGGCACGGCGTCGAGCAGCGCGCGCGCGTTCGGCGCCTTCTTGACGGCGGCGATGCGAGCCTTGGCGAGCGCGACATAGCCGGCGCCAAGGCGCTTGGCGGCGCGCAGCGCGGCCTCGTTCTCGCTGCCGTAGAGCAAAGTGTCCATCCGCGCCTTCTGATCGCCTGGCGTCAGCAGGGCGCCGAACTGGTCGAGCGCGTTGTTCTCGGTGTCCTCCGACATCGGATCGCTGCGCCAGGCGTCGCGCACCAGCCGCTCGGCGTTGGCGCGGTCGCCGCGCGCCAGCATCGCCTTGGCGAGCGTGAAGCGGCCCTTGGCGGAGATCGGCGACTCATTCTCGAACCACGACCACGCAACTGAATCGTCGCGCCTGTCGTCCCACATCGCGGCCTCCAGGCGCCGGCGGAGGAAAGTCTGCGACGGCCAGCTCGGATTGGCGGACAGGAAGGCGCGGTAGCGCTCCACGGTCGCGCCATTGTCCTCGCTGCGCAGGATGATCCATTCCGCGAGCTTTCGCGCGACGGGATCCAAGATCGAAGCTGCATAATTGGTGGCATCGCCCGCCTTGCGCTTGCGCACGAGCTCGATGACGGTCTCCAGCGTGTCCTTGTCGGCCTGCGAGGTCGACGACGTTGCGGCGACCGCAGCCGGTATGACCGGCTTGCGCGGCGCTGCATGCTGGCGGGTCGCAGGAGCCAGCACGGGAGCTGCGACGGGTTTGGCCGCGGCCGGGGCGGCCGGTCTGACGGTGGCCGTTGAAGCCGGGGCGGGTGCGGTTTTGGGCGGCGCGCCGTTGGCGGCCGGTTTTGATGCTGGCGCGGGGGGAGCTGTCGCGGGCTTGGATGCTGCCGCGGGCTTGGACGCTGCCGTGGGATTGGGCGCTGCCGCGGGTTTTGGCCTGTCCTTCGCGGGTTCCTTGCCGGCGTTCGTCCCAGCGTCCTTGGCAGATTTCTTCGCGGTATCTTTCGCCGGGGCGCTGGCGGCACCCTTGCTGGCCCCCTTGGCCGTATCCTTCGAAGTTGCCTTGCCGGTTCCCTTGGACGAGTCCTTGGCGGCTGGCTTCGCGGAATTCTTAGCCTCGTCCGCAGTCGTCTCGTTGGACTTGTCATTGGACTTGGCCAAGGCAGCACAGCCGACCGACAGCCCTGCCATCAGGCACACGACCAGACCGGTGGATCGCCATGCGGCACGAGGGAGGGAGGTCACGGCGTTTCGTCGCCCCGAATCAGTCAAGTGGCCCAAGATCTAGCTGAATTTGATTGAATATGCGGACAAAATACCAACAGCCGCTTACCTCGGGCCGATTTGCACCATCACCGCGGCAAAATCGCGGCCTAAACGGTGAGTCACACGCGGCGGGCCTTTTACCGGCCGGACAGACCCGATATGAATGGGCCTTGCTC
The DNA here is from genome assembly GCF_023074095.1 of Bradyrhizobium sp. 137. NCBI lineage: Bacteria > Pseudomonadati > Pseudomonadota > Alphaproteobacteria > Hyphomicrobiales > Nitrobacteraceae > Bradyrhizobium > Bradyrhizobium sp. 137. Next base: position 101,250 of record NZ_JADPKU010000042.1, read on the forward strand.
AAGAGATCGCCGCGTACGGAGGAAGTCCATGGCAGCCAAGACGAAATTCCGGGGGTCGTTCACCGCCTTGGTCACGCCGTTCAAGAACGGCTCGCTGGACGAGGCGGCGTTCCGCTCCCTGGTGAATTGGCAGATTTCAGAGGGCACCAACGGCCTGGTCCCGGTCGGCACCACCGGCGAGAGCCCGACGCTCAGCCACGACGAGCACAAGAAGGTCGTCGAATGGTGCATCGCTGAAGCCAAGGGCCGCGTGCCGGTGATCGCGGGCGCCGGCTCCAACTCGACCAAAGAGGCCATCGAACTCTCCCAGCACGCCGAGAAGGCGGGCGCCGATGCCGTGCTGGTCGTCACGCCCTACTACAACAAGCCGACCCAGGAAGGCATGTATCAGCACTTCAAGGCGATCAACGACGCGATCGGCATCCCCATCATCATCTACAACATTCCGCCGCGCTCGGTGATCGACATGTCGGTCGACACCATGAAGCGCTTGTGGGAGCTCAACAACATCGCCGGCGTGAAGGACGCCACCGCCAGCATGGTCCGCGTGTCGCAGCAGCGCGCGGCGATGGGCGAGGATTTCAATCAGCTCTCCGGCGAGGACGCAACCATCCTCGGCTACATGGCCCATGGCGGCCACGGCTGCATCTCGGTGACCTCGAACGTCGCGCCGCGCTTGTGTTCGGAGTTCCACGTCGCCTGGCAGAAGGGCGACCATGCCACCGCCTTGAAGCTGCATGACAAGCTGATGCCGCTGCACAACAACCTTTTCATCGAGAGCAATCCTGCGCCGATCAAATACGCGATGTCGCTGCTCGGCAAGCTGGACGAGACGCTGCGGCTCCCGATGGTGCCGGTCTCCGAGCCGACCCGCGTTGCCGTGCGCAGCGCGATGGTGCACGCGGGCCTGATCAACTGACGCGTTGGCCTTCGGGGAGCCTTTCATGAGCGTCGAGGAAAAGGGCACGCGTATGCTCAAGGAGTTCCGCGAGTTCGCCATGAAGGGGAACGTCGTCGATCTCGCGGTCGGCGTCATCATCGGCGCGGCCTTCGGTGCCATCGTCAACTCGCTGGTCGGCGATGTCATCATGCCGATCATCGGCGCCGTCACCGGCGGACTCGACTTCTCGAACTACTTCACCCCCTTGTCGGCGAAGGTCACAGCCACCAACTTAGCCGATGCAAAAAAGCAAGGCGCCGTACTTGCTTGGGGCAGCTTTCTCACGCTGACGATCAACTTCATCATCATCGCCTTCGTGCTCTTCCTGGTGATCCGCGCCATGAATACCTTGAAGCGCAAAGAGGAGGCGGCACCTGCCGCTCCGCCGAAGCCGTCGGCCGAGGTCGAGCTGCTGACCGAGATCCGTGATCTCCTCAAGAAGTCTTGACGCGCGCGCTTCATCCGACCTGTTAGAATCCGTGCGCATCTTGATCAGGTTTGTCTGCGATGGCCGATAAGAACGAACGTCCGATCAAGGTCATGGCGGAAAATCGCAAGGCCCGCTTCAACTACGCCATCGAGGATACGATCGAGGCGGGCATCGCGCTGACCGGCACCGAGGTCAAGTCGATCCGCAACGGCAAGAGCACGATCGCGGAATCCTATGCCGACTCGAAGAACGGCGAGATCTGGCTGATCAACGCCACCATTCCCGAATATCTCCAGGGCAACCGCTTCAATCATGAGCCCAAACGGCCGCGAAAACTGCTGCTTCACCGCCGACAGATCAACAAGCTGATGGGCGCGGTCGACCGCGAAGGCATGACGCTGATCCCGCTCAAGCTGTACTTCAACGAGCGCGGTCGGGCCAAATTGCAGCTGGCGATTGCCAAGGGCAAGAAGCTGCACGACAAGCGCGAGTCCGAGAAGAAGCGCGATTGGAGCCGGGAGAAGGGCCGCCTGATGCGGGCAAGGGGATAGGGGATGATCCAGAGGAACCTGCTCGAGGTCGATTGGAGCCAGATTCCCGCGCCGGCCGACGACGGCGGCGCCGCGCATCTGACGGGCATGACGTTGCCGGCGATCGGCCTGCGCGCGACGGACGACACGTCAGTCACGCTGTCGGCGCTGCGCGGCCGGACCGTGGTGTTCGCCTATCCCCGCACAGGCGAGCCCGGCAAGATCGCACTGGTCGACGATTGGGACATGATCCCGGGCGCGCGCGGCTGCACCCCTCAGACTTGCGCGTTTCGCGACCTGTTTGCCGATTTGAAGGCGGCTGGCGCCTCGCACGTGTTCGGTCTCTCGGCCCAGAGCAACGACTACCAGATCGAGATGGCCTCGCGGCTGCATCTGCCGTTCCCGGTGCTGTCGGACGAGAAGCTGAAGCTGACGCGCGCCCTGAATTTACCGACGATGCAGGTCGCAGGCCTGACGCTGATCAAGCGGCTTGCACTGATCATCGACGACGCCAGGATCACGCACGTGTTCTATCCGGTGTTTCCGCCGGACCGGAACGCCGGCGATGTGCTCGGTTGGCTGAAGGCCAATCCAGTCAGGGGCTAGGTCGGGGCCTAATCGAGGTCGGCTTTCACCTTCGCGAACACGGACCGGAACATGTCGGGCGTCAGCACCCCTGTGTTGGTGTTGTAGCGGGAGCAGTGATAGCTGTCGTAAAGCTTGACCGCGCCCGCCTGGTGCACGGCGCCGTGGCCGAAGGGAGCTTGCGAGCCCTTCAGATTCAGCGGCTTGAGCACGCTGTCGTGCGCAATCCGCCCGAGCGCGACGATGGCGCGCAGGTTCGGCATGGTCGCCAGATTGGCGACGAGAAACCGGCGGCAGGTGGTGATCTCGATCGGAAGCGGCTTGTTCTGCGGCGGCACGCAATGCACGGCATTGGCGATCCGGCAATCGACCAGCTTCAGGCCGTCATCGGGGCGCGCCTGATAGGTGCCCTTGGCGAACCCATATTCGAGCAGCGTCGCGTAAAGGAGATCACCGGCATAGTCGCCGGTGAAGGGACGACCGGTGCGGTTGGCTCCCTGCATCCCCGGCGCAAGGCCGACGATCAGCAGGCGCGCCTTTATGTCACCGAAGGGCGCAACCGGCGCATTGTGCCACGACGGCTCACGCGCGCGGTTGGCCTCGCGAAAGGCGACCAGGCGCGGACAGAGGGGGCAGTCACGGTCGGGAACGACGGTGGATGGCTGGCGGCTTGGCCGGGCCGCCTCACTCCTCGAAGTCGTCATCGCCCCTCGGCGCCATCGTGGTTGCGCGCTGGAGGAATTGCGGGGCGTGGTGGCGTCCCTCGCGCTCGCCGCGATCACGCGGGGCGGGGCGTTCGGACGGGTCGCGGCCGAGCTTGGATTGCAGCTCGACGAGGTCGGTGAAGACGTCGGCCTGGCGGCGCAGCTCGTCGGCGATCATCGGCGGCTGGCTGGCAATGGTGGAGACCACGGTGACCCGCACGCCGCGGCGCTGGACGGCCTCGACCAGGGAGCGGAAGTCGCCGTCACCCGAGAACAGCACCATCTGGTCGATATGCTCGGCGAGCTCCATGGCGTCGACGGCGAGCTCGATGTCCATGTTACCCTTGACCTTGCGGCGGCCGGAGGCGTCGATGAATTCCTTGGTCGCCTTGGTGACGACGGTGTAGCCGTTGTAGTCCAGCCAATCGATCAGCGGGCGAATCGAGGAGTATTCCTGATCCTCGATGATAGCGGTGTAGTAGAACGCCCGAAGCAGAGTCCCGCGGCTCTGAAACTCCTTCAGCAGGCGCTTGTAATCGATGTCGAAGCCCAGAGTTTTCGCCGTCGCGTAGAGATTGGCGCCATCGATGAAGAGCGCGATCTTGTTGGTAGGAGAAATTGACATTCAGTTTGCTCGCGTAGTGGTCGTGATTGATCGTTTATTGTTGGCGCGGCGGCAGCAAGCCGCGCAGTTCTAAGGCGCCGTCGAAAGCCGTCGAAACCGCAAATCCGGAGAAGTCGGGGCAATCAAGGTATAGTTATGGCGGACTTCCACACGCCCGGCGTTACCTTCGATGGCAGCCCGGGAAATCACCCATCCCAGCCCCAATGTGGGGGTAGCAGAGCCGTTTGGCGAGGCCAAATCACAAATTGGCCTTGCGAAAGCGGCCCGGTCCCTATAACTAGCCCCGATCACCCACATATTTCGTCCCACCCACAACGGAGCGACAGTCCATGGCTCGCGTCACCGTAGAAGATTGTATCGACAAGGTCGACAACCGGTTTGACCTGGTCCTGCTGGCCGCCCACCGCGCCCGCATGATTTCGTCCGGTTCACAACTAACGGTTGATCGCGATAACGACAAGAACCCTGTTGTGTCCTTGCGCGAAATTGCCGAGACGACCATTTCGCCGGAGGACCTCCGCGAGGAGCTGGTGCACTCGCTCCAGAAGTTCGTCGAGGTCGACGAGCCGGAGCCTGATACGGTGCCGCTGATCGGTTCCGCGGGCGCGAGCGTCGATGCGGACGATACCGAGGTCGCCGTCGAACGCATGACCGAAGAGGAGCTCCTAAAGGGTCTCGAAGGCCTCGCACCGCCCGAGGAGCAGCCGGAGGAGGACGAGTAGGTCGTCCCGTCGCAATCATCGACCTCTTGTGATCTTATCAAGGCCCGAACCGTTGTTCGGGCCTTTGCTTTTGTTGGCGTTTTCGTGGTTACCATAGTGTTGTCGGTTCGCGCTGCGCCCTGTCACTGAATTGATCGGACGCGCCGGGGATCGGCGTTAAGATGTATGCAACGGTCGCGTCGGGGTCCGTTTGAAGGCAGGACTTATGGTGTATCGGCGCTGGAAACCAATGCAGATGCAGGCCGCAACCGAATCGGTTGCCGTGGCCCCGACTGCGCCGGTGGCGCGCCCGGCGAAGCCTCGCGCACGCATGATGCGTCAATATGACCTCGTCGAGCGCGTCAGGTCTTACAATCCCAACACCAACGAAGACCTGCTCAACCGTGCCTATGTCTATGCGATGAAGGCGCACGGCTCGCAGACCCGCGCCTCAGGCGATCCGTATTTCTCGCACCCGCTTGAAGTGGCGGCGATTCTCACCGACCTCAAGCTCGACGACGCCACCATCGTGGCCGCGCTGCTGCACGACACGATCGAGGACACTGAAGCGACACGGGCCGAGATCGACCAGATCTTCGGGCCCGAGATCGGCGCTCTGGTCGAGGGCCTGACCAAGCTGAAGCGGCTGGAGCTGGTGTCGCGGGAGGCCAAACAGGCCGAGAACCTGCGCAAATTGTTGCTGGCCATTGCCGACGATGTCCGAGTGCTTCTGGTCAAGCTCGCCGACCGCCTGCACAACATGCGCACGCTGGACTTCGTGCCGACGGAATCGCGCAGGCGCATTGCCGAGGAGACGCTCGACATCTATGCGCCGCTGGCCGGCCGCATGGGCATGCAGGAAATGCGTGAAGAGCTGGAGGATCTGTCCTTCCGCACGCTCGATCCCGAAGCCTATTCGGTGGTGATGCAGCGGCTCGATGCGCTCGCCGAGCGCAACCGCAATCTGATCGGCGAGATCGAGGACCAGCTCTCCAACAATCTGCGCCACCGGGGGCTGGGCGCAAGGGTCTATGGCCGCCGCAAGAAGCCGTTCTCGATCTGGACCAAGATGGAGCGCAAGTCGGTCGGCTTCGAGCAATTGTCCGACATCTTCGGCTTTCGCCTCGTCGTCAGCGACATCGAAGCCTGCTATCGCGCGCTCGGCATCGTCCACACCACCTGGCCGGTCGTGCCGGGGCGTTTCAAGGACTACATCTCGACGCCGAAGCAGAACGACTACCGTTCGATCCACACCACCGTGATCGGCCCCGGCAACCAGCGCGTCGAGCTCCAGATCCGCACCGAGGCGATGGACCAGATCGCCGAGCGCGGCATCGCCGCGCACGTCTTCTATAAGGAGGGCGTAGGCTCGCCGACCGAATACCTCAAGCGCGAATCCAACGCCTTCGCCTGGCTGCGCCACACCATCGGCATCCTCTCCGAGAGCGCCAATCCCGAGGAATTCCTCGAGCACACCAAGCTCGAGCTGTTCCATGATCAGGTGTTCTGCTTCACCCCCAAGGGCAAGCTGATCGCGCTGCCGCGCCATGCCAACGTGATCGACTTCGCCTATGCGGTGCATACCGACGTCGGCAATAGCGCGGTCGGCTGCAAGATCAACGGCAAGTTCGCGCCGCTGTCCTCGGAGCTCCAGAACGGCGACGAGGTGGAGGTGCTGACCTCGGAAGCGCAGTCGGCACCGCCGTCGGCCTGGGAGACGCTCGCGGTCACCGGCAAGGCGCGCGCCGCGATCCGCCGCGCCACGCGCACCGCCATGCGCGATCAATATGTCGGTCTCGGCCGGCGCATCGTCGAGCGCCTGTTCGAGCGCGCCAAGATCGAATATGCCGACGACAAGCTCAAGGGCGCGCTGCCGCGGCTGGCGCGGACCTCGATCGAGGACGTCATGGCGGCGGTCGGGCGCGGCGAGATCAAGGCTTCCCACGTCGCGCGCGCGATGTATCCGGACTACAAGGAGGAGCGCATCGCGCGCTACGGCATCAAGAAGGGGCTCGCCGCCAAGCTCAAGGAGAAGTCGTCGGAGTCGCCACGCAGCCCGGTCGCCATTCCGATCCGCGGCATCAATTCCGACCTGCCGGTGAAGTTCGCGCCGAACGGCGGCGCCGTGCCCGGCGACCGCATCGTCGGCATCGTGACGCCGGGCGAGGGCATTACGATCTACCCGATCCAGGCGCCCGCCCTGAAGGATTTCGAGGAGGAGCCGGAGCGCTGGCTCGACGTGCGCTGGGACATCGAGGATTCCTTGCCGCAGCGCTTCCCGGCCCGCATCAAGGTCGAGAACGTCAACGAGCCCGGCGCGCTGGCACAGATCGCGACCGTGATCGCCGAGCACGATGGCAACATCGACAACATCAGCATGCAGCGCCGCTCACCTGATTTCACGGAGACGACGATCGACCTCGAAGTCTACGATCTGAAGCATTTGAGCGCGATCCTGGCCCAATTGCGCGCCAAGGCGGTCGTCGCCCGCGTCGAACGTGTTAATGGATAGACGCTTCTCGCATGCGTCTGTCCCCCTGAGCTCGAGAGTCCTGCAATGCCCGCACTTCCGCTCCGCCTCGGCGTCAACGTCGACCATGTCGCGACCCTGCGCAACGCCCGCGCCGGCCGCAATCCCGATCCGGTGCGCGCCGCGCTGGTGGCGATCGAGGCCGGCGCGGATGGCATCACGGCGCATTTGCGTGAGGATCGCCGGCACATCCGCGACGAGGACATGGCGCGGCTAAAGGCGGAGATCTCCAAGCCGCTCAATTTCGAGATGGCGGCGACCGACGACATGATGCGGATCTCGCTCGCCACAAGGCCCCACGCGGTGTGCCTCGTGCCGGAGCGGCGGCAGGAGGTGACGACCGAGGGTGGGTTAGATGTCGTCGGCCAGCACGATGCGCTCGCGCCCTACATCGCGCGGCTGAGCGATGCCGGCATCCGGGTCTCGCTGTTCATCGCCGCCGACCCCGCGCAGATCGAGATGGCGGCGCGGCTGCGCGCCCCCGTGATCGAGATCCACACCGGCGCCTGGTGCGACGCCGTCCTCGACGGCCCGACCGGCAAGGCCGATGCCGAATGGCAGCGGATCGTGGCGGGGGCGAAGCTGGCGAAGGAAGCGGGGCTCGAGGTCCATGCCGGCCACGGGCTCGACTATACGACGGCGGAGACGATCGCGGCGCTGCCTGAGATCATGGAGCTCAACATCGGCTACTACATGATCGGCGAGGCGCTGTTCGTAGGGCTCGCCGAGACCGTGCGCAGCATGCGCGCGGCGATGGACCGCGGCCGGAGCCGGGCATGATCATCGGAATCGGCTCGGACCTGATCGACATCACCCGCGTCGGCAAGGTGATCGAGCGCCATGGCGAGCGCTTCCTCGACCGCATCTTCACCGCGGCCGAGCGGGCCAAGGCGGAGCGGCGCGCCAAGAACGAGAAGATGGTGGTGGCGACCTACGCCAAGCGCTTTGCCGCCAAGGAGGCCTGCTCCAAGGCGCTCGGTACCGGGATCCGGCGCGGCGTCTGGTGGCGCGACATGGGGGTGGTCAACTTGCCGGGCGGACGGCCGACCATGCAACTGACCGGCGGCGCCTTGGCTCGGCTTCAGGCCCTGACACCGGAAGGGTTCGAGGCGCGGATCGATGTTTCGATCACAGACGACTGGCCGCTCGCGCAGGCCTTCGTCGTCATTTCCGCCGTCCCGCTGGCCAAGCCCTGACCGGATCCTGTAATCTCATAATTCATTTGAAATACCAATATCTTATGCAGTTTTGATGCGATCCTTGATTGCGCGGTCTCCGACAACCGTCTAAAAGTCCGTCGACGCAAATCAGGCTGGGTGAATTCGGCTTTACGCCGGAATTGGCCCTCACTATCAGAATCAGGACAATCTCCTTGGGCCGCGAGCCGATCGGCTGTTCGCGGGAGGAGGGCGCTCTGTGACCGCCGGCCGGAATTGAGAGAGCAATGAGCGTGACTTCGGGAACGAAAACTGAGAGCGGTGTCGGCGAAACGATTCGGGTCGTGATCCATGCTCTGCTGATCGCGCTGGTGATCCGCACGTTCCTGTTCCAGCCGTTCAACATCCCGTCCGGTTCGATGAAGGCCACGCTGCTGGTCGGCGACTATCTGTTCGTCTCGAAATATTCCTACGGCTATAGTCACTATTCGATCCCGTTTTCGCCGCCGCTGTTCTCGGGGCGGGTCTGGGGCTCTGACCCCGACCGCGGCGACATCGTCGTGTTTCGGCTGCCCAAGGACGATTCCACCGACTACATCAAGCGCGTGATCGGTCTTCCCGGCGACCGCATCCAGATGCGGGACGGTCTGCTCTACATCAACGATACCCCGGTCGAGCGGCAGCGCATGAGCGAGTTCGTCGGCGAGGATCCGTGCGGCTCCGAAGGCGGGGGCATCTCCCGGGTGAAGCGCTGGAAGGAGACGCTACCGAACGGCGTGTCCTACGAGACGCTGGACTGCGCCGACAACGGCTACATGGACAACACCAACGTCTACACGGTGCCGCCCGGTCACTTCTTCATGATGGGCGACAACCGCGACAACTCGACCGACAGCCGCTTCCTCGGCCAGGTCGGTTATGTACCGCAGGAGAACTTGATCGGCCGCGCGCAGATGATCTTCTTCTCCATCGCCGAAGGCGAGCATGCCTGGATGTTCTGGCGCTGGCCTTGGGCGGTGCGCTGGAATCGTTTCTTCAATATCGTCCGATGAAAGACGAAGCCAAGGACATCGCGACCCCACTGACGGAGGCGCAAGCCGGCCCCGAGGGCGAAGCTGCGACCAAACCGCTTGCGAGCAAGGCGCCCGCGAAGAAGAAGCGGACGCGAAGCAGCAAGGCCAAGGGCGCGGACGCGAACGCGGCGCTCGAGGCGCGCATCGGCCACAGCTTCACTGACCCGAACCTCTTGATGCAGGCGATCACGCATGTCTCGGCACTGAAGTCCGGGCGCAAGCGCGGCGACAGCTATCAGCGGCTGGAATTTCTCGGCGACCACGTGCTCGGGCTGGTCGTCTCCGACATGCTCTATCACACCTTTCCGAACGCCGACGAAGGCGAGCTGTCCAAGCGGCTTGCCGAGCTCGTGCGCAAGGAGAGCTGCGCCGACGTCGCAAAATCGCTCGGTCTGCTCGACGACATCAAGCTCGGCTCGGTCGGCCCCAGCGCCGACGCCCGCCTGCGCAAGAGCGTGCTCGGGGACATCTGCGAGGCCGTGATCGGCGCCGTTTTCCTCGACGGCGGGTACGCGGCGGCGGCCGAATTCGTCAGGCGCAACTGGACCGAGCGCATGCACAAGCCGCGCCGTCCCTTGCGCGACCCCAAGACCGTGCTCCAGGAATGGGCGCAGGGGAAAGGCTTGCCGACCCCGGTCTACCGCGAGGTCGAGCGCACCGGCCCGCATCACGATCCGCAATTCCGCGTCGCCGTCGACCTGCCGGGATTGGCCCCGGCCGAAGGCATCGGCGGCAGCAAGCGTGCGGCAGAGAAGGTGGCGGCTTCAGTGATGATCGAACGCGAAGGCGTTGGCGGCGGCAATGACGGCTGAAGCAAGCGGCGAGGCGCCCACTGCTACGCGCTGCGGCTTCGTTGCGCTGATCGGCGCGCCGAATGTCGGCAAGTCCACGCTGACGAACGCGCTGGTCGGCGCCAAGGTCACGATCGTTTCGCGCAAGGTGCAGACCACGCGCGCGCTGATCCGCGGCATCGTGATCGAGAACAACGCGCAGATCATCCTGGTCGACACGCCCGGCATCTTCTCGCCGAAGCGCCGGCTCGACCGTGCCATGGTCTCGACCGCCTGGAGCGGGGCTCACGACGCCGATCTCGTCTGCGTGCTGCTCGATGCCAAGACCGGGATCGACGAGGAGGCCGAGGCGATCCTCGCCAAGGCGGCCAGCGTCAATCACGAGAAGATCCTGGTGATCAACAAGGTCGACCTGGTCCAGCGCGAGAAGCTGCTGGCGTTGGCCCAAGCCGCCAACGAGCGCATGAAATTCGCGAAGACCTTCATGATTGCGGCGATCTCGGGCGACGGCGTCGACGACATCCGCACGACGCTGGCCGAGATGGTGCCTCCTGGTCCATTCCTCTATCCCGAGGACCAGATGTCGGACGCGCCGATGCGGCAGCTGGCTGCCGAAATCACGCGCGAAAAAATCTATCAGAAGTTGCACCAGGAATTGCCCTACCAGTCCACGGTCGAGACCGACAAGTGGGAGGAGCGCAAGGACAAGTCAGTCCGCATCGAGCAGACGATCTTCGTCGAGCGCGAAAGCCAGCGCAAGATCGTGCTCGGCAAGGGCGGCGCCACCATCAAGTCGATCGGCGCCGACTCGCGCAAAGAACTGATGCAGATCCTGGATGTGCCGGTGCATCTGTTCCTGTTCGTCAAGGTGCGCGAGAACTGGGGCGACGATCCGGATCGCTATCGCGAGATGGGCCTGGACTTCCCCAAGGAATAACCAAGAAAAGATCGGTATCCGATGAGCGTGCCCAGCAACGTCCGGCGCTTCGAAGCGCTGCTCTATGCATCGTTGATGCTGGATGCCCTGTCGGTCGCGGTGCAGGACCGCACGCCCAACGCCGAGATGGCCGAGCAAATGATCATGACCGCCACCCTGCTCGCCGGCGGCATGATCCTGCTTCTCGTCTATTTCGTCTGGCTCGCCGCGCATGGACGCAAGAACTGGCCGCGCTGGGTGCTTGCGGCAGCCCTCGTGCTGTCGGTGATCTCGCTCGGCCAGATCATCGGCGAGAAGGGCATGGAGCTCGACAGTGCCATCGAGATCGTCTCCTGCGTGCTGACGACGATGGGCCTGTATTTCTCCTTCACGGGCGATGCGCAGAGCTGGTTCAACGCCTAGCGTCTCGCGCGACGCCGCAGGGTGGGCTACACTTCCTGCCATGGAATGGACCGACGAAGGCATCGTGCTGGGGGTGCGGCGGCATGGCGAGAGCAGCGCCATCGTCGAGTTGCTGACGCGCGCGCACGGCCGGCATCTTGGTCTCGTCCGCGGCGGTGCCGGCTCGCGGATGCGGCCGCTTTTGCAGCCGGGGAACAGCGTCAGTGCGGTGTGGCGGGCGCGGCTCGACGAGCATCTCGGGACCTATGCGATCGAGGGATTGAAGCTGCGCGCGGCGACGCTGCTGGCATCATCCCACGGCGTCTACGGCGTTACCCATCTCGCTTCGATCGCGCGGCTGCTGCCCGAGCGCGATCCGCATGAGGCGATCTTTGCTCTGCTCGAACATTCGCTCGACGATTTCGACGATATCGGCGGCGCCGCCGTGCATGTCATCCATTTCGAGCTGGCGATGCTCGCCGAACTCGGCTTTGGGCTCGCGCTGGAGAATTGCGCGGTGACCGGGGAGACCACGGACCTGATCTATGTCTCGCCCAAATCCGGCGGCGCGGTGTCGCGCGGCGCGGGCGAGCCGTGGCGCGATCGGCTGTTGCGGCTGCCGTCATTCCTGCGCCAGGGCGAGGTGCACACCGACCTTACCGAGCAGGATCTCCAGGACGGCTTTCGGCTCACCGGCTTGTTCCTGCTGCGCCACGTGCTGGAGCCGCGCGGGCAGGGCCATTCCGACGCGCGCGCCGGATTCATCAACGCCTTGATGCGGCAGCAGGCAAGGGCGGAGATTCCGGTGCCATGATGAAAAGCGCCTGGGCCTGCCAACCTACTTGAAAGTTCCCCGGGAACCAAATCTCGGCCGGCCGAATTGACCCGCCGGTTCCACAGCGGGGTTAGCCTAAATGTTGATCAAGGGATTCGCCTTATCGGCGGCGCTGCTCGCGTGCGCGCCTGATGCAATGGCCGGCGAGCCGCAACCTGGCGTGTTTCGTCGGGCATCCTGCACCGTCATCCGGTACTATGTGGCCAAATATTCGGCTGCAGCCGCAGAGGCATGGGCGCGGTCCAAGGGCGCGAGCGAGGCTGAGATCGAGACCGCCCGGCATTGCCTGGCGAATGCACCGTCCAGCACGCAGGCTCAGAGTCCGCAAACCACCCAGCCTGTGACGGCCGGCTGGGCGGGGCACTAGCCACCCACAAGGAACCAATCCATCCTTGCCCGATTCGCTTCCACGGTTTAACCGGGCGACATGGGAAAACGAATCGTTCCGCCGGAAGAACCGGCCGAAATTCACGAGGTGCCGCTGCGTGAAGCGCTGGAAGAGCGCTATCTCGCCTATGCGCTCTCCACCATCATGCACCGTGCGCTGCCGGACGCGCGCGACGGCCTGAAGCCGGTGCACCGGCGCATCCTCTACGGCATGCGCCTGCTCCGGCTCGACCCCGGCACGGCCTTCAAGAAATCCGCAAAAATCGTCGGCGACGTGATGGGCTCGTTCCATCCGCATGGCGACCAGGCCATCTATGACGCCATGGTGCGTCTCGCGCAGGACTTCTCCTCGCGCTACCCGCTGGTCGACGGCCAGGGCAATTTCGGCAATATCGACGGTGATAACCCGGCCGCCTACCGTTACACCGAAGCGCGCATGACCGACGTCGCGCGTCTTCTGCTCGATGGCATCGACGAGGACGGGGTCGAGTTCCGCGCCAATTACGACGGCCAGTCGAAGGAGCCGATCGTCCTGCCCGGCGGCTTCCCGAACCTGCTTGCCAACGGCGCGCAAGGAATCGCGGTCGGCATGGCGACCTCGATCCCGCCGCACAACGCCGCCGAGCTGTGCGACGCCGCGCTGCATCTGATCGAGAAGCCCGACGCGAAATCCAAGGCGCTGCTGAAGTGGGTCAAGGGTCCGGATTTCCCGACCGGCGGCATCATCGTCGATTCCAAGCAGGCGATCGCCGAGGCGTACACGACGGGCCGCGGTTCGTTCCGCGTGCGCGCGCGGTGGGAGCAGGAGGAGGGCGCTCGCGGCACCTGGGTGGTCGTTGTCACCGAGATCCCCTGGCTGGTGCAGAAGTCGCGGATGGTGGAGAGGATCGCCGAGCTTTTGGATCAGAAGAAGCTCCCGCTGGTCGGTGATGTCAGGGACGAATCGGCCGAGGACGTCCGTCTCGTCATCGAGCCGAAGTCGAAGAACGTCGATCCCGCGCTGATGATGGAGTCGCTGTTCCGGCTGACCGAGCTTGAAAGCAAGATCCCGCTGAACCTGAACGTACTGATCAAGGGCAAGGTGCCCAAGGTGGTCGGCCTGGCCGAGTGCTTGCGCGAGTGGCTCGACCATCTGCGCGACGTGCTGATCCGCCGCAACAATCACCGCAAGGCGCAGATCGAGCACCGGCTGGAAGTGCTCGGCGGCCTCCTGATCGCCTATCTGAACATCGACAAGGTGATCAAGATCATCCGCACCGAGGATGAGCCGAAGCCCGAGCTGATGAAGGCGTTCAAGCTCACCGAGGTGCAGACTGAAGCCATCCTCAACATGCGGCTGCGCAGTTTGCGCAAGCTCGAGGAGATGGAGATCCGCACCGAGGACAAGAAGCTTCGCGCCGAGCTCAAGGGCATCAATGCGGTGCTCGCCTCGGAAGCCGAGCAATGGAAAAAGGTCGGCGAGCAGGTCGGCAAGGTCCGCGACATGTTCGGGCCGAAGACGCCGCTCGGCAAGCGCCGCACCACCTTTGCCGACGCACCCGAGCACGATCTCGCCGCGATCGAGGAAGCCTTTGTCGAGCGCGAGCCGGTGACGGTCGTGGTCTCTGACAAGGGCTGGATCCGCACCATGAAGGGCCATGTCGAGGATCTCTCCGGCCTTGCCTTCAAGCAGGACGACAAGCTCGGTTTCGCCTTCTTTGCGGAGACGACCTCGAAGCTGCTGCTGTTCGCCACCAACGGCAAGTTCTACTCGCTCGATGTGGCGAAGCTGCCCGGGGGCCGCGGCCACGGCGAACCGATCCGCCTGTTCATCGACCTCGAGCAGGAGGCTGCGCCGGTTGCGCTGTTCGTCAACAAGGGCGGGCGCAAATTCCTGGTCGCGAGCCACGAAGGCCAGGGTTTTGTGGTCAACGAGGACGATTGCGTCGGCACCACCAAGAAGGGCAAGCAGGTCCTCAACGTCGAGATGCCGAACGAGGCGCGCGCGATCACCGAGGTAACAGGCGACACCGTTGCTGTCATCGGCGAGAACCGCAAGATGCTGATTTTCCCGCTTGACCAAGTCCCCGAGATGGCCCGCGGCCGCGGCATGCGCTTGCAGAAATACAAGGACGGCGGCCTCTCCGACGTCGCGGTATTCGATGCCAAGGCGGGGCTGACCTGGAAGGACTCCGCGGGGCGCGAATTCTCGGCAACGATGAAAGAGCTCGCCGAATGGCAAGGTAACCGCGCCGATGCCGGCCGTCTGGCACCGAAGGGGTTTCCGAAGTCGAACAAGTTCGGCCGGGCGATTGGGTAGCACTCTCTTGTCCCGGACGCGCTGCAACGCTTTTCGCGTTGCTGCGCAGAGCCGGGACCCGTGCGGCACGGATCGCTCGGAGACATGGGCGCCCCGGCTCAGCAGCGCACCGCTGAAGGAGCGCTGCGCTGCGTCCGGGGCACCAGAGGGGAGCGCCGTCTCACATGGTCATTGCGAGCGCAGCGAAGCAATCCAGAATCCCGCCGCGGAAAGACTCTGGATTGCTTCGCTGCGCTCGCAATGGAGCAAGTGGCGAGGCCATCGCTCTCCGATTCGCATCTCAAACAGCAGACATACCATCGCGTTCTCGCGGCGCATCTCGCCCGAGCTTTGCTTCACGGCGCGCCCTCGGAAAAGACAAGGGCGCAGGGAAGGCCAGGCGCCGGCGGCACCCGAGTCCGTGTGCGATAGAAATGCACACGGGGTGGACAACAGGTGATGCCGGTCGCCCGGCCTTCCCTGCGCGAATGGTTTTAACGGTGTCCTTCGTGCTCTCCTCGGGGAGCGATGCACTGTTGCCCCCGTCGCCATGCAGATGACTGATGCGCGGGCCCGGTCGGGCCGCTACATCACCACAGGACTTGACGCACAGACCCCGGGCGTCAGGACCACACGACTTCTCCGTCCGCGCACGTCTTCGCTGGGAATCCGAGGGGTGGCGTGTGCTCGCCCCCGAAGCCATGCGAAGACGCTGTCGGCGTCGTGTCGTTCGCGCGAAGGCATTGCTCACGGCTGAAGCCGCCCTGCAATGCCTGTTACGCTCGACGCCGTCGCGTCCATCGCTGCCCAGCCCGCGGTTCGTGACGATCGCGATCCGCCCCTTGTCTCGGGCCAGGGTGCTTTTCTATACGACAAATCCGAATTTCGGTAAATATGAATATTTTGCAGAGCGGGTCTTGACAGCCGAGGGTGCGGAAGTGGTCAGCTGTTTTGCCCGACGGGTGATGGCCGACGGGTGCGCCGTGACGAGCTTTTGTTTTGAGGGCTGGTGCTCCTGAACGGCATCTTCTAAGGGGCAAAGCGGAAGTCGCCCCGCTCGAGCATTATCGAGGGCTCCTGACCCCTCCGGACATCGGGATCGAACTGCCGCGGCGCAGCAGTTAACGGCTTCGGCATCCGCCGATTGTCGGTGAAGCCATATTCCTGATCCTAGTCGGTGTCGTCCTTCGGCACCACGCGAATGCCCGCTTGCCTGCAGCACCCGTGCGGTGTGGCCTTCCGGTCAGGGGACTCGGGGCGTATTCTAGAAGGACAGGAGTAGCCAGCTCAGGAGGACCAATGTTGCATTGGGTTGAGTCCCATTCGATTCCCGGCATCATGCTTCTTGTATTCGGCTTCTGTTACGTGTTGGCGATTGCGACTTTCGGCGCAGCGGCAATCCTGTCCCGGCGCGCAGTGGTGAGGCAGCTGAAGGCGGCCTCGCCTGTGACGTTGACGCCTCTGGCGGTTATCCTGGCCCTGCTCCTCGCCTTCCTGTCCTCGCGCGTATGGACAAATGTCGATCGGGCCGGGGAATATGTCGGTCAGGAAGCCAGTGCTCTCCGACAGGCCATGCTCCTCGCGGATGCTTTGCCACCGGATGTTCGGAACAATCTGCGCGATAGCCTCAAGCGCCACCTTCATTTCATTGAAACGCAGGATTGGCCAGCGATGGGCAGGGGCGAAGCCACTTTGCAAGCAATCCCGACTGGATTGACTGACGCGATGGCGGCGGTCCTTTCCTTTACGCCCGCACAACCCGCTCAGCAGCTGGCCCAGGAGCGCGCCTTGGTCGCGATCGAACATGCGTTTGAAGTCCGGCGAGATAGAATTCGGCTCAGCCAGCTTCAGATCGCGCCGATCCAGTGGGCAGTCATCATTGTCTTGACGATGCTGATCCTCGTGACGATCGCAATGATACATATCGATAATCGAGCGGCGATGGCGGCGACCTTGTTTATCTTTTCTACGGCAATCGCTGTGTGCCTCGTCCTGCTCATGGTCTATGACCGGCCTTTTGGCTTTGGCGGCGTGTCCATGGCGCCGACAGCGTTTCGACAGGTCGCTGTGGATTGACACCCTATACCCTTGGGGATGGGAGGCGTGACCACTTCTGCGCAGCACGATGGCAGCGCGGTGATCATGACCCACGAGGTGGAACGAATTCTTGCCAATACCGATGCCGATCACTGCGATCGCTGCATTGAGGTTCTGAGACATGGCGTGCTCCTTGCCTTGAGCGCCCCTTGCCACCTTCTCGCAGTGGCGGGGCTGGAGCACAGCCGGACCATCCCATGAGCGGACGGTTTGCTCATCTCGTTCTGCCCACACTGTGATTTCCTATCCGATGGGCTTTCTGCCGGCTACGAGGGCCATCGATCGGCTGCAAGCACGAACATCATCCGATTGCCGTACTAATCTACAGGAACCAAGAGGATTGTTGTGCGTTGCCGGGCTGCTCTTGAGTGTCACTCCGTTCAATCTAGCTCGCCTCTGCTGGGTGACTTAGGACGGAAGGCCGGGCGAGGTAGAGCAGGTGCTTCGTATCCGACTACTGATAGCAGATCGTCGTCCGATCGTTCTGCAGGGTTTTGGGACGCTACTTGCGGCGGAGCGTGACTTCGAGATTGTTGCGTCATGCACTAATGGAGCGGCTTGCCTCGAAGCAGTCCGGAGGTTGACGCCAGATGTCGCCCTTTTGGAGGACGGATTTTCTGACGTGACGGCTTCTGAAATGCTCGCCGCCGTTACTGCGGAAAACCTTCCCACGCGCTTGGTATTCTACACAGCATCGGTTGCGCGAGGCGATATCGCTGACGCCGTCGCGGCGGGCGCCTGCACTGCGATTCCGATGCGCGAGGAGCCCGAAACCTTGTTCCGGTCCCTGAGGCTGGTGGCACCGACCGCCGATCGGGCGGCTATCCGCAAGCCCGGCAAGGGCGCGTGCGGCGAAAATGGACTTGCAGCGTCGACGGACCTGGAGCGCAAGATCCTACGTCTGGTCGCCTGCGGTATGTCGAACAAGGAGATTGCGCGCCAGCTCAACGTCGCCACAGGCACGATCAAGGCGCGAGTTGATCACATGTCTGCGCAGTCTGAGATCAAAAACCGAACCGAGCTCGCAACGTTCGCCCTATCGCGCCTTTACGGCAGGGTCGGCGCGCTTGCAGCTCTGATTTGGGCAGCGCTGGACGACGTTCAGCCCGCGAGCGCGAGCGCAGTTCATCATGCGCTTACCGATAGTGTCACGGTAATGGCCGCAGACGACACCGGCGCTGTCGTGACCATCAAAATCAGCCCCCCAAAAACGACCGCGGCTTCGGGTAAAACGGCCAGAGCCGTGGGTAAAGCCGATCGTGCCGAGAACTCTGGAGCTGACATCCCGACGCGGGGCAGCAAGCTCATCGAGTCCCGCGCCGATATTGCCGCCAGCACGATCACATCGCCGGCACTCAACCCTCCAAGGTCAAGCATCAGTGACTTTGGCGGGTTTATGCTCATGGCGGTCGGAGTTTCGATTTACGAACTCCTTAACAGTCCTGCGCAGGCGTTCACTTTTTGGGATAGCTTTGCGTCGGCTGCCGAAAACGCCACCAGCGAATTGGGCGCCCTTAATATGCCTGGCAGCGCCGATGCGACCCTAAACGAGTTGGAGAACCTAGCCCGGCTTAATCCCGAAGGCCGCCATGAATCATTCGTTTTCGAGGCTGGCCGAAGCGATGCCATCGGCAAAAGCGACGAGCATCAGATCGTCGATGCAGCCGCAAGCGAGCATAGCGTAGGCGCCGGCGGCAACCCTCACGTCGGATCCGGCGCCATCGACGCTCCGATCGATCATAGCGGCTTCGAGCAGGCGGCCGCGACGGACGCGTCGAGGAATGCCGAACACGGCACAATACACGCGACCGCAGCCGACGGATCCAATGATGAACAATCGCAGCGTGATTTGCATGTTTCGGAACAGGGAGCAGCAGCCGGTAAGCCACACGCCGGAGACGGGCCACCGGGAGACGATCCAGATCATGGACAATCGCAGCGTGATTTGCATATTTCGGAACACGGGGCAGCAGCCGATAAGCAGCCCGCCAAGCACGACTCAACCGGACACGATTCTGACTGGGGGCAATCGCATCGCGACTTAGACGCTTCGGAGGAAGGTTCCGCAACTGCCGATCAGCACGCCAAGGACGATGTACAGAGTAGCCATTTCAATTCCGGCCAATCGCAGGCTGACTTGCCCAAGGTGCCCATAAGCGGTTCTAAAACTCTGCATGCGGGGCCGGACCAGAATGCAACGGCAGCTGCGCCCCAGTTCGAAGATTCCTTTCATTTCAAGAATGATAGGGCAGAGGTCAGAGTTTCAGAGAATTCTGGGAACGGCCACGGACCGGATGCAGTGGAATATACTCTGCACGATGCCGGAAAAAATGGACTGGCGCTAATTCAGGATGCGGACCTGATTGGCCCTTCGCACGCCGAGCAAAGCGCCCTTGATCACGCAAGCGTTGAGCACCATCTGACGCATCATTTGTTTGTGTAGCTTACTCGGCGCCTCGCTAGCGTCGGTACTGCTGCTTTGAGCGTTGCCGGCGCGTCCGCAGCGTCTGCTTCTAGGCCCTTAGCCGCCACGCAGCCCTGTCGGTTCAAGTCGCGTTCCGGCAGCAGCTTCTAAGGGCGAATCGGAAGTCGTCCCGCTTGGTCATCATCGACGGCTTGCGACCCACCCCGGACATATCTTGCACCGGGACAAGTAGCCCTTCTGAGTGTCCGGTAAGGCCGCCGCCTCACCGGACTGATCAGCTTCGACCGCTTTAGTTGAATGTTTGCAGCCTCAATTTGAGCGATCCATCGGCTTGGCGTTCGAATACGTGCATCGCCAGACCACCCAATGGAGACGGCTTGCCCTCCTTGTCCTTACCCGTGGCACTCCACTTGGCTGTCCCGAACACAACCTTGTCGTCTCCGCCGGCGTCAATCATCTCCAACTTGTGACCCGTCACGCCGTTCGCGAACAGTCCAGCAAAGAAACTCTCGATCTCAGCCGGACCTGACGCCACCTGATGTGTAGGCGGCATCAATTTTGCCGTCGCGACATAGGAAGCGCCGATGGCTTTTGCGTCGTGCTTGTTGAATGCGGCATCCCAAGAGGCGTATGCCTTCTCCACATCCCCCTTGGCATCCGCAGCCAGCGAAATCCCTGGCGCGCCAAGCAGACAAATGACTAGTGCTGATGTTTGAGCCAACTTCATAGGATACTCCTCTGTTGGATAATGCCTTTCCCGATTGATCAGATTATCAGTCCGGTCGTCCGGCGCGGCTGCGCTCCCGCGGGCATGACGACACCGTCGCCGGTCGCGTTGTGGCCGGCCATTGGTTCATTAAGGAAGAGGTGCAGGCGATGGTAACTTCAATGACGCCGTTCACCTCGGGAGTCCGTATCGCGCGCCATGGCACCGCTGATGCAGCCGGTCACACATGCGCCGAACTTCAACCACCACGACCAGTTTTGCGAAGGCATATTGATCATGGCTGGTTGCCCGAAGACTCCATCCAATAGCTCGCGGAACAGCAATTCCGGGCAACTACCGTCAACCACGTTGACGAATGGGAGAGAGCGCCGGCGCACAGTACGTAGGCCGGAAATCCCTGCGCTGGTCACGGTGTAATTCGCCATTTTGGGCAAGACCGCCATGTAGCGCTGTCGCCTTCAACGTCGCCTTCCGATGGCAAGTCGGGCGCGACGGACTCGTGGGTGCAGGCCCTAAATTACCCCCGCTAACCGCATCGCCACGCCCGCGGCACAACTGCCGGCGAGAACTGTGAGCATGCCGAGCTTGAACCGGAAGATCGCGGTGGCCGCTGCAATCGACAGCACCAGCGCCGGCACGTCGACGCTCGTCAGCACCGGCATGTCGAAGTCGAACGGGAAGGCGGTCACCGGCACCGTGGCGCGGAACAGCGTGTGCAGCGCGAACCAGATCGAGAGGTTGAGGATCACGCCGACAACCGCGGCGGTGATCGCACCGAGCGCGCCGGCCAATCCCGTGTTGCCGCGCAGGCGCTCGATATAGGGCGCGCCGAGAAAGATCCAGAGGAAGCAGGGCGTGAAGGTGACCCAGGTCGCGAGCAAGCCGCCAAGCGTTGCCGCCAGCATTGGCGACAGGCCGCTCGGGTCGCGGTAGGCGGCCATGAAGCCGACGAACTGGAGCACCATGATCAGCGGGCCCGGCGTGGTCTCGGCCATGCCGAGGCCGTCCAGCATCTCATGCGGCTTGAGCCAGTGATAATGCTCGACCGCCTGCTGTGCGACGTAGGCCAGCACGGCGTAGGCGCCGCCGAAGGTGACCAGCGACATTTTCGAGAAGAACAGTGCGATCTGGCTGAACACATTGTCTTGCCCAAGAGCGAGCAACAACCCGATCACCGGTATCAGCCAGAGCGCCAGCCACAGCGCGCCGACGCGGATCGCGCGCGCCGTATTGGGCCGCACGTGCTCAGGCACAGCTTCGCCGAGCATGCTGTCGATCGCGGCGCCGCTGCCGCCGTGGCCGTGACCAGCCGGTGCGAATTCCGGACGGCCAGCGCGCGCGCCGGCATAGCCGATGATGCCGGCGGCGATGATGATGATCGGGAAGGGGACCGCGAAGAAGAAGATGGCGACGAAGGCCGCGGCCGCGAGCGCGATCATGATGCGGTTCTTCAGCGCGCGCTTGCCGACGCGGACCACGGCCTCGACCACGATGGCGAGCACGGCGGCCTTCAGTCCGAAAAACAGCGCCTCGACGAAGCTGACATTGCCGTAGGCGGCGTAGACGTAACTCAGGCCCATGATGGCGATGATGCCGGGCAGGATGAACAGCCCGCCCGCCATCAGCCCGCCGGCGGTGCGATGCATCAGCCAGCCCACATAGGTCGCGAGCTGCTGTGCTTCCGGTCCCGGCAGCAGCATGCAGTAATTCAGCGCATGCAGGAAACGGGCTTCAGAGATCCACTTCTTCTCCTCGACCAGAATACGATGCATCACCGCGATCTGGCCCGCGGGCCCGCCAAAGCTCAGGCAGGCGACGCGGAGCCAGACACGAAAGGCCTCATTGAAGCTGACCCCGTGACCGGCGTCAGCTCCTGCTTGAACGTTGCGGATATCCATTACGCCTTCACCTTGTTGGTCGGCCAGTTGTGGGTCTCGGTGGTGGCGTCGCGGCACCAGCGGTAGAAGGCGTCGTAGAGCAGCATGCCGGCCTCGAGCTGCGCGAGGTCGTCGTCATACATGCGCGATAGTCCGAGCGAGGCCGCGAGCAGGCCCGGCGCTTCTGGCGCGAGATCAGGCCGCGCGGTGTCGGCGCCGCGCACCAGCGTCGCCAGCCGGAGCAGGGGTGGCGAGGCGATCCCGAATTCCTCGATCATGACGTCGAAGGTGCAGAGCTCGCCGCGGTGGCTCCAGAACACGTTCTCAATGTCGAAGGGAGCTGCATTGAACCGCTCCCCGACGCCGATCACCTCGGACGGTGCCACATACAGGAACACCGCATTGGGATCGACAAAGCGGCGGATCAGCCAGGGGCAGGCGATGCGGTCGACCTTCGGCCGGGCCCGCGTGACCCAGACAGTGCGCCCTCTGGCATCGCGCGGCGGCAGCTTGCGCGTGTCGAGCAGCGGCAGGTTTGCCGCTTTCCAGCCCTCGAAGCCGCCCTCCAGCGTCTCAGCCTCGACGCCGAGCTGGCGCAGCCACGCCGCCGCGCCCTGCGCGAGCTTTTCACCGCGCAGGCAGGAGACGATGGCCCGGCGGCCGGCGAAGTCGCCGCCCCAGTCCGTCACCTTGTCGTGACTGAGCTTAATGGAGCCTGGGATCAGCCGCCGGTCGACGGCAAAATCCTCCTCGGTGCGCACATCGATGAGGGCCGGGCTGTTCGCGGTGCCGACCAGCCGTGCCAATTTGTCAGATGAGATGGTCGTGAAAGTAGACATGATGCGTCCTCGCAAGAAACGAACGGGACGCGATGCTTGGGCGTGTCGCCTCGTGGGGAGATCGCTCAAATCCCCATGGCGCCGATTACAGCGAAACTAAGCAGGACTGTCAATCCGCGGCACGATTGGGCCTTAGAAAATCGCGCCTCGGCGGTCTATACTGCAGGCCGACAGACCTGAATCTTCTGGAGAATTCGATGCATTCCCACTCCATCGAACAATGGACCCATGACCACGCCTTTCTTGGCGACAAGCACGACGAGAACGAGCGGCGTACCTGGCTCGTGGTCGTCCTGACGCTGGTCATGATGGTCGGCGAGGTCGTCGCCGGCTCGCTGTTCGGGTCGATGGCGCTGCTGGCCGACGGCTGGCACATGGGCACGCATGCGGCGGCGCTCGGCATCGCCGCCTTTGCCTATCGTTTTGCGCGCCGGCACCTGAAAAATGCGCATTTCACCTTCGGCACCGGCAAGTTCGGCGATCTCGCCGCCTTCTCCAGCGCGATCATCCTCGGCCTGATCGCGATCGAGATCGCCTATGAGAGCGTGCTGCGGCTGATCACGCCGGTGCCGATCGTCTATGGCGAGGCGATCGCGGTCGCCGCGCTCGGCCTGTGCGTCAATCTCGCGAGCGCGTGGCTCTTGCGCGGCAACCACGATCATCATCACGGCCACAGCCACGCCCATGATCATCACGACGATCATGACCACGACCAGGATGATCATGGCCATCACCATCATCATCACGACAACAATCTTCGTGCCGCCTATGTGCACGTCATGGCGGACGCAGCGACCTCGGTGCTGGCGATCGCAGCACTCGCCGTCGCGATGTATTCGGGCTGGGTCTGGGCCGATCCAGCCGTCGGGCTGATCGGCAGCGCCGTGATCGCGAGCTGGGCGTTCGGCCTGATCAAGTCATCGGGGGCGGTGCTGCTCGACGTGCGCGCCGACGAGAAGCTGGAGCGGGTGATCCGGGCGCGGATGGAAGTTGGCGACGACCGCGTCACCGATTTGCATCTGTGGCAGGTGGGGCCCGGCCATTGTGCCGTGCTGCTCTCGGTGGTGTCGGACCAGCCGAAGCAGCCGGCCGTCTACAAGCGGCGGCTCGCGGGGCTAAAGGGCCTCAGCCACGTCACGGTCGAGGTCGAGACCTGCCCGCATTGATTTGCTTGACGGGAATTGCGCGAACGGGCCGGGGTTGATCCTCGGTCGTCGCCCTGTACGGGAGGAACAACAATGATGCCCAGGATCAAGCTCGCGCTCGCCATCGCTGCACTCGCTCTGCCCGGCCCTTCGGCGCTGGCGCAATCGGAGAAGACCGGGGTCGAAAAGCTCTACGTGCTCAATTGCGGCGAGGGCACCGCCGGCGACATCTCCCGCTGGACGCCTGGCCTCAACGAAGGCAAGACGATGGACTTCGTCGACAGCTGCTATCTCATCAAGCACGCCAAGGGCTGGTTCCTGTGGGACACCGGCATTGCCGATTCCGTCGCCGCGATGCCGAATGGACTCGCGCCCGCCGATCCCAAAGCCGTCACTTGGCGCCGGCCGAAGACGCTTGCCGCCCAGCTCGAACAGCTCGGGCTGAAGCCCGACGACGTCAAAGTGGTGGCCGTCTCGCACACGCATCCCGATCATACCGGCAATGTCGAGCTGTTTCCGCAGGCCATGCTCTACGTGCAGAAGGCCGAATATGACTGGCCCGGGCCCAACAACGCGCCGCGCTTCAAGCCGTCGCATCCGGTCGAGCTGCTCGCAGGCGACAAGGACGTGTTCGGCGACGGCAGCGTGACCATTCTATCCACGCCCGGCCATACGCCGGGACACCAGTCGCTGCTGGTGAAACTGCCAAAAACCGGCGCGGTGATCCTGTCGGGCGATGCCGTCCACTTCAAGGACAATTGGGACAACCGCCGCGTGCCGAGCATGAACGTCAACAAGGACCAGAGCGCGGCCTCGATGCAGAAGATTGCCGACACGCTCGCCAGGGAAAAAGCGCAGCTCTGGATCAACCACGACAAGGCCCAGCGCGACAGCCAGAAGATGGCGCCCGAGTTTTACGAGTAGAGCGTTTTCGAGCGAAGTGGGCACCGGTTCGCGCCAAGAAAACGCGTCAAAACAAGCATCCAGAGCTTCCGTTCCGATCGCATCGGACCGGAAGCGCTGGGCGTGTGAAGAAGCTGCTGCCACGACGATGGCAGCAGCTTCGTGCTAGGCCCGCCAAAAGCTCCGCGACAGGAGACAGCGGTGGGCGAATGGGCCGGGGTTGCGATCGCGCTGGCGTCGAGCAGCCTCGGTGGCACGGCGGCGGCTATTACCCGCTATCTCGTGGGCGGCGCCGATCCGATCATGCTCGCGATCCTGCGCTGGGGGATCGGCTTTCTCTGCCTCGTGCCATGCGCGCTGCTGCTTGGCGTGCGTTGGCCGCAGCGGTCCGATTGGCCGACCGTGGCGCTGCTCGGCATCTGCTTCTTCGGTCTGTTCTTCATCCTCTACAACATCGCGGTGTCCTACACGACCGCTGCCCGCGCCAGTCTTGCGCTCGCGACGCTGCCGCTTCACACGATGGTGGTGGGGGCGCTCCTTGGCGTCGAGCGGCTGACGGTGCGGAAGATCATCGGTGTCGGCATCGCCGTGCTCGGCGTGGCGGCAGCGCTGGCTACCGGCCTGGCGCACAGTCCGCCAGGGGCCTGGCGCGGCGAATTGATCATGACTGCAGCCGTGTTCTGCATGGCGTTCTACAACGTATTGTCGCGTCCGTTGATGCAGCGCTCGAGCGCGCTCGGCTTTCTCACCGTGGGCATGGGTGCGGGTGCCGTCGTGCTGGTACTGGCGGGTCTGGTGAGAGGCAGCTTTGCGGCGCTCGAGCACTTCACCACGGCGCAGTGGATTGCCGGCATCTATCTCGGCATTGGCGGCGGCGCACTCGCCTTCATCCTCTGGGTCATGGCGCTGGAGCGGGCAACGCCGACTCGCGTCGCCAACACGATGACGATCAATCCGATCGCCGCCGCTCTGCTTGCTGCGCTCCTCATCGGCGAGCCGATTACGGCTCATCTGCTTGTCGGATTGGTTGCGGTGTTCGCCGGGATCTGGATCGCGACCAGCGAGACGAAGCCCGCCTAGCTCCGCGGGACGGTCACCGTGGGCGGACTCGCTTCCGGCGTCTTCTTCGGCTTCAGCGTGCCGGCATAGAACGAGAGCAGCCAGACCAGCAGGACGGCGAGGAGATAGACGCCCCAGGCCTGGGGCGCCGTGGTCGCCCAGCGCAGGAGGCCTTTGAACGTGCGTGGCGGGCCGGGGTCTTCGCTCATGGCCCGCTTGTGCGCGAAAGGGGCCGGGCGGTCAATCCGGGCGCGGCCCGGCACGGATCAGGAACAACGCCGCCAACGCCGACAGGCTGAGCGCGGAGGAG
This sequence comes from Bradyrhizobium sp. 137, assembly GCF_023074095.1. Classification (NCBI taxonomy): domain Bacteria; kingdom Pseudomonadati; phylum Pseudomonadota; class Alphaproteobacteria; order Hyphomicrobiales; family Nitrobacteraceae; genus Bradyrhizobium; species Bradyrhizobium sp. 137. Next base: position 127,516 of record NZ_JADPKU010000042.1, read on the forward strand.
ACGATCAGCACCTTGGCCCCCATGATGTCGATCAGCAGACCGAAGGCGAGCGGCGCCACCGCCTGGGCCATCCGCGCCGGTGCGCCGATGATGCCGAGACGGTAACCAAAGTCCTTTGGTCCGAAAATCGCGAGCGGCAGCGTGCCGCGCGCGATCGTCAGGATACCGTTGCCGGAGCCGTGGAACAGCGCAAACGCGCTCGCCGCAGCGCCGCCGAAGATCGCGACGACCACCGCGCCGATCGGATGGGTGAGGCAGGCGAGCCGCGTCGACCACAGCGGATGGAAACGGCTGAGGAAGCCCGCCTCGAGCATGCGCGCGCCGACCTGGGCCGGGCCGATCAGCGCGCCGGCCGCGATGGCTTCGACGGGTGTTGCGCCCGTCGTCTCCAGGATGCGGGGGAAATGCGCGGCCATCGCGCCGGTGACGGTCCAGACCGCGGCGAAGATGAAGGCCAGCAGGATCATGGTGCGGTCGAGCGGCAAATGCGGCTTCTCGGCGGTCGCCGCCGTCTGCCTCGCACCCCTGATCACCGGCAGCATGAAGAAGTTGAGGGGCAGGCCGATCAGGATATTGGCAGCCGCCCAGGCAAAGCAGGTCTCGCGCCAGCCGATATGGGACAGACCCCAGGCGGTGAGCGGCCAGCCGACCGTGGAGGCGAAGCCCGCCATCAGCGTGATGCCGGTGATGGGCCTGCGCGCCTCGGTGCCGTAGATGCGCCCCAGAGCGGCGAAGGCGGCGTCATAGAGGCCCATCGCCATGCCGACGCCGAGCACGAGCCAGGCGATCGCCATCACCGCCACCGAGTGCGAGAGGCCGAGGAGGACGAGGCCGGCGGCGATGGTCAGGTTCGAGGCCGAAAGCACCTGCCGTCCGCCGACGAGATCGATCTGCCGCCCGATGCGCGGGCCGAGCAGCGCCGCGATCACGAGCGAAGCCGAGAACGCGGCAAAAATCCAGTTGGAGGAAATGCCGAGGTCGTGCGCCATGGGATCGGCGAGCAGCGCCGGCAGATAATAGCTGGAAGCCCAGGCCAGGGTCTGCGTGGCGCCGAGCGCCAGGATGATCGGAAGCTGGCGCCGGCTCATCTGCGCGTGGCTCCGATTCTTGCCGACAAGCTCGTCATTGTGGGCATCTGCCGCGCGCGCGGCGAACACGTCAACCGCCCCTGCGACATATTCGATCTGCAAGGGATGGGAGCCTTGCGCACGGCCCGCGCGTGGCTCGCGCCTTTCGCTCGTCACGAATGCACGCCATAATGGCGCATGCAATTGACCTCGCGCCTCGAATTGATGAACTGGATCGCCGGCCAGGGCCTTACCAGCCTGCCCGAACCGGAACTGCTGCGTGGCTTCTGCGAGCGCTGCCGCGCCGAGGGGCTGGAACTATCGCGCGGGCTCGTCGTCATCGACACGCTGCATCCGATTTATGAAGGGCGCGGCTTTCGCTGGAGCGACCGGCCGAGCAACGAGAGCGATGCGTTCGAATACGGCTCGACTGCCGAAGGCGATGCAGCCAAGAGCTGGCGCCGCTCGGTCTTCTTCCACATGCTCGAGCACGGCCACGACGAGATGGTGATCGATCTCGCCGACGCGCCGTCGCTGGATTTCTCGCAGATCGGCGAGCTCGCCGAGAAGGGGCACAAGCACTATCTCGCCTTCGTGCATCGCTTCGGCGAGAACGGCGCGCTCGGCCTGATGGATTGCCTCTATTCCTGCTGGACCACGCGTCGTGACAGCGGGTTCTCCGAACCCGAGCTCGAAGCCCTGCGCGATCTGGTGCCGGTGCTGGGGCTCGCGATCAAATCGGCACAGCAGGTCGACATCGCCCGCACGCTCGGCCGCGTCTATCTCGGCCGGGACGCCTCCGAGCAGGTGCTGCGTGGACGTATCTCGCGCGGCGTCACCGAGCGCATCAACGCCGTGCTCTGGTATTCGGACTTGCGTGGCTCGACCGGGATCAGCGAGAGCATCGGTCCCGACGAGATCATTCCGTTCCTCAACGACTATGCGCAAGCCGTGATCGACCCGATCCACGATGCGGGCGGCGACGTGCTGAAGCTGATCGGCGACGGCGTGCTTGCAATGTTCACCGGCGAGGACATGGCGGCGGCGCGCCGCGCCGCGCTACGGGCGGAGCATCTGTTTCGCAAGAACGTCGCGGCGCTGAACGCACGCCGCGCGGCCGACGGTCGTCCCACCACGTCGGCCTATATCGGTCTGCATGTCGGGGAGGTCTTCTACGGCAATATCGGGAGCGAGGACCGGCTCGACTTCACGGTGGTCGGACCGACCGTCAACGAAGTCAGTCGCATCGCCTCGATGAGCCGCTCGGTCGATCGCGAACTGCTGGCGTCCTCGGAATTTTACAAGGGCCTCGACACCGCCGGCCGCCGCTATCTCGTCTCCACCGGCCGTTACGCGCTGCGCGGCATCGGCCGCGCGCAGGATCTCTACACGCTCGATCCCGACGTCGATGTCAGCGAGCCGGTGACGGGGAGCTACGAGCGGTATCTGGCGGGCTAGGTGATTTCACCAGTCATTCCGGGCTCGATGCTCGCATCGCCCCGGAATGACCGGACTTCAGCACCCCGCCACCACTTCGTCCCTCACCATGTCCGGCTGCCGGTCGAGCGCCACCGCCGGTGACAGCAGGATCACCAGGGCCTGTACGCCGAACACTGCCGCTGCGAGATAGAGGCAGGCCTCCGCGCTCCAGAACCCGCCGACGATTGCGCCCAGCGCCGAGCCGAGCGGGCGGGCGCCGTAGCTCATGATGTTGATGGCGGAGACGCGCCCCAGAAGGCGCGGCGGCGTCACCGATTGGCGCAGCGTCGTGGTCGAGATCACCCACAGGATCGGTCCGACGCCGAGCAGGAAGAAGCTCAAGGCCGCAAGCCAGGGCGAGGGGACCAGCACCGTCAGCGCCATCACCAATGCTGCGACGAAGCCCGTGACGGGGCCGAGGCCGACGACGGTGCCGAACGCGACGCGCTGCATCACGCGGGTGGCGACCAGCGCGCCGATTACCATGCCGACGCCGTACATCGTCAGCACGGTGCCGACGCCGGCGGCGGTCAGGCCGAGATGGCGCACCGCGTATGGCACGAACACCGCGATCTGCAAGAACCATCCGGTGTTGAAGATGAATTGGGTGATGAACACCGGCCGCAGCAGCGGATGGTGAAACACGAAGGCCGCGCCTTCGCGGATATCCTGGAACGGATGGCGCCGCGGAGATGCTGCCCGCGCGGGCTCGTAGATGCCGGCAAGCAGCACCACGGCGATAGCCGACAGCGCAGCCGCAAAGCCGAAGGCCGGGCTTGCGCCCCACCAGCCCACGAGCACGCCGCCGAGCGCAGGTCCGCTCGCAAACGCGATGGTGCGCGCGAGCTCGATCCGCGCATTCGCCGCCGGCAGCAGGTCCGAACTCACTAGCGAGGGCACCAGCGCCGGTGCCGCCACACTATAGACGACGGTGCCGCACACCGCGGCAAAACCGAGCAGCGCCAGCAGCGGCAAATCGAGCGTCCCCAGCGCCAGCAGGAGGACGATGGCCGCGAGTGCGGCGGCCCGCACCGCCTCGGCTCCCGCCATTAGCCAACGGCGGGAGATGCGGTCGGCGAGCACGCCGGCAGGAATGGCGAACAGGACGAAGGGCAGGGTGAGGGCGGTCTGCAGCAGGCCGGTCTGGCCTTCGGCGACACCCAGCGTCAGCACCGCGACGATGGGCGCTGCGGCCAGTGCGATCTGCTCGGCCGATTGCGCCGCGAGGTTCGACCAGGCGAGGCGGTTGAAGGTGTCAGGGAGGCGCGGGGGCGTTGACATGGCTCATATCCTGCAAAAGGCGAATTTGCGCCCATGTTCGCCCGCGAGAACCGCCGAACCCACCCGCTTCCCGACAAGGGCCACGGGTCTGTGCTGAGAACCGGTGCGGCTAGATGCAGTTGCAAATGAGTTGCAATAAGAAGCAAGTTGGGTATTCTGCCGGCATGGATGCCCAATCACCCCATCTGACCCGAGACTTGAGCCAAGACGCCGCCGGCTGGCGCACCGATGCGCCCACCACCAAGAGCCTCGCCGAGGTCAATTCCACAATTGCCATTCCGGCCGCCGGCCGCTGGTGGCGGCGGCTGCTGGCGTTCGTCGGTCCGGGCTATCTCGTCTCGGTCGGCTACATGGATCCCGGCAACTGGGCGACCGACCTCGCCGGCGGATCGAAGTTCGGCTACACGCTGCTCTCGGTCATCCTGCTCTCGAATTTGATGGCGATCCTGCTGCAGTCGCTGGCAGCGCGGCTCGGCATCGTCACCGACCGCGACCTCGCGCAGGCCTGCCGCGCGACCTATTCGCCCGTGGTGAACTTCCTGCTCTGGCTTGCCTGCGAGGCGGCGATCATCGCGTGCGACCTCGCCGAAGTCATCGGCACCGCGATCGCGCTGAAGCTGCTGTTCGGCATTCCCCTGATCGGCGGCGCGCTGCTCGCCGCGCTCGACGCTTTCCTGCTGCTGCTCCTGATGAATCGCGGCTTCCGTTTCCTCGAAGCGTTCGTGATCGCGCTGCTTGGCGTCATCGCGGTCTGCTTCGCGGTCCAGATCGTGGCTGCGGCGCCGCCGGTCGCGGAGGTGCTGCGTGGCTTTGTGCCGAAGACCGAGATCTTCACCAATTCCGAGATGCTCTACATCGCGATCGGCATCATCGGCGCAACCGTGATGCCGCATAATCTCTACCTGCACTCCTCGATCGTGCAGACGCGCGCCTATGAGCGCAATGACGCTGGCCGGCGCGAGGCGATCAAATGGGCGACGACGGACTCGACCATCGCCCTGATGCTGGCGCTGTTCATCAATGCCGCCATCCTTATCGTCGCTGCTGCGACCTTCCACAGAAGCGGCCATTCCGACGTCGCCGAGATCGGCCAGGCTTTTGAACTGCTATCGCCGCTGCTCGGTCTCGGCATCGCCTCGACGCTGTTCGCGGTGGCGCTGCTCGCCTCCGGCCTCAATTCAACGGTTACGGCGACGCTCGCCGGCCAGATCGTGATGGAAGGCTTTCTCGATCTGCGTCTGCCGAGCTGGGCGCGCCGCCTGCTCACGCGCGGCATTGCCATCATTCCCGTGATCGTCGTCACCGCGATCTATGGCGAGCGCGGCACGGCCGATTTGCTGGTGTTCAGCCAGGTCGTGCTGTCGATGCAACTGCCATTCGCCGTCATCCCGCTGGTTCGCTTCGTCTCCGACCGCCGCAAGATGGGGAAGTTCGCGATTCCGATGTCAGTCGCCGCGATCGCGTGGATCGTCGCAGGCGTAATCGTTGTTTTGAACGTGAAGCTGCTGGCGGATACGCTGTTCGGGTGAGTGTCCGCCGAATGCACAGCTGTCGTCGCCTGGCTTGACCGCGCGACCCGTACTCGGTGAAGCCTGCGATCGAACGGAGAAGCCGCGGCGCACTGGATGCCTCGCATTCGCGGGCATGACACCAGTGCGCGTCGGCTAAATTAATCCTGCGGCTCGGATGCCACATCCCCCTGCGCGTCGACGCGTAGCCAGCCTGAGGGCGCGAGGCGCTGCTGCGGCAGGAAGCGGGCCTTGTAGTCCATCTTCTTCGAGCCCTCGATCCAGTAGCCGAGATAGACGTAGGGCAGCCCTTGCCGGCGCGCGCGGGCGATGTGGTCGAGGATCATGAAGGTGCCCATCGAGCGGCTGACCTGGCTCGGCTCGAAGAACGAATAGACCATCGACAGCCCGTCGCTGAGCACGTCGGTCAGCGCCACCGCGATCAGTTCCTCGCCGCGGCCGGTGAGGCCGCTGTCGGGGCCGCGCTTGCGGTACTCGATGATGCGGGTCTCGACATGGCTGTCCTCGACCATCATGGCGTAGTCGAGCACGGTCATGTCGGCCATGCCGCCATGGCGATGGCGGGCATCGAGATAGGCGCGGAATATCGAATATTGCTCGGAGGTGGGAACGGCGCTGCGCTGCTCGCCGATGATGTCGGCGTTGCGCGCCAGCACTTTCCTGAAGTTGCGGGACGGCCGGAACTCGTTGGCGACGACCCGCACCGAGACGCAGGCGCGGCACTGGTCGCAGGCGGGACGGTACGCAATCGACTGGCTGCGGCGGAACCCGCCATGGGTCAGGAGATCGTTGAGGTCACCGGCGCGCTCACCCACGAGGTGCGTAAACACCTTGCGCTCATGCCGGCCCGGCAGATAGGGGCACGGGGAGGGCGCCGTGAGGTAAAATTGCGGGGTATCGCGCGAGTGCTGGGTCAAGGGACGTCGTGGGCCTCCGAACTGTGTGTCAGCATCGCGCTACGGAAGCTCCGGGTCAATTGGCCTGCTCGGCAGATCAGATCAGTCAGCTTAGAAGATCCGGGTTGATAGGTCCTTGATCAGGACGTCCTTGCGGCCTGGGGCGCGGGTACGCGGACCGAATTGTTGATCACGACCGTTCCCAAGACGAAATCATGCAGCAGGCGACGGCGGCCGTTGAACAGGCCGACCAGCACCACGAAGGGCGACAGGAACGAGACGGTCACCCAGAACAGCACCGCATGGGTGGCGCCGAGCACGAAGTAGCCGGGCGCGCCGTACCAGGTGCGCAGTTCCAGATCCATCAGGCGCATGCCCACTGTCGCGGAGGAAGGGCCGCCGATGCTGGCGCCGTAATAGACGATGGCCCAGACCACCGAGGCCGGCCAGGCGATCCAGAACAGCGCCCAGCCGATGCCGAGCGTGACCACACCGAACAAGGCGATGAAGATATAGCCGAGGATCACCGGCACCGAGATCACGACCATGTCGACCAGGAAGGCGAACACCCGCCGCGTCGCAACACCGCGGAACAGCTCCGGATGCAGATAGGGATCGTAGGCGTGCGGCTGCACGCCGCTGTCGTTGCGCCAGGCGCCTGAATTGCCCGAGTCCGACATGTCCGTTCTCCCAGCGAACCCCCGTGGCAGGACATGGGAACAGGCCGTTCGCATGCCAAGGGCGCGCTGGGATCAACAAGCGAAAATATTCCGGCAATTCGGCGGCGGAGCGGCGCGGAGGCCGCGCTGGCGCGACGCTTCCGTCGTCCTGGCCAAGACCAGGACAGGTGGCCGGCCTTCGCCGGGACGACATCAAAGAGGCGGTGGGCGTTTATGACCCCTGCGCCCGCAGCTTCTCCGCGACCTTCGGCGCAAAGTAGCTCAGCACACCGTCGGCGCCGGCGCGCTTGAAGGCGAGCAGGCTTTCCATCATCGCGCGCTCGCCGTCGAGCCAGCCGTTATTGGCCGCGGCCGCGATCATCGCGTATTCGCCGGAGACCTGGTAGGCGAAGGTCGGCATCGCAAAAGTATCCTTCACACGGCGGACCACGTCCAGATAAGGCATGCCGGGCTTCACCATCACCATGTCGGCGCCCTCGGCGATGTCGAGCTCGACCTCGCGCAGTGCTTCGTCGCTATTGGCGCTGTCCATCTGGTAGGTGCGCTTGTCGCCGGTGAGTGTCTTGGCCGAGCCGATGGCGTCGCGGAACGGGCCATAGAAGGCGGAAGCGTATTTGGCCGCATAGGCCATGATCTGCACGTCGAGCAGGCCTGAGCAGTCGAGCCCCTCGCGGATCGCGGCGACGCGGCCGTCCATCATGTCCGACGGCGCGATGATGTCGCAGCCGGCTTCGGCCTGCACCAGGGCCTGGCGCACCAGCACCGCGACCGTCTCGTCGTTCAAGATCTTGCCGTCGGAGATCAGGCCGTCATGACCGTGACTGGTGAAGGGATCGAGCGCGACGTCGCAGAGAATGCCGATCTCCGGAAACTCCTTCTTGATCGCGCGCACAGTTTGGCAGACCAGATTGTTCGGGTTGGTCGCTTCCGATCCTTCCTCGTCGCGTAAGGACGGGTCGGTATAGGGAAACAGCGCGATACAGGGGATGGTGAGCTTCATGGCGCGCTCGGCCTCGCGCACCGCCTGGTCGACGCTGAGGCGGTCGACGCCGGGCATGGAGGCGACGGGCTCGCGCTTGTCGCTGCCGTCGATCAGGAACAGCGGCCAGATCAGATCATCCGTGGTGATGGCATTCTCGCGCACCATGCGCCGGGCCCACTCGGCCTTGCGGTTGCGGCGCGGGCGGACGGTCAGATCGAGGGCAGGGGAGGCGCTAGCGCCATCCCGGCGCGAAACCTCGCGCAGTTCGATCGGACGTCCGTATTTGATCGCCATCACTCTTCCTCCGGCTGGAATTATTCTTATACCAGCTCGCATGGTTCCCGTCACCGCGGCTTGACCTGCCGCAAGGGATGGCAGCCGATTGATTTTGCGAGGCGAAGCAGCCAGAAGGGGGCCATGTCCGAGATTTCCACACGCGATGCGGCCCGCGACAGCGCCCGGGACAATGCCAGAGACAGCGCCAGGGATAGCGCGATGTCGGTGGCGGCGATCTCGTCGGAGCGCTCTGCGTCCGATGACAATGTCTGGACGCGCCGGCTCGTGCTGTTCCTGCGTGTGATGGCGCTGCTCTCGATCCTGAAGGGTCTCTATCACTGGGCGCAAGTGACGGGTTTCGTCGGCGGCGACGACGAGGCCTTCGAGAACCAGGCGATGGCCTGGCAGGCCGCAACCGTCTACTTCGCCGTGATCGAGCTCGTCGCAGCAGTTGGTCTCTGGCTGGCGACGCCCTGGGGCGCTGTGGTGTGGCTGACGACCGTGGTGTCGATGGCGGTGATCGAGCTGATGTTTCCCGGCATCTACGGCGGCAGCCTGGTCGTGGTCGGTGTCGAAGCGTTCATGCTCGCCGCCTATCTCGCGCTCGCCTGGATGGCTGCGCGGGAACGACCGCCGTAGCGCGTTTCGCGGAAATGCTCTCGTGCCCGGGCGCAATGCAGCGCGCTGCATTTGCGGCGTAATGCTTGTAGAGCCGCGCCGCATCTTTTTACGGTCCCGATTATGGCATCTGAGTCCCGGCTCTGCGCCCTGCTTCGCGGCGCTTGTCGGGACAAGAGATGTTGCACTTGGTTGACCGTTGGTTGCCTAAAATTTGCGGTAAGTTTTCGTTGACCAGCATTGTTCCGCCACAGCTGTTACGCCCGCGTTTCGAAACGGGGCGCCGCTGTGCTGGAATGCGACAAGGGGGCGGACGGAGGGTGAACAGGACCTTGCGAGGGTCAACAGAGTGTTGCGAAAAAGTGCTTGTAGTACAGGCTTAATCCGCAATTCACTGTCTTAAATTCATGATCTCTTTATTCTCTTATTTAAGCCGTTCTTCAAACGAGCCCCTTAAGTTGCACCTATCAGGCGGGACACAAGTTTCGTCGAATAAGTGTCGATAAAAACGACAACAGGGGAAGTGTCATGATGAAAGCCGTCGCAACTGCGGCAGATACCGCAGAGCGCGTCTCCGGCCAGCAGGGTTCGGTGCAGTCGCTCTATCTGGAAGCTTTGACTCTGGTGGAGCGGCTGCATCGCCGGCTCCTCGACGTGATCAAGGACGAGTTCGATCGCCGCGGCCGTGCGGACATCAACTCGGTCCAGGCGCTCTTGCTCTACAACATCGGTGACAAGGAGCTGACCGCGGGCGAGCTGCGCACGCGCGGTTACTATCTCGGCTCCAACGTCTCCTACAATCTGAAGAAGCTCGTCGAGCTCGGTTTCCTCGATCATCAGCGGTCGCGCGTTGATCGCCGCTCGGTGCGCATCCGCCTGACCCCGCAGGGCCAGGAAGTCCGCCGCATAGTCGATGCGCTCTACCAGAAGCACGTCAAGACGGTGGAGCAGGTCGGCGGCATCTCGGGCGAGGAGTTCTCGACCCTCAACAAGTCGCTGCACCGCCTCGAGCGGTTCTGGACCGACCAGATCCTGTATCGGCTCTGAGTTCCAAGGGATTAAGGCCAAGCCGGCCCCAAACAAGACCGGCAAACCGCCCGAACGTGCCTCAACTTCCCCAGAGCGCCGGCCCGGATTCGTCCGGACCGGTGCGCTTTACTTTTTGCGCTGCGAAGAAAATGTCTCGCCGTGAGGAACCAGTTCCGGGCTCGGCGCTTATCTCCTTCGGATCGGAGAAACGTCGATGCTGGTCGAGCGTGGGCTTCAGGCGCTGAACGTGGAACTTGTGAGCGAAGCCTACGCCATTGCCGCCAACTACCTTCGCCGCTCCGGCGCGATCCCAGATTCCCTCGTCACCGACGAGCGCCTGCTCGGGATCATCGTCAAGCTGCTCCAGCAGGGCGAATTCAACAAGATCAGGCTCGCCAACAAGGCGATCACCAGGTTTGAGATGCAGTCCGAGGCTCGAGCGGTTGCCTGATCAAAACTCCCAAAATTCGAGAGAACCAGAGGGTGCCATGGAAGCCGCCATCGACCGCATCATGCAGACCTATGACCTGCTCGCCAACCGCACCGCGGCGGCAAGCGAGGAGGCACGGGCCAAGGTCACGAACTATCTCAATACTTTGATGGAGGCCGGCGAGAAGGACCCGCACCGCTTGACGGTCTGCGGCCTGACTTATCTGCGGCAGCTCGACGGCAGCGTGGACCCCGTGAAAGCGGGGTATACCGGGCTCTAAAACGACGCCGGCTGCGGCCGCCGGCCGTTGGCGCGACGTGCGGTCCAAAGTGGTCCTGTCCGGACATTCGCGGAGGAGCGGTTCTATGAAACCGCTCCAATGCCGAAAACCTCCAATCCCCACCATATCTTGCACAAATCTCAGGCCCGACCCGCAAATGCTTGGCCGGGAGCGGGCAATGTGGTAGATCGCGCATTGCTTCCGACCGCCACACCAGACCCGCCCGTAGCCCGCCAACAGGCTGCGGCGGTGGAGATATTCGCAAGATGACCTCAGCCAAAACCGCTTCCGCGCCCGATTCGTTTTTCACCGCCTCGCTCGAGCAGGCCGACCCGGACATCGCCGCCGCCATCAAGGGCGAGCTGGGCCGGCAGCGCCATGAGGTCGAGCTGATCGCCTCCGAGAACATCGTCAGCCGGGCCGTGCTGGAAGCGCAGGGTTCGGTGATGACCAACAAATATGCGGAAGGCTATCCGGGCGCGCGCTACTACGGCGGTTGTGAGTGGGTCGACGTCGCCGAAAACCTTGCGATCGATCGCGCCAAGAAGCTGTTCGGCGCCAACTTTGCCAACGTGCAACCGAACTCTGGCAGCCAGATGAATCAGGCGGTGTTCCTGGCGCTGCTCCAGCCGGGCGACACCTTCATGGGACTTGATCTTGCGGCCGGCGGCCATCTCACCCACGGCTCGCCCGTCAACATGAGCGGCAAGTGGTTCAAGGCCGCGCACTACACCGTGCGCCGCGAGGACCAGATCATCGACATGGACGCGGTCGCCAAGCAGGCCGAAGAGGTCAAGCCGAAGCTGATCGTCGCGGGCGGCTCGGCCTATTCTCGCGCCTGGGACTTCAAGCGTTTCCGCGAGATCGCCGATAGTGTCGGCGCGTATCTGCTGGTCGACATGGCTCACTTCGCCGGCCTCGTCGCCGGCGGCGTGCACGCCTCGCCGGTGCCCTATGCCCACGTCACCACCACCACGACGCACAAATCGCTGCGCGGTCCGCGTGGCGGCCTGATGCTCTGGAACGACGAGACGCTGACCAAGAAGCTAAACGGGGCGATTTTCCCGGGCCTGCAGGGAGGTCCCCTGATGCATGTGATCGCGGCGAAGGCGGTCGCCTTCGGCGAAGCGCTGCGTCCGGACTTCAAGGTCTACGCCAAGAACGTCGTCGAGAATGCCAAGGCGCTGGCCGAGGCGATGAAGAGCCATGGGTTCGATATTGTCTCGGGCGGCACCGACAACCATCTGATGCTCGTTGACCTCAGGCCGAAGGGCCTGAAGGGCAACGTCTCGGAGAAGGCGCTGGTCCGCGCCGCCATCACCTGCAACAAGAACGGCATTCCGTTCGATCCCGAAAAGCCGTTCGTCACCTCCGGCCTCCGCCTCGGCACTCCGGCCGCGACCACCCGCGGTTTCGGTGTCGCCGAATTCCAGCAGGTCGGCGGCATGATCGCCGAAGTGCTCAACGCGATCGCACAATCCGACGACGGCAAGGCGCCGCTCGTGGAAGCGGCGATCAAGGAACGGGTCAAGGCGCTCACCGACCGGTTCCCGATCTACCAGTAAGGTCAAGGTACACGGATGCGCTGCCCGAACTGCAACAGTCTCGATACGCAGGTAAAGGACTCGCGTCCGACCGAGGATTCGTCCGTCATCCGCAGGCGGCGCGTGTGCGTCGCCTGCAATTTCCGCTTCACCACCTTCGAGCGCGTGCAGCTGCGCGAGCTCACAGTGATCAAGCGCAACGGCCGCCGCGTGCCGTTCGACCGCGACAAGCTGATGCGCTCGGTGCAGATCTCACTGCGCAAGCGGCAGGTCGAGCCGGAACGGGTGGAGAAGATGGTCTCCACCATCGTGCGCGAGCTCGAGACCGGCGGCGAGGCGGAGATCTCCTCCGAGGTGATCGGCGAGACCGTGATGGAGCATCTGCGCACGCTCGACGACGTCGCCTATGTGCGCTTTGCTTCCGTCTACCGCAATTTCCGCGAGGCCAAGGATTTCGCCGACGTGCTCGGCGAGCTCTCCGGTGAGGAGGAAGCGCGGCTCGCCGCGATCCGCAAATGATCTTCCGCATCCTGGAAGATCAGTTCGCGCAGAAGGCCCGTGAGGCCAAGGATGCGGATCTCCGCTTCATGCAGCTTGCGCTGGCGCTTGGGCGCCGCGGGCAGGGCCGCACCTGGCCTAATCCGGCCGTGGGCGCGGTCATCGTCAAGGACGGCGTGATCGTCGGTCGCGGCTGGACACAGCCTGGCGGGCGGCCGCATGGCGAGCCCGAAGCCTTGCGGCGGGCAGGCGAAGCGGCGCTCGGCGCCACGCTTTACGTCACACTGGAGCCGTGCTCGCATTTCGGCAAGTCGCCGCCTTGCGCCGATGCGGTGATCGCCGCCGGGATCGCGCGGGTCGTGGCGGCGATCGAGGATCCCAATCCTGAAGTCGGCGGCCAGGGTCATGCGCGCTTGCGGGCAGCCGGCATAACGGTGGACGTCGGTCTCTGCGCGGCAGAGGCTGCGTTCGATCACGCCGGGCATTTCCGTCGCATCCGGGACAAGCGTCCGCACGTGATCCTGAAGCTTGCGGTCTCGCCTGACGACAAGATCGGTGCGGCCGGCGGCAAGCCGGTCGCGATCACCGGCGAGGCGGTGCGCAATCGCGTGCACCTCTTGCGCGCTCAGAGCGATGCCATCCTGGTCGGCATCGGCACGGTGCTGGCGGACGATCCGATGCTCACCTGCCGCCTGCCGGGCATGGGGGCGCGCTCGCCGGTGCGGGTCGTGCTCGATCAGAGCCTGCGCATTCCCGGCGCGAGCAAGCTTGTCCGCACTGCGCGAGAAACACCGCTCTGGGTGGTGAGTTCTGAACTCGCCGAAGCCGCAGCCGCCACACGGCTTGGCGCGGCCGGTGCGCAAATGTTGCGTGTGCCGTCGGTCGGTGCATCAGGACTCGATCTCACGGCCGTGCTGCATGCGCTGGCTGAGAAAGGCATCACGCGGCTGATGGTCGAAGGCGGCAGCCGTGTCGCCGCGTCCTTCGTCGCGGCCGACCTCGCCGACGAAATCTGGCTGTTCCGCGGCACGGAAGAGGTGGGCTCTGGCGGCGTCGATGCGCTCGATGCATTGCCCCTGTCGAAAATCACGCAGTCGCGGGCCTACAAGGTTCATGCTAGCGAGACATTCGACAAGGATACTCTCACCGTTTACGAGCGCTCGTAATGTTCACTGGCATTGTCACCGATATCGGCGAGATCGTCAGTTTCACGCCGACGGCGCAGGGGCAGCTGCACCGTCTGCGCATCGCCTGCAATTATGATCGCGCCACCATCGCCGATGGCGCCTCGATCGCCTGCAACGGCGTCTGCCTCACCGTGGTCGCCTCCGGCGTTCAGGCGGGCAAGACGTGGTTCGACGTCGATGCCGCCGCCGAGACGCTGGCGCTGACGACCGCAAAACACTGGAAGGTCGGCACACGGCTGAACCTCGAGCGGGCGCTGAAGATCGGCGACGAGCTCGGCGGTCATATCGTCGCCGGCCATGCCGACGGTGTCGCGACGCTGCTCAGCCGCGAGGACCTGCCCGAGATGGCGAGGTTCGAGCTCTCGACGACGCGCGAGCTGGCGCGCTTCATCGCCACCAAGGGCTCGATCACGCTCGACGGAGTCTCGCTGACCGTCAATACAGTGAAGGACGTGACCTTTTCGGTGCTTATCATCCCGCACACGCTGACGGTGACGACGATCGGCGGCTGGAAAGCGGGGGACGAGGTCAATATCGAGGTCGATCTGATGGCTCGCTACGCGGCGCGGCTGACGGAAATGACGGCGTAGCCGTCATTCCGGGGCGATGCGTTAGCATCGAACCCGGAATCTCGAGATTCCGGGTTCGGCTCTTCGAGCCGCCCCGGAATGACCATGTCTTTAGAACTTGGCTTACCTGCTTCCGGCGACTACATAGCGCCGACCCTTTCGAAACGGATTGAACGATGGCAGACGCGCGGCGCGCACCCCTGAAAGACCAGACCGACATTTCCGGCGCCCGCGCGCTGATTGTCGAAGCGCGGTTCTATGACGATCTCCAGGACGCGCTTCTCGACGGCGCAATCGCCGAGCTGAAGGCGGCCGGCCTGACGCATGACGTCATCACGGTTCCCGGCGCGCTGGAAATTCCGGCGGCGGTCGCCATCGCGGTCGACGCGGCTGCGGCGAACGGCAAGCCCTATGACGCAGTGATCGCGCTCGGCTGCGTCATCCGCGGCGACACCATTCATTTCGAGATCGTCTCGCAGGAATCCTCGCGCGCGCTGATGGATCTTGCCGTGGCGCGAAAGCTGCCGCTCGGCAACGGCATTCTCACCGTCAACACCGAAGCGCAGGCCTGGGCGCGGGCACGCGCCAGCGAGCTCAACAAAGGCGGCGATGCCGCACGTGCCGCGCTTGCGATGCTGCGCATCAAACGCCGTCTGGCGCAGGCCTGAGCCATGGCCGACAACAACAAAAAGCCGGCGGGTGCTCCGGAGAAGAAGGCGAACCGCCGCGGCGCGGCGCGGCTCGCCGCCGTCCAGGCGCTCTACCAGATGGACATCGCCGGTGCGGGCATCAACGACATTTTTGCGGAGTTCGAGAGCCACTGGCTCGGCAACGAGGTCGAGGGCGATACGTACCTTCCGGCGGAGGCCGCCTTCTTCCGCGACGTCGTCTCCGGCGTCGTGCGCGACCAGAAGAAGCTCGATCCGCTGATCGACGAGGCGCTGTCGAAGGGCTGGCCCCTGAAGCGGATCGAGGCGATCCTGCGTGCAGTGCTGCGGGCCGGGGCCTATGAGCTCCAGCACCGCAAGGACGTCCCGGGCCGCGTCGTGGTCTCCGAATATGTCGACGTCGCCAACGCTTTCGTCGACCGCGAGGAGACCGGCATGGT
This sequence comes from Bradyrhizobium sp. 137, assembly GCF_023074095.1. NCBI lineage: Bacteria > Pseudomonadati > Pseudomonadota > Alphaproteobacteria > Hyphomicrobiales > Nitrobacteraceae > Bradyrhizobium > Bradyrhizobium sp. 137. The sequence continues at coordinate 142,969 of NZ_JADPKU010000042.1, forward strand.
CAACGCAGTCCTCGACCAGATCGGCCGCCAGTTTCGCGGTGACGAGTTCGGGCGTGGGTAGCGATACCCTGGGGTGGTGAAGTGATGCGATATGATTGCCCCATATACCGGCGTCATCACCGGCGAATCCAGTACGCCGCGGCCTATCGATGTCGCCCGACCGTCTCTGGAATACCGGATCGCCCGGTCGCTTTTTTGATGACGCGCTTCGCGCTTTTCCCGGGCGATGACAGAGAGGGGTGAGGCTGGCGCCGATGGCAGACACGCAAAATCTCTCTGGCGAAGACTCCCTTATCGCGCGTTATTTCAAGCCGCTGGCGATCGATCCCGGCGCGTTCGGACTGGTCGACGATGCCGCGATCCTGAGATCGGCTGGCGAGGACATCGTCGTCACCACCGACGCGGTGGTGGAGGGCGTGCATTATCTTGCCATTGATCCCCCTGACACCATCGCGCGCAAGGCGCTGCGGGTGAACCTGTCCGATCTCGCGGCCAAGGGCGCGGTCCCAGCCGGATTCGTGCTGACGCTGGCATTGCGCAACAGGGAGGATGCCTGGCTGCGGCCGTTTGCGGATGCGCTCGGCGAGGACGCCAAGAGCTTCGCGTGCCCGCTGCTCGGCGGCGACACGGTGTCGACGCCGGGGCCGCAGATGATCTCGATCACCGCCTTCGGCCGCGTCCCGCAAGGACGAATGGTCGGTCGCATCGGCGCGCGGCCGGGCGAGCGCATTCTGGTGACGGGAACGATCGGCGATGCCGCGCTCGGCCTCGACGTGCTCACCGGCGGCGCTGCGGCCGGCGCGCTGACATCCGATCCCGCCGCACGGGATTTTCTGGTCTCGCGCTATCGCGTGCCGCGGCCGCGCAACGCGCTGGCGCAGGCCGTGCGCGATCACGCAACCGCCGCGATGGATGTCTCCGACGGGCTTGCGGGCGATCTCGCCAAACTTTGCGCAGCGTCCGGTGTCTCGGCCACCGTCGACGTGGCGAACGTACCGCTATCGGCTGCGGCAGCTGGCCTGGTCGCGCGGATGGCCGTTGGCATCCAGACGCTACTGGCCGGTGGCGACGATTACGAGGTGCTGTGCACCGCGCCGCCGGCGCAAAGCGATGCGCTGATCGCCTCGGGGCGGGCGGCTGGCCTTGCCGTCACGGCGATCGGCACGATTGTTGCGGGCCAAGAGCCGCCGCGCTTCCTTGATGGGCAGGGGCAGGAATTGACTTTGAAGCGCCTTTCGTACAGCCATTTCTAGGAATCGCTCCAAGCCGGCGCCAGACGCTCAGGGCCTGGCCTAAATACCTGCCGAGATCGGCTGTTTCGGCCTTATCCGGCGTTGCACCCTCAATTTGATTTTGGCAAGCTCGCAACCGACTGGGGCCGCCCCTTCGGGCAAGGGCGGCTTTGTTCAAAATCAAGGCGCCGCACCGCACGACGGAGAACAAAAGGCGCCGGGGGTACATCAAGGATCTGAGGCAAAAAATCACATGACAGCATTATGGTTGATAGTACTCTGCGGAGTGCTTTCCGTCGTCTACGCGATTTGGGCGACGTCTTCGGTGTTGAGCGCGGATGCGGGGTCGCCGCGCATGCAGGAGATCGCAGGAGCGGTGCGCGAAGGTGCACAGGCGTATCTGCGGCGCCAGTACACCACGATCGGTCTCGTCGGCATCGTCATCTTCGTGCTGCTTGCCTATTTCCTTGGGGTTTATGTCGCGATCGGTTTTGCCATCGGCGCCATCCTGTCGGGGGCGGCCGGCTTCATTGGCATGAACGTCTCGGTCCGCGCCAATGTGCGCACTGCCCAGGCCGCGACGACCTCGCTCGCCGGCGGCCTGGAGCTCGCCTTCAAGGCGGGCGCCATCACTGGCCTTCTGGTCGCCGGTCTCGCCCTGCTGGGCGTGACCCTCTATTTCGCCTTCCTGGTCCACTCGCTGAAGCTCGCGCCTGACAGCCGTGTCGTCGTCGACGCTCTGGTGGCGCTCGGCTTCGGCGCCTCGCTGATCTCGATCTTCGCTCGTCTTGGCGGCGGTATCTTCACCAAGGGGGCCGACGTCGGCGGCGACCTCGTCGGCAAGGTCGAGGCCGGCATCCCCGAGGATGACCCGCGCAACCCCGCCACGATCGCCGACAATGTCGGCGACAATGTCGGTGACTGCGCCGGCATGGCCGCCGACCTGTTCGAGACCTATGCGGTGACCGCGGTCGCCACCATGGTCTTGGCGGCGATCTTCTTCGCAAAGACGCCGATCCTCGCCAACATGATGACGCTGCCGCTCGCGATCGGCGGCATCTGCATCATCACCTCGATCATCGGCACCTTCTTCGTCAAGCTCGGGCCAAGCCAGTCGATCATGGGCGCGCTCTACAAGGGCCTGATCGCGACCGGCATCCTGTCCCTGATAGGCATCGCGCTGGTGATCTACTACTTGATCGGCTTCGGCAAGCTCGACGGCGTCGACTACACCGGCATGGCTCTGTTCGAATGCGGCGTGGTCGGCCTCGTCGTCACGGCGCTGATCATCTGGATCACCGAATACTACACCGGCACCGATTATCGACCGGTGAAGTCGATCGCCCAGGCCTCGGTGACCGGCCACGGCACCAACGTGATCCAGGGCCTCGCCGTCTCGATGGAAGCGACCGCGCTGCCCGCGATCGTCATCATCGCGGGCATCCTGGTCACCTACAGCCTCGCCGGGCTGTTCGGCATCGCGATCGCGACCGCCACCATGCTGGCGCTGGCCGGCATGATCGTCGCGCTCGACGCATTCGGTCCGGTCACCGACAATGCCGGTGGCATTGCCGAGATGGCGGGCCTGCCGAAGGAGGTGCGCAAGTCGACCGACGCGCTCGACGCGGTCGGCAACACCACCAAGGCGGTGACGAAGGGCTACGCGATCGGCTCGGCCGGTCTCGGTGCGCTGGTGCTGTTCGCGGCCTACAACCAGGACCTCAAGTTCTTCGTTGCCGACTCCGCGCGCCATCCCTACTTCGCCGGCGTCAATCCGGACTTCTCGCTCAACAATCCCTACGTGGTGGTGGGCCTGTTGTTCGGCGGCCTCTTGCCGTATCTGTTCGGCGCGATGGGCATGACGGCCGTCGGCCGTGCGGCCGGCGCGATCGTGGAAGAGGTGCGCCGGCAGTTCCGCGAGAAGCCCGGCATCATGCAGGGCACCGACAAGCCGGACTACGGCAAGGCGGTGGATCTGCTCACGAAAGCGGCGATCAAGGAGATGATCATCCCCTCGCTGCTGCCGGTGCTGTCGCCCATCGTCGTCTACTTCCTGATCTACGCGATCGCGGGCGGAGGTGCGGCCGGCAAGTCGGCGGCGTTCTCGGCGGTGGGCGCGATGCTGCTCGGCGTAATCGTGACGGGCCTGTTCGTCGCGATCTCCATGACCTCGGGCGGCGGCGCCTGGGACAACGCCAAGAAGTACATCGAGGACGGCCATTTCGGCGGCAAGGGCAGTGATGCCCACAAGTCGGCGGTGACCGGCGACACTGTCGGCGATCCCTACAAGGATACGGCCGGCCCCGCGGTGAACCCGATGATCAAGATCACGAACATCGTGGCCTTGCTGCTGCTGGCGATCTTGGCGCATTGAGCGGCGGAAGTGGAACGAGACAAAACCCCGCGGCGCGAGCCGCGGGGTTTTCTTTCTCATTGTCATTCCGGGGCGGTCCGCAGGACCGAACCCGGAATCTCGAGGTTCCGGGTTCGGCTCGTTGGAGCCGCCCCGGAATGACGCTGTGCGTTACTGCACGTCCATTTGCAGGCCTTCCTTCTGGATGATCGCGGCGAACTTCTTTGTCTCGGCATCCACGAAGACGGCGAATTGCTGCGGCGTGCCGTAGTCGGCGCGGGCCCCCATGGCGGCGATCTGCTTCTTGATGTCGTCGCGCTCCAGCATCGCCTTCACTTGGAGATTGAGCGCTTCGAGCACGGGCGCAGGGACGCCCTTCGGCAGGAAGACGGCGAACCAGGAGGAGACGTCGAAGTTCGCCAGCTCCGGCGCGCTCTCGCGCATGGTCGGCAGATTGGGCGCGAGCTCGCTGCGCTCGGTCGTGGTGACGCAGAGGCCGTTGAGCGTGCCGTTCTGCACCTGCGGCAGGCTCGGATAGAGATTGTCGAACAGGATCTGGATGTCGCCCGCGAGCGCGGCCTGGAGTGCGGGGCCCGCGCCGCGGAATGGGATGTGGGTCATCTTCAACCCGGTGAGCTGGAGGAACCAGGCGCCGGTGAGGTGAGGGCTCTGGCCGACGCCTGAGGAGGCGTAGCTGAGCTTGTCCGGATTGGCCTTCAGGTACGCGATCAGCTCGGGAATCGACTTGATGCCGGTCTTCGGATGCGCCGAGACGATGTTCGGAATCCGGATCATGTTGGAGACCGGCTGGAGCTGGTCCGGCTTGTAGGTGAGGTTCTTGAAAATGCTGTAGGCGATCGCGTTCGGCCCCGGATTGCCGATCAGGATGGTGTGACCATCGGGCTTGGCGCGGACCACCTCGGCTGTACCAATAGTGCCGCCACCGCCCGAGCGGTTCTCCACGACCGCCGACTGGCCCCAGGCAGTCTGCAGATGCGCGGCCAGGAGCCGGCCCATGACGTCGGTCGAGCCGCCAGCCGCCGCCGGCACGACGAGGCGAACGTTCTCGGTGGGCTTCCAGTCGGCCAGGCTCGATCGCGGCAGGATTGCTGCGGCCGAGAGGCCGGCAGCGCCAGCGAGCACACCACGACGGGACAAAAAAGTCTTGGGCACGAATCCACTCCCTGCTTCTCGTTTTGCAGCGAGCGTAGGGAACCCGACGCGCGACGGCAAGTCGCACGAAACGGCACGACGCCGCAGGCTCGAGCCGATTCCGGTGCAATCGGAACGGGTTCCAGATTCTTGTTTCACGCGTTTTCTTTACGCGAACCGGTATCCACTTGGCTCGAAAACGCTCTAAGGGCTCAGTTAAAGCTGAGCAGCTTGAATAGCGGGGCGAGGTAGCTCATCTCCTGACCCGACGTCGCCGTGGTGCGGCTGATGAAGTCGAAGATCTTGCCGTCCTGAAGGCCGTAATTCGCCAGCCGGCGCACGCGCCGGTTCTTGTCGAAATAGATCGCGATCACGCGTTGGTCGACCACCTTCTGGTTCATGAAGGCGACGGGGCGCTCGGAGCGCTGGGAGATGTAGTAGAACACCTCGCCGTCCAGGGTCGCGACGGTGGAGGGCGTGCCCATCACGATCAGCACCTGGTCCTGGCTCGCGCCAATCGGAATCTGCTCCAGTGCCCCAGGCGGCAGGATGTAGCCCTTCTGGAACTGCTCGCCGGTGCAACCCGCAAGCGCCGCGCCGACCAGGGTCGCGGCCGCGAGCATGCGCAGGCCGCGCCAGCGTGCGTAAAGGCCGCGCCGCTGACGTGCGCGCTGGCTGGTCTGGTTCGTTATCGTCATTGCGGAACTGATTCCGTCCCCTTGCGTCGCACGAGGCGCTGAAGTACCGGGCGGAGGCTCTGAATGCAACACGCGCGCGCCCGCTTGCGGAAACCACAATGCTTTGGCCGTTCAATCACTTCAGGAAACCCCGGCTAGCCCCGCGGGGCACCATCGAGGCCATCTATGGCATGATCGTGACGCAGGCGCGAGAACCCATATTTTACCGTGACTTGGGCGTGCCGGATACGGTTAACGGGCGTTTCGACCTGTTGCTGCTGCATCTTTGGCTGCTGCTGCGCCGCCTGCGGACGGTCCAGGGCGCCACCGAGCTGTCGCAGGCGCTGTTCGATCGGTTCTGCGAGGACATGGACGACAATCTGCGCGAGATGGGGGTGGGGGACCAGACCGTACCGAAGCGGATGCGGGCTTTTGGCGAGGCCTTCTATGGCCGCGTCCAGGCCTATGATCAGGCCATGGAGGGCGGCGGCGAGGCGCTGGCATCGTCGATCTGCAAGAATATCTTGAACGGGACCGGCATGGATCAGGCGAAGAGGCTCGCGGCTTATGCTCGGGACACGGAAGCCGATCTCGGCCGGACCGACGAGGCCGCGCTCTTGCGCGCGTCCTTCAAGTTTCCCCCGGCCCTCCCAGAGGATGTCACGCCATGAGCCGACCGACGACCGGATCCGAGCCCGATCCCTGGCGGGCGCCCGTCATCGTGGCGCAGGTCCCCGACACCGGCCTGCATCGCGTACTCGAGGCCTCGGCGGCCGAACGGCAGGCCATGGCCGAGCTCGCAGGCCTGCGGGAGATCCTGTCCGCCCATGCCAGCTTCGATGTCGTGCCGAAAAGCGGCGGGCGGATCCAGGTCACGGGGCTGGTCCGCGGCCGGATCGGCCAGACCTGCGTCGTCACGCTCGATCCAATCGAGAGCGAGATCGAGGAGGAGGTGGACATGATGTTCGCCCCCGAAGCCGAGGCGCGCCGGCTGGCCGACCTGATCGAAGAGGGGCGGGACGACGAGGCGCTGCCTGCGGTCGCCGACCCGCCGGAGGCGATCGTCAATGGCATCATCGACCTCGGCCGTCTCGCCACTGACGCGCTGTTTCTGGCGATCGATCCCTACCCGCGCAAGGAGGGGGCCGTGTTCGAGGCGGACGTCACCGCCCTCGATCCCGAGGACCATCCCTTCGCAGCCCTGAAGGCCCTGCAGGACAAGAAAAAGGGCAAATAGCTCGGCATTTGCGGCGGGACCGCTTCGGACCGGGCACAAGCCGTTTGCTGCGATGGTTTGAAGAACGGTTTCATCCGTTTGATTTCAATGCGTTTCCGGCCTGATTTGTCGGTCCGCTCGCGGATCGTCCTGAATGCAAAAGGCTGGGGGCAAGAGGTTGTTTCGGGGGTACAAAACGCTATTGTCGCGGCCCGTCCGGGTGCGGCGTGGCGCTCGGCCAATCGCCATGTCCGTGGCGAACCCATTTGCGGCCCCACTAGCTCAAGACCGCACGAGACCAGGTTCCAGGACTTTCATGCTAAGCAAGATTCGCATCGCGCTGGACGCCATGGGAGGCGATGTCGGCCCCGCCGTGGTCATTCCCGGCGCTGCCATCTCGCTTGGCAGGCACCGCGATAGCGAATTCCTGCTGGTCGGGGACAGCGCCAAGATCGAGCCCGAGCTCGAAAAGCACCCCGCGCTCAAGGCCGCCTCGAAGATCATCCATACCGACGTCGCGGTCAGCATGGAGGACAAGCCGAGCCAGGCGTTGCGGCGCGGCCGCAAAACCTCCTCGATGTGGCTCGCGATCGATGCCGTGAAAAAGGGCGAGGCGGATGTTGCGATCTCCGCCGGCAACACCGGCGCGCTGATGGCGATGGCGCGTTTCCACCTACGCATGCTGCCGGGCATCGACCGCCCGGCGATCACCGGAATATGGCCGACCAAGCGTGGCCAGTCCGTCGTGCTTGACCTCGGTGCGACCATCGGCGGCGACGCCCACCATTTGGTGTCGCTCGCGCTCATGGGCGCGGCCATGGCGAGCGTGCTGTTCGACAAGACGCGGCCCACGGTCGGGCTGCTCAACATCGGCGCCGAGGAGATCAAGGGCCACGAGGAGATCCGCGAGGCCAGCGAGATCCTGCGTGCGAGGAACCTGCCGGAGCTCGACTATATCGGCTTCGTGGAGGGCGACGGCATCGGCAAGGGGCTGGCCGACGTCATCGTGACCGAAGGTTTTAGCGGCAACATCGCGCTCAAGGCCGCCGAGGGAACCGCACGGCAGATGGCGGAATTACTCCGTAACGAGATGCAGCGGAGCTGGCTGTCCAAGCTCGGCTATCTGTTTGCGCGCAGCGCTTTTCAGGCCCTGCGCGACAAGATGGACCCAAACAAGTCGAATGGCGGCGTGTTCCTGGGTCTGAAGGGACTAGTGGTCAAGAGCCATGGCGGAATCAGCGCCGAAGGCTTTGCCTATGCGATCGATGTTGGCTATGAGATGGCTCACTACGATCTCCTGAACAAGATCAATCAGATGCTCAACCGCGAGGGTGGTGCACTCAGTTCCGTGCAGGCCGCGCAGGAGGCTGTTTCGTGACGAAAATTCGTTCGGTCGTGCTCGGCTGCGGCTCTTATCTGCCGGAGCAGGTGGTGACCAACGCCCAATTGGCGGCGCGCATCGACACCTCCGACGAGTGGATCGTACAGCGCACCGGCATCCGTGAACGGCACATCGCGGCTGAGGGCGAGTTCACCTCGCACTTGGCGCTGCGGGCGGCGCAGGCTGCGCTGAGCGATGCAGGCGTGGACGCGCAATCGATCGAGCTGATCGTGCTGGCGACCTCGACGCCGGACAATACGTTCCCCGCAACCGCGGTCGCCGTGCAGCACGGGCTCGGCATCAACCATGGCGCGGCGTTCGACCTCCAGGCGGTCTGCTCCGGCTTCGTGTTCGCGCTCGCCACCGCCGACAATTTCCTGCGCACCGGCGCCTATAAGCGCGCGCTGGTGATCGGCGCCGAGACCTTCTCGCGCATCCTCGACTGGAACGACCGCGGCACCTGCGTGCTGTTCGGCGACGGCGCCGGCGCTGTCGTGCTGGAGGCGCAGGAGCAGCCGGGCAATGCGGCGACCGACCGCGGCATCGTGACCACGCATCTGCGCTCCGACGGCCGCCACAAGGCAAAGCTGTTCGTCGACGGCGGGCCGTCCTCGACACAGACCGTCGGCCATCTGCGCATGGAGGGCCGTGAGGTCTTCAAGCATGCGGTCGGCATGATCACGGACGTGATCGTCGATGCCTTCCAGGCGACCGGGCTCAACGCCGACAGCATCGACTGGTTCGTGCCGCACCAGGCCAACAAGCGAATCATCGACGCTTCCGCCCACAAGCTGCACATCGCGCCGGAGAAGGTGGTGCTGACAGTGGACCGCCACGGCAACACCTCGGCGGCTTCGATTCCCTTGGCGCTGTCGGTGGCACGCAGGGACGGCCGCATCAAGAAGGGCGACCTGGTTCTCCTGGAGGCCATGGGCGGCGGCTTCACCTGGGGCTCCGCGCTCGTGCGCTGGTAGCAACAGTCGATAAAATTTTGCCGGAATCAGCGCGATTATCGATGCGTCTGCATTGATGAGCGCTGTTGACCGTTGTATCGTAAGCTCCTAATTTCAGACAACAATTGTTCGCCGTGATGTGGGGCAGGGCGATGACCGATCAAAGCAAAACCGTAACGCGTGTCGATCTGTGCGAAGCCGTCTACCAGAAGGTGGGCCTGTCGCGCACGGAATCGTCCGCCTTCGTGGAACTCGTGCTCAAGGAGATCACCGACTGCCTTGAGAAGGGCGAGACGGTGAAATTGTCCTCGTTCGGCTCCTTCATGGTGCGCAAGAAGGGTCAGCGTATCGGCCGTAATCCGAAGACCGGCACCGAGGTGCCGATCTCGCCGCGCCGCGTGATGGTGTTCAAGCCGTCGGCGATCCTGAAGCAGCGGATCAACGCCCAGCACCGCACCAACGGCGACGCCAGCAAGGCTCAACCCGAGGCGTAACCGCCTTTCGGAAAGGATTGGCATTTGGACAAGGCGCCGGATGCGTTCCGAACCATCAGCGAAGTAGCGCAGGAACTCGACATTCCGCAGCACGTGCTGCGGTTCTGGGAGACGCGGTTCTCCCAGATCAAGCCGATGAAGCGCAGCGGCGGCCGCCGCTACTACCGCCCCGACGACGTCGACCTGCTCAAGGGCATCCGCCGCCTGCTCTACGGGGAGGGCTACACCATCCGCGGGGTGCAGCGGATCCTGAAAGAGCACGGCGTCAAATCGGTGCAGGGCCTCGCCGACAGCGCCGCCGCGGTCTCGTTCGGGGCCATCGAGGACGCCATCGGCGCGAGCTTGATGGAGCCCGACGACGAGGCGCCGATCAAGGGCGTCACCGACAGCGACGATGACGATTACCAGGGCGACGAAGAGGAGGGCATCGACTTCCGCTTCGCCGAGATCGACGACGAGGACATCCTCACCACCTTCCGCAAGGGCGGCACTGCCGCCGCGCCGGCCGGCCCCAGCGCGCTGGACCGGGAGCGGCTAGGGCGGGCGCTCGCCGACCTCGTTGCCTGCCGTGAGATGCTGGATCAGGCGCTGAAGGACGGGTAGGGCCGCTCGGCCGGCTTTGCGGGCAGTTCCGGGAATTTGAGCCGACACCAATTTGGTGCGGGCGCCTTGCACAAAGCGGCGATCCTAGCTAATGGAACGGCATTCGGAGCGTGGCGCAGCCCGGTTAGCGCACTAGTCTGGGAGACTAGGGGTCGGAGGTTCAAATCCTCTCGCTCCGACCATTTTTCTCAACTCATCTGTCGGGCGGATTGACCGTCGGCGTGGAGCCTGCTCCCGGCCGTCACGGATGCGTGGCGACAAGTAATGGGTGGCCCCTTCGGTGGTCGGGAAACAATAACGCCGAAAACAACCCCATGCACAGTAGCGATCTCATTGGAGAATAACGGTTTTCCGAAGCGGTTTGACAGCGGTGGAGAAGAGGCTGCTGAGGCACTTAAGTAGAGGATCGGGGGTGATCGCATTTGCACCATTCGGCGCTGCCGTCGGCCCGCAGAGTAAATGGTATACTGACGAGAACAATGGCGCAGTAGCGTCGGAGTTCTTTTGATTGCAGGCAATTTCGCTTCGACGCCGGTTGTATGTTCACAACACCTCTGCACGAATCTGAGCCACGCCACGATCCGTAATCCCCAAGCTGCGCGCAGCAGCCAGCGAAAGGTCGAGGACGCGACTGCGGACGAACGGACCGCGGTCATTGACTGTCACGATGACGCTTCGGCTGCCGTGAGTGACGCGCAACTTGGTGCCGAAGGGCAGGTGGCGGTGCGCCGCTGTTAGCCGATTACGATCAAACGATGAACCGCTTGCTGTCTTGCCTTTGGGATAAGAATAGTAGGAGGCTTTGCCGGAAATGACTCGATGAGAAGATTGGGCTCCTAAACTATCTTTCGAGGGCTCTTCCGGAGTCAGAGGTTGCGCTTGCTGTGGGGTCGAAGGTTGCGATTGCGTTTCGTCCTTCTTTGTCTGGTCGAGCCCTTCAGGAGCTGGCTCCGCGTGAGCTTTTGGAATGATGGACCACCTATCATCGAAGCTTTGCGCGACAGCAGGAGTCGAGCAGATCGTCATCCAAGCTGGGATTGTCGCAATCGCGATCATTCTACAAAGAACTTGCATGGTCGGCCTCACGCATAAAACTGATGGACAATGCAAACTCATCGGCCTGTGTTCCTGCACCCGCATTCTCGTGCAGACAAAGGTGAATGCATACCGCTGGTTCGATGCCTAGTTCCGAGAGTACTAAGGGCAGCGCAGCAAGCACTTGTTTCGCTGCGGCGCATCACGCCGTAGATCTGCAACCCAAAGACACGAAATTGCCGCGTGCAGCAGCCGCTACTTGGCTTCTACTTCGATAGTACAGTCCTTCGATCTCCAAACTGCTCGGGCTTCGCAATTTGTGTTAGCTGCCACAACGCCCAGTCAGACAAGGTAGAGACCCAACCTTCGGGGCTTGTCGATGCTCTCGCAATGAGCGCTCGCAATATCGACTGCTAAGCGGTTGCTCGCAAATACCCCACCACCATCCGCGTCGTCTCGTCCGCCAGCGTCCTCACCATTTTCTCTGGCAGCATCTCGGCCTGGTTCAGCACTGTGTTGTGTGCGACCGCTTCGATCGCGCTGACGCAGATGAACGTCGCAAGGCCCGGAGCGATCTTGCGCATCTCCTTGCGGTGGCTTTCGAGATAGGCGCGCACGAGAACGTGGACAATCGCGGTTGAAGGCTTCGAGGTCCCTCAGCTGGCCGGTGCGTGGGATCTGCTCGGCGAGGACGCGGTGCAGGTTCGGGTCGATACGGTGGCTTCGATTGCCTCATGCATGGAACTACCATTTAGCTCCTTGCGAAATGCTCCGGCACATTTGGCGCGCGGGCCGCAGCGATGTTTCGCTGCGGCCATCCTCGTCAAGGCTCGGGTCAATCGGCGACCCTCTCAACTCTCATTGCGCACGTGACTTCTTCGTCGAAGTCGGCGGCTTTGCTGCGCCGCCGCTGCTCGGATTGTCATAGTGTGCCGAGTTACGTCCCCCTCCCGGCTTGCCATCCATTTTGCCCGCGGATACTGGCGATGTCATGAAACCCGCGGCGACTACAACACATCCGAAGGCAAGGATCGTAAACAGGGCAACAGCTCTTACTATTGACATTGATTTCTCCGATCCAAAATATCGCCACGACAAACGTGGCTTCGGCAGCCTACTCCAGGCCTATTACACTGGCGAGCGTATCTTGAGCCGGATCGATTACGTTCGTAGCCAGAGCGTGCGAGGACTCAGCCGTCGGCCTGCTGCGATTGGTTGTTGCTGACCGCAGCGGTCGCTTTTGCCAGTCACGGTCAGCATCTCGCTGACTTTCCCACGTAGCAAACTCGTTTGAATTCTTCGTAGGAGCTCGGCGCTAACAGTTCGTGCGGTGTGCGCCTCCGGGGCGTTTCCTCGACGTCGTAGTTCTACGGGCCTAGGCGTGGCCCTTGATCTCGTAGTGACCAGGCACGCATTTGTAGCGCTCGAGGCGCCAGTTGGCGCGATAGATGGGATGCTCGCCCATCCATTTCGCGAGCGGGGCCTGTGCGCCGATCGCGCATTGCATCATCGACATCTCGGGCGTCATGTTGCTGTCGGTCACGATTTCCTCGACGCAACTGCTTGAGCTGGCTGCGCTTAGCCGGCAGAGCACGGCAACGACGGTCACGAACATTCCTGTCACCTCATCGGTTATTTCTGACCACGAAGAGGATGCAAGCGGAGTGCCAGAGCCTGTGAATCGCAAGAAATACGCTGGCCTGGGCCGGACTTGCCCCAGCGTATGGAATCGATTTGACGATTCGGATTGTAAAAAAATTCCCGCTAACACGAAGCCGGACAAATACGGGGTCAGCCTCAGCGACGGGCGGATTGTGGGCTATCGCATACGGTTTTGAGCAGTCTTGCGCGTCGTCCTTGAGACGACCACTTCACGCGGTCTGCTCAGGATGAGGCTAACGGCATTGGTGCTCGCTCAAGCTGCTGCCGCGCACCGCTCCTCATCTCGACCGCGGTGACCTCGACGAGGCTGCCGATGCCTTCATGTGAATAGTCCGCGGCCCGAAATCACCGGCGTCGAATGATCGCGCCGATGCGCTTTTACCTGCCGAGCGACGCTGCTACATTTTACGCGGCGCCCCGCAGCGCGGGCAGCTCTGAAGAAACATACCGACAAGGGGAGGGACCGAAGTCCCATGAAGGATTTTGCAGGAAAGATCGCAGTCATCACCGGCGGAGGCACGGGAATGGGGCGCGAGCTCGCACGGCAGCTCGTGGCCGAGGGCTGCAACGTTGCGATGTGCGACGTCTCGGAAGCCGCGATGGCCGAGACCAAGCGGCTCTGCGAGGTCGAGAAGCTGCCGCAAGGCCTGCGCGTCACGACGCATGTCGCCGATGTCGCGATCGAGGACCATCTGAAGCGTTTTCGCGACGAGCTCGCCGAGCAGCAGAAGACGGACAGGATCCATTTGTTGTTCAACAATGCCGGCATCGGCGGCGGCGGCAGTCTGTTCACCAACACGCGCGAGCAGTGGGAGCGCACGTTCAACATCTGCTGGGGCGGCGTCTATCTCGGCGTGCGCACCTTCCTGCCGATGCTGGTCGCCGCGGACGAGGCGCACATCGTCAACACCGCGAGCGTCAACGGCTTCTGGGCCTCGATCGGCATGAACCAGGCGCACACCGCCTACAGCTCGGCGAAGTTCGCGGTGAAGGGATTTACCGAAGCGCTGATCAACGACCTCCGCCTGCACGCGCCGCACGTCAAATGCTCGGTGGTGATGCCCGGTCACATCGGCACCTCGATCGTCTCCAATTCGCGCAAGGTGCAGAGCAGTGACGGCTCGGACCGGCTCAATGCCGACGAGGTCGCGCTGACCCGCAAGCGCATGATCGCGGCCGGCGTGCCAGATGCCGACAAAATGACTGAGGAGGACATCCAGGCGGCGTTTGCCGAGCGACGGCTTTCATTTTGGTCGCGGCTGCTTGGTTGGGGACCTGAAATAGTTTAGTCAACCAGGCGTAACGCGACGATAGAGCGTAGCTCCCGATGATGCCCGCATGCCTCTCCGACGACTGGACCCTCTGCCCGGAGCGAGAGGACATCTCCGCTGAATTCACGCGGCTGCTCACCGCCGCCCAGGAGGGCGGCGCCACCATCGCCGAATGCCTGATGATCGCGCGGCAGCTGAAGCGGGGCGACGGCCGCTCCTGGCACCGCGAGTGGAAGAAGCTGGCGCAAGCCAATCGGCAGCGCGCCGAGGCTGCCTCCGCAGAAGGCCACATGGCGAGCGCACGGCGCAACTGGCTGCGCGCCATGAACTACTATGGCGCGGCGGCGATGCCGCTCGAGCAGGACGACGAGCGCCGCTGGGTCGCTGTGCTCGCAATGCAGGAATGCGCACGCAGCTACCTTTCGGCGCGCAGCCCGGTCGGCGAAGTCGTGACCGTGCCTTGGCTCGACGGACATGCGCTGCAGGGCTACTTCCTCCCTGCGCCGACGGGAAGCGGGCGGGCTCCGACCGTGATCTGCATCGGCGAACCCGGCCACCGCAAGGAGGAATTTCTCTTCAAGCTCGTGCCACATGCGTGCGAGCGTGGATTCTCGGTGCTGGCGCTGGACCTGTTCGGCGATCAGCGCGACGATTATATCGATGTGCTGTTGCGGCGCCGGGATCTCGAGAGCGCGATACCGTGCGTCATGGACTATCTGGAGACGCGCAGTGACGTCGATTTCGCGCGCGTTGCAATCGTCGCGGATGGCTGGGGCTCTTCGTTCGTGGCGCGCGCGGTGTTGCAGGAGCCGCGGCTTGCCGCCGCCGTCTGCGACGGCGGCCTGTGGGACCTGCACGAGCGGGCCTTCTTCGCCAGCCGATTCGCACTGAGCGACGTCAGCATCGTGCCGGTGCCGCATGCGCCGCTGATGGCTTCCAGCATCGACTGCCCTGTGTTGATCACGCTCGGCGAGGATGGCTGGCTCAAGGCCGACCGGGCGCGTCAGATCGTCCAGAGCTCCCGTATTGGCAGCTCGTCGGATGTCATGTTGAAGGTGTTCACTGCGGCCGAGACTGGCGCGGCGCAGGCCCATGCGGACAATCCGAGCCTTGCCAACGAATACATCTTCGACTGGCTCGAATCGCGGCTCGGCGCAACCGGCCAGATATGATCTAAAGCGCGCGTCAGAAATCGAGTGTGAGGCGGACGCAGGCCTTCTCGAGGCGGGACTTCAGCATTGCGAGCTTGGCGGTGAATTCGGTGAGCTCTTGCTCGTCGAACTCCTGGAAGACGAATTCCTTGATGGTCTTGTACTGCTCGTTGAGGCTCGCCAGGTGCTTCTGTGTCTTCTCGGTCAGGGACAGCCGGACCACCCTGGCGTCGGTCGGCGAGGGCCGACGGCGCAACAGGCCCTTTTTCTCGAGCAGCTTGGACTGGGTGGTGACGAACGACGGATCGACGTGGAGAAGCTTGGAGACGACGTTGACCGGAATGCCGTCGTCCTTATCGAGGTCGGAGATGGCCATCAGGATCAGCCATTGCGGGCCGCTGATGCCGAGCGTCCTCGCCCAGAACTGACGCAGCTCCTCCAGATACATGTTGATCGAAGAGATCTCCCAGGTGAAGCGCCTGATGATATCCAGATTGCCGACGGAGCGCAGGCGTGAACCCTCTTTCCTCGTTGCGGACACAGCGTCACTCCCGGTGAACTGATTCTTCAGGCCAGTGTTCGTAGCAGGCCATAGTCCACGCAAGCCTGTCCTGACGCAAGTGCAGAGCAGGGTAATTTTGTCACTAAAACTACAAAGATGATCAGCTCAGTTGATTGCTCCTTGAGCCGTCGGTGTTGCGCGCCGGGCACAGGTTCAGCAAAACCAAAAAGCTGATCTAATAAACTATTTTGATTACCGAACGACGCAGGCATATTGATCCATGACGGTGGGGGGTTCTCGATCGTCCCGTTGCAGGTGGTTCGCTCACGTCCCTCGCTCGAAGCGGGTGTGTCCGAAAGCGCAAAGCGGCCGAGCGGATTTGAGAGACGGAGATCTGGGGGGCCATACGGTCTGGTCTCCGTAAAATGAGCAACTTGGAGGTTTTAAATGAAACTGGTGAAGAGCCTTTTGCTCGGCACTGCGGCGGGTCTGATCGCCGTCGGTGGAGCCCAGGCGGCCGATCTTCCGGTCAAGGCCAAGGCGGTCGAATACGTCAAGATCTGCACGCTCTATGGTGCGGGTTTCTACTACATCCCAGGGACCGACACCTGCATCAAGCTGGGCGGTTATCTGCGTGCTGAAGTCGCCCTCAACGCGGGCGGCAATTACAGCGCCCAGTACAACGGCGTCTTCGCGGCGAACAACCGCTTGACGAACTACTACTCGATGCGCGCTCGTGAAGATCTCAACATCGACACGCGCACCGCGACCGAGTACGGCGTGGTCCGCACCTATTTCGACGCGGTCTTCACCTGGACGACCGGCAATTATGTCGGCACCGGTTCGGGCACGGGCGCCACCCAGTACAGCGGCACCCTCGGCCTCAACGCTGCGGGCACGGGCCTCGTCGGCTCCTCCAGCGGCAACGTCAACGGCACCGACGGCGGCATCTCGGGCGGCGCGCTCGGCGTCTACTATGCCTTCATCCAGTTCGCCGGCTTCACGATGGGTAAGGCGGTATCGCAGTTCGACGCGCCCTGGGTCAACTATCCCGGCAACAACTTCGACCAGTTGGTCGGCGGCAGCGGCTCGACCAACGGCGTCGCCCAGTTCACCTACACGGCCGATTTCGGCCAGGGCGTGACGGCGACGATCTCGGCGCAGGACCAGACTCAGTTCTTCACGACCAACCTCTGGAACACGGCGGGCATGAGCACCACCGGCGTCCTCGGCGGCGCCTACGGCTCGAACGACATCGGCGGCACCCGATCTCCCGACCTCGTCGGTATGGTCCGCGTCGACCAGGCCTGGGGTATGTTCCAGGCGTCGGTCGCCGCACACGACAACCACGTCGGCTATTACGGCGCCACTGAAGTCACCGGTCATCCGGAAGACAAGTGGGGCTGGGCCGTCCAGCTCGCTCTGTCGATCAAGAACATTCCGACCGGCGCCGGCGACGTGATCAATCTGTCCGGCGTCTACACCGAGGGCGCGAGCCGCTACAACTTCCAGTCGCTGGCAGCGACCAGCTACTCGATGTTCGGCAGCTCGAACGCCGCTTATCAGAGCATCGGCTTCGCCGGCGTGTCTGACGCGGTGTTCGGCCCGGGCGGCAACCTCGAGCTGACCAAGACCTACGGCTTCCGGGGTGCCTACACCCACAACTGGAGCCCGTACTGGAACACGGCACTCTATGGTGCGTGGGCTGCGGTCAACTACAACGGCACCGCCAAGGGCCTGATCTGCGGCAGCGCGGCGTTCGCCACCCTGACCGGTACCTGCAACCCGGACTTCAACATTGGCCAGGTCGGCGTCATCACGCGCTGGACGCCGGTGAAGAACCTGACGTTCTCGGCTGACTTCACCTACAGCCATCTCGACCAGAAGTACTCGGGCGCGATCACGACCGGAGCACTGACGACTGTCGCCAAGCCGGCGGCCACCTACGAGCTGAAGGACCAGGACACCTACAGCCTGCTGCTGCGCGCACAGCGCAACTGGTAAGCTCGGTCTTCGAAGATGAAGCAGCCCCGGCGGGAAACCGCCGGGGCTTTTTTACAAGGAGGCGGTTCGGAATCGGCAGCCTCCCACGCAGTCGATGAAGACGTGCTATGCGATTCAATCGCCTCAGATTTATTTACTTACCTGAGTTACTAAGCTATATAGCTCTCAGCCGATTACGAAAGTTGTGGCTCTTGGCTTCACGCTAAGCCTCCAGAAACCTCCGGTGATGCCCCACCGGAGGTTTTTCGTTGTGGGAGTGCCTGTTTCAGCCGCGGATAGCGCGGGTGCGTGAGTTCGGCCGGTAGGCGAGGCGGCTGTGGCCGCCGCAGTAGGATTGGCCCTCCGGCGCAGCATTGCCGCAGAAGCAGAAATCGTCTTCGCCCGGCGTCGAGATCGGCCAGCGGCAGCGATTCTCAGACAGCTCCAGCAGCGAGCAGCGGTTGCCGTCGTCGATCGGCTCTGCAACCACGGGCATGCCGGTCTCGCCGTAGATCGTGGCGAGCATCTCGTATTGCAGCCGCGGGACGGCCCTCGACGCGCGCGCCGGCGCAAAGCCCCTGTCGTGAACCTTGCGGTCATCGACCGTCCGGCCCCGCGTCAGATTCAATCGGGACAGCTTGCCGATCACGGCGTTGCGGCTGACGCCGATGTCGGCGGCGATCTCTCGGCAGGAGAGGCCGGCGTCGAAGTGCCGCTTCAAGAGTTCAATGCGTTCGTCGGTCCAAGTCGGTGAAGCGGTCTGAGAAGGAGTCGGGGAAAGAGCAGGCATGTGTAACGGTCCCAGGTTGCAGATGTCGGCCATCCGCCTCTCGAGATCGGTCCGCCTCACGTCAGGCGCGCGCTCACGTCCTGCCATTGTCGCGGATCGACAAAAGCCCGTCCTTGATGGCGAGACGGATGCCTTCCTCGATCAATGTCCGCGCAACGCCGGGAACGCTCGTGCCGTGGGTGCCCTGTCTCACCAGTTTCTCCAGATAGGTGATGGTCGAGAGCGCCAAGGTTACGGGAATGCGGTCAGTCTCGGCTTTTTCGGTGGCCATGGCCCGAACGCTAGCCTCTTACTCGGGTACATAAAAGTAACGATTAAGACTCTATTTAGGTTCGGGGGTGCAAGTCAAATCCGGGCCAGACCGGTATGTCAGCCCGTTGGAATCGCTGGAGAAGTTCGGGCATGGCGCGGCACGTCGCCCGAAAGCCGGGCGGCGGCGTGGCGTCACCACATCAGGAGAGGCGCGCCGGCTCAGCCGTGCACGATCGCCTTTTCGATCATGCAATGGATACCCTTGGCGCCGTTAACGGTCTGCGTCACCCGCAGATCGGCGGCCAGGCTGCACAGCGTGTAGGCGTCCTCACGCGACAAGTTTCGCGTCTCGCCGAGCAGCGCGATCATGTCGCGCAGCGCGCGCACCACGCACTGGTCGAGGTCGGGGTCCATCGCCATGGTCATGTAGTGCGTCGCCGTCTCGGCGCGGGGATAGTCGAACTTGAGATCCTTGCGCAATGTCAGGCGGAAGCGGCCCCGGAGTGCAGTCTCGATCGCGGTGACGCAGACCTCGCCGTCGCCTTGCACGCCGTGCCCGTCGCCGCA
Source organism: Bradyrhizobium sp. 137 (assembly GCF_023074095.1). NCBI lineage: Bacteria > Pseudomonadati > Pseudomonadota > Alphaproteobacteria > Hyphomicrobiales > Nitrobacteraceae > Bradyrhizobium > Bradyrhizobium sp. 137. The sequence continues at coordinate 162,243 of NZ_JADPKU010000042.1, forward strand.
GGAGAACAGCGCGCCCGGCACGAACACCGGCAAATAAAGTGTTGCGCCCGCGCCGAGCTCCTTGTTGTCGAGATTGCCGCCCATCGCGCGGGGGACCAGCGAGGAGATGCGGCCCCAGGCCGGCGGCGGCGACACGCCCATCACGCCGAAGAACGGTTTGAGCGGCAGGTCCAGACCCCATGGCATGCGGCCGGTCATCCGCGTTCGGTCGAGCGGGATGTTCAGGATACGCGTCGCGTGGAAATCGTCGGGCAGGGTGCCGGACAGCGGCTTGATCATGTTCCAGCCCCAATCCTGCCGGAGCTCGACGTCGAGGATCTCGACCGCGAGCACATCGCCGGGCTCGGCGCCTTCGACCGCGATCGGACCGGTGAGGATGTGGCCGGGCAGCATGCGCTCGTTCCTGGCGTGAACCTCCAACATCTCCGGCGGAATGTGAAACTGATTGCGGTCGGGCAGCATGTCCGGACCGCCGCTGATGGTGTCGATCGTCACCTCGTCGCCGCTGGCGATGGTGAGGACAGGCCTGAGCGCGGCTTCGAAGAAGCCCCAATGGCAGGTTTCGGGGCTGGAATGCAGGTGATGATGGGTCATTTGCCGGGTCCGGTTGGTTTCATCGGCCGCGGGCTTGACCCGGCGATCGATCCTCTTTCAAGAAGATTTCTGAAGAAGGCCGGGCCGGTCAAGCCCGCGCATGACGGGCACGATCATTCCAGCGAGGCTCTCCTGTTTTTCGCTCTTTCCAAGACCCTTGGTGTCGCGCTGCTGCCGATCAATCTCCTGGTCGAGCTTGGGATCGTGTCTGTCGTGCTGATGGCGACGCGCTTTGCCGCGTTCGGCCGCAAGCTTGCCGCAGTCACGCTGGTTCTGCTGGCGCTCGCAGCGTTCTCGCCGCTCGGCAATCTCTTGCTCTATCCGCTGGAGTCGCGCTTTGCGCCCTGGGATCCGTCGCGCGGTGCGCCCGACGGCATCATCGTGCTCGGCGGCTCCGTCGACACCGATCTGTCGGCGGCTCATCGCACGCCGGTGGTCGCGCACGCGGCCGATCGTCTGTTTGCGCCGGCCGAGCTCGCGCGCCGCTATCCCAATGCGCGTATCGTCTTCACCGGAGGCACGTCGAACCTGGTCTCGACCGTCGCGAGGGAAGCTGATTACTCCGCGCCAGTCCTGGAGAATGTCGGCATAGCGAAGCAACGCCTGATCCTCGAGCGGGACTCCCGCAACACCTGGGAGAATGCCATCTTCACGAAGCAATTGGTGTCGCCGAAGCCGGGCGAGCGCTGGCTTCTGGTGACGTCGGCCTTTCACATGCCGCGCTCGATGGGGATCTTTCGCAAGGCCGGATTTGACGTCGAAGCCTACCCGGTGGACTGGCGAATGGGCGGGCGTGACGATCTCTTTTCCTTCACCAATATGGGTGCGGACGGGCTTGGCCGAACCGACGTCGCCGTGCGCGAGTGGATCGGCCTCGTGGCCTACCGCCTGATGGGCAGGACCGGCGAGTTGCTTCCGGGGCCCACCAAGGACTAGAACGAGAGCCGCAAACAACAACAGGCGGCGCGCGATCGCCGGACCGGAGGACGCCATGCAACAGCAGAGCGCGGATAGGATCGACCTTGCTGCACTCGTCGCCGATCTCAACAGCCTGCTCCGGCTGAAGACGACGGTGATCGGCATGAAACTGTTCGCGCGCGCCGCGGACATGGAGGCGATCCCAAAAATCCGGCGGCCGAACGCGATCCACACCACCGACCAGATCGTCAGCATGGCCGCGCGTCTGGGATGGACCGTCGGCATCACCGCCGACGATCTCGTGGGTGCGCAATGCCGCGCCGTGATCGGTCTTGCGCCGCAGGATGATAAATGGCTCGCGGGCGACAGTTACGTCGGGGTGTGGCACGGCACGGCGGAAGATGCACGCAAGCGCCAGGAAGCGCTCGATGTGGTGCCGTTCGGGCAATATCAGGCGCTCGCCGTCAGCCCGCTCGCGAGCGGCAGGCTCGATCCGCCCGACATTTGCCTCGTTTACGCGACGCCCGGGCAGATGATCATCCTGATCAACGGGCTGCAATATACCGGCTACAGGAAGTTCGAATGGGGCGTGGTCGGGGAGACCGCCTGCGCGGATTCCTGGGGGCGGGCGCTCAAGACCGGCGAGCCCAGCCTGTCCTTGCCATGCTATGCCGAACGGCGCTATGGCGGCGTGCCGGACGAGGAGATGCTGATGGCCTTGAAGCCCTCGCACCTCGCCAAGGCAATCGAGGGCATGAAGGCGCTGGCTAAGAATGGCCTGCGCTATCCGATTCCGCCCTATGGCATTCAAAGCGACGTCCGTGCCGGCATGGGCGTGAGCTACGCGAAAAAGTAAAGGCCGATTATGAGCTCTGCGAAATTCGACATCGTCGTCTACGGCGCGACCGGTTTCACCGGCCAACTCGTCGCCGAATATCTGTCGGCGCATTACAAGGACGGCAAGGCGCTGACATGGGCGCTGGCCGGCCGCAGCCTCGACAAGCTGAGATCGGTGCGCGAAGCGATCGGCGCACACGCCGAGACGCCATTGATCGTGGCCGACGCGTCGGATGCGGCTTCGCTGAAGGCGATGGTGGCGCAGACCAGATCGGTGATCACGACGGTCGGACCGTATCAGTTCTACGGCGAGGAACTGCTCGCGGCCTGCGTCGCTGCGGGCGTGGATTATTTCGATCTCTGCGGCGAGCCGGTCTGGATGCGGAAGATGATCGACAAATACGAGGCCGCGGCCAAGGCAAGCGGCGCGCGCATCGTGTTTTCCTGCGGCTATGATTCCGTGCCGTTCGAGCTTGGCACTTTCTTCGTGCAGGAAGAGGCCAAGCGCGTGTTCGGCGCGCCGGCGCCGCGCGTCAAGGGCCGCGTGCGCGACATGCGTGGTACGCTGTCAGGCGGCACCGCGGCGAGTGCAAAAGCGACCTTCGATGCGGTTGCCAAGGACCTCAGCCTTGTCGCGATCCTGAACGATCCGTTTGCGTTGACGCCCGGCTTCACCGGCCCGAAGCAGCCGAAGGGCAACAAGCCCTTCGTCGAGGAGGACCTGCAATCCTGGGCGGCCCCGTTCGCGATGGCGCTGATCAACACGCGCAACGTTCACCGCTCCAACATGCTGATGGGCTTTCCCTACGGCAAGGATTTCGTCTACGACGAGATGGTGCTGACCGGTCCGGGCGAGATGGGCGAGGCCAACGCGAAGCGCGTGATGGCGGCAAACGCCGGCAAGACCGGCCCCGGCGCACCGAAGCCGGGCGAGGGACCTTCGAAGGAAGAGCGCGAGAACGGCCTCTTCGATCTGCTGTATGTTGCGATCGCGCCCGACGGCCGCCAGGTGCGCGCCGGCGTCACCGGTGACCGCGATCCCGGCTACGGCTCGACCTCGAGGATGATCTCCGAATGCGCGATCTGCCTGCTGCGCGATGCGGCTGACGTTCCGGCCGGCTTCTGGACACCGGGTGCAGCGATGCAGCACAAGCTGATCAAGCGGCTGCGTGACAATGCGGGGCTGACGTTCGAGGTGGAGACGTAGCTCCTCGCCTCTCGTCGCAAGCTGCGGGGCAATCGCATATGGCGCTTTGCGCGCCCTGAGCGCGCGCCTCGTCCTTCGAGACGCCCGCTTCGCGGTCTCCTCAGGATGAGGCTAAGCAGCATCGGTGCTCGTTGAAATGAGTGCCGCGTACCCGGTCGTCATCCTGAGGGCCCGCCAAATCACACCGCCCGCGCGTCGTAGGCGTACATGAAATCCATGCCCTTGGCGCCGAGTGGCAGGAGCCACTTCAGCATCTGATTGCGAACCCACGCACCGGTGGCGCTAAACTCGCGCTTGCTGTTGCCATTGCGGCGCGCCATGGCGACGATCTTTTCGGTGCGCGGGCGGCGCGCGGCCTCGAAGGTCTGGAACGTGGCGCTGAGCTCCTGCCCCTCCTGCATCAGCCGCGCGAGCCGCATCGCATCCTCCAGCGCCAGCGAAGCGCCTTGGCCGGCATGGGGGCTGGTCGCATGCGCCGCATCGCCGATTAGCAGCGAGCGCTTGCGCGACCAGGTCGGCAAGGTCGCGACGTCGAGCGTGTCGGTGACGACGATGTTCTCGGCCGCTTCGATGATGTCGGAAATCGGATCGTGCCAGCCGCGATGAAAGCCGCGCAGATGCTGCTTCATCGTCGCGTGGTCGAGCGCGCGAAACATCACCGCGTCCATGCCGTGCGCCGGCTGCGTGCTCCACCACATCACGCCGTCGTCCGGTTCGGGGCTGCAATAGCCGTAGCCGAAGAAGCCACTCTGTCCGAACGTCGTCTCGACGTGGCGGCCGATCGGCCTGCCGTCGAGCACCGCGTGCGGCACGAAGCCGCCGAAGCCGATCAGTCCGGTGTTGAACGGCTGCGGCCCATCCGGCACCACCTGGCGGCGCGCCACCGAGTGAACGCCGTCGGCGCCTATCAGGAAGTCGCCCTCGGCCGTGGTGCCGTCGGCGAAGTAGGCGATGATCGGCTGGTCGCCGCGGTCCTCGATCTTGATCAGGCGCTTCTCGAAGTAGAGTGAGACGCAGGCACACCAGGCCTTGTCGATCAGGATTTCGTTCAGCGTGGCGCGGGAGATGTTGACGGCCGGCTGGCCGAAGCGCCGCTCCATGTCGCGGTTGATCGAGCCGAGCCGCTCGCCGTCCTGCGAATAGAAGTCGAAGGCCTCCGCGACCGAGCCGCGGCTGATCAACTCTTTCGCAAGGCCGATCTCGTCCATGACATGCATGCCGTTCGGTGCGATCTGAAGGCCGCCGCCAATGCCCTTCGAATAGGGCCAGGCCTCATAGATCGCCGACTCGATGCCGGCCCGGCGAAGCAGGATCGCAGCGACGGGCCCGGCGATGCCGGCGCCGATGATCAGGGCCTTGCGGGGACGATAGGACATGGCTTGCTCCCGACGTTTCCGCGGTGCTAGGAGAAATTACGGCTAGCTAAATCTCTTAGTAGCTAAGATGTATACCGACTAAGTGATGAGGCGGATCTTGTCAAGGACGAAGGCGCGCGATGCGCTGTTGCAGGAGCTCGAGGAGGCGATGCGCAGGTCGTCCGCGCAGGGCGTGCTCTACGGCCAGACCGTTGCGAACGTTGCCGGAATTGCCAATTCCGACCTTGAATGCATGGACATCCTGTATCTCGAAGGCCGTGTCACTGCGGGCCGGCTGGCCGAGGTCACGGGGCTCACGACCGGCGCCATCACCGGCGTGGTCGACCGGCTCGAAAAGGCTGGCTTGGTGCGCCGTGAACGCGACGAGACCGATCGCCGGAAGGTTTTCATCGCGGTCGTGCCGGACGCGGCGATGAAGATCGGTCAGTTCTACGTACCGATGCAGCAGGCGATGGAGAAGGTGTTCGGCGGCTATTCAGACGAGGAACTGCGTCTGCTGCTGCGCTTCGCCAATGAGGGCTACAAGGCCGTGCTCGCAGCCACGGAGGCGCTCAAGGGCCTGCTCGAGACCCCGCCGGAGAAGCGTCCCGCTCTCAAGCTGAAGAAGCTTCGTCGTCAGCCTTGATTTTGTAGACCTGTGCGGCCGCGATCATGCCCCACATCGCGCCCAGCATCATCCAGAAGTGCCGCCAGTGGTCGGTGTCGATCACAAAATTTTCGCCGATAGTGCCGATGAAGGCAGAGAACATCGCGAGATAGGCGCGCTGCCAGGGCACGCGGACGAAGATGTGGCGGAAGCCCATGATGACGGTGGTGAAGACCAGCGCGGGATAGCACACGCCGGAGAGCCAGCCGCCGGACATGAAGGCGTTGAGATAGGAGTTGTGGGTGTCCTCGGGGAAGAAGCGGTGGAATTGCAGGGGGCCGATGCCGAACGGCAGGTCGAGCGCCATCTCGGCGCCGAGAATGTGGCGGCCGAACCGGCCGAAGCGGCCCTCGTCATAGCTCTGGTCGAAGCTCGCGCGCTGCTTGAACATCTCGGCAATCGAGTCGAATGACAGCAGCACCGCGATCAAGGCCAGTCCCAGCACCGCGGCGACGATCGCCATGACGATGATGCGGGAGCGCTGCGCGTTGGTGCGGCTGGTCAACACCATCAGCGCCAGCATGAAGGCGGAGGTCAACACCAAGCCGCCCCAGGCGGCGCGGGAGAAGGCGAGCAGGATCGCCAGCGACATGAGGCCGAAGCCGATGACATTGCGGAACGCCTTGCCGAGCTTGTCCGAAACCACGCTCTGGAGCGAGAACAGCGCCGGCAGGATGAGGAAGGCGCCGAGCACGTTCGGATCCTTGAACGTGCCGCGCGCGCGTCCGTAGAGCGTGAGGAGATCGTCTCCGCCGGGGATCAGGTGGAAGTAACCGGCGACCGCCAATAACGAGGCCACCATGGCGCCGACCACGAGCCCGCGGCGAAGCATGTCGAGCCGGGCCGCCGTATCCTCCGAGGTGACCATCGCGAAGAACACCACGGTCACCGCCATATACCAGGAGGTCGCGATCCAGCTCGCCACCTCGGACTGATCGAGCAGCGGGATCGCGCTGATGGTGTAGCCGACATTGAGCAGGACCAATATCAGCACCAGCGGCATCAGCGCGAGCTTCAGCCGCAGACCGGTGGCAAAGAAGGTGACAGTCGCGAGCAGCGTCGCGATCTCGTAGGGACTCGGCTCGATGAACACGATCGCGCCCGACGCGCCGACCAGCCATACCAGCGCGCGCTGGAGGGCCAGCACGCCGGGTGCAGCCCGTACGGCTACGTTCACTTCACCGGCTGTCGCCGCATACGCCATCGCACGCTCATACGCTTACGCTACTGGTACGCCACAATACCGCTGTCATCGCCCGGCTTGACCGGGCGATCCAGTACTCCGCGGCGCCTATTGCGGACAACGGTTGGCGCTGCGGAGTACTGGATGCCCCGCCTTCGCGGGGCATGACAGATAAACTCAATTCAATACGCGTTCTCGTTCTTGGTTAGCAGCGAGATCGGCGTCTTCAGGAGAATGTAGAGATCGAACAGCACCGACCAGTTCTCGATGTAATAGAGGTCGAACTCGACGCGTTTCTGGATCTTCTCTTCATTGTCGATTTCGCCGCGCCAGCCGTTGATCTGCGCCCAGCCGGTGATGCCGGGCTTGACGCGGTGGCGCGCGAAGTAGCCGTCGACGGCTTCGTCGAACAGGCGGCTCTGGAGCTTGCCCTGCACCGCATGCGGACGCGGGCCGACCAGCGAGAGGTTGCCCGAGAAGACCACGTTGAAGAGCTGCGGCAACTCGTCGAGGCTGCTCTTGCGGATGAAGCGGCCGACGCGGGTGACACGTGGATCGTTCTTGGTCACGACCTTCGAGGCGGTCGGATCGGCCTGATGGTGGTACATCGAGCGGAATTTGTAGACGTCGATCCGCTCGTTGTTGAAGCCGAAGCGTTTCTGGCGGAACAGCACCGGGCCGGGGCTGTCGAGCTTCACGGCCAACGCCACCAGTCCCATAACCGGCAGCGCGGCGAGCAGCGCGAGACTGCCGACGATGCGGTCGAACAGCCATTTCATCACCAGATCCCAGTCGGTGATCGGCGCCTCGAACACGTCCAGCGTCGGCACTTCGCCGAGATAGGAATAGGAGCGGGGCCGGAAGCGCAGCTTGTTGGTGTGCGCGGAGAGGCGAATGTCGACCGGCAGCACCCAGAGCTTCTTCAGCATCTCCAGGATGCGGGTCTCCGCCGAGATCGGCAGCGCGAACAGCACGAGGTCGACACGAGTGCGGCGAGCGAATTCGACGATATCGTCGACCTTGCCGAGCTTGCGCGCGCCGGCGCAGGTGTCGAGCGCGCGGCTGTCGTTGCGATCGTCGAACACGCCGAGAACGTGGATGTCGGAATCCTCCTGCGCCTTCAGCGCCTGGACCAGTTGCTCACCGTTGCTGTCGGAGCCGACGATGATGGTGCGGCGGTCGAGCCGGCCCTCGCGCGCCCAGCCGCGCACCAGCGAGCGCAGGACGAGACGCTCGGCCATCAGCGCAGCGAGCCCGAGGAAGTAGAAGGCGGCAAGCCACAGCCGCGACACTTCGCTGCCGAATTTGGCGAAGAACGAGATGCCGATGAAGAGCAGGAAGACGAACGACCAGGACGAGATCATCCGCGTCATCTGCCGAAGCTGCCCGCGGAACAACTGCACCTGGTAGATGTCGGCGGCCTGGAAACAGACCACAGCGGCGACCGCCACCGCGATAATCTCCGCAGGATAGACCCAGTTGAACCCACCGGCGAGCGGCATGACATAGCCGGCGTAGAGCGCAATGCCGACGAGGCTGAGCAACGCGAAATCAGCCAGGCGGACGAAGCCGGCGATCACGATGGGCGAATAGGCGCGGGCGACCTTCTGATTGACGACCTCGAGCGCTGCGGGCGAGAGCCGGCGGCGGCGCTCCACAAAGGGTTGGTCAGCAGGCTTCGCCGCGGCGCTGGTCGCGGCATCGAGCATCGAGCGTGCGTTGAGCGGTTCCACGAGCGTCCACGTCCATTCCAAAGCCCGCGGCACGGTTTTGCGCGCCCGGGCATCCCCCGCACTTCGATTATCGAACAAATCGGAAGATTTTCTAAAGCGGGCTTAAGAATGGTTAATGATTGGCAAATGCGTCGCGATAAGCGGCGAGCACGCCGTCGACCATCGCCTGCTGCGAAAAATGCGCCGAGATGCGCGCGCGCAGGGCGGTTGCGCGCTGGGCCGTCCCTTGCGGATCGTCGAGCGAGGCCGCGATCGCCTCGGCCATGGCCTCGGAATTGCTCGGCGCGAACAGGGCGGGGCTCTCCGGCCCGAAGATCTCGGGAATGCCGCCGATGCGGGCCGCGATCATGGGAATGCTGGCAGCACCAGCCTCGATCACGACATAGGGCATGGAATCGCCACGCGAGGGGACGACCAGCAGCCGGCCCTTGGAGAAGCCGTACCGCGCCTTGACGTGCCCGATGAAACGGATCGCGCTGGAGAGGCCGAGCCTCTCGACCTGAGCCTTCAGCGCCGCGGTTTCCTCGCCGTCGCCGCCGAGCGTCAGCGTGACCTTCTTGCCGTTCTCGTGCAGGCGCGCGACGGCATCGACCAGCAGATCCGCGCCCTTGATGTGCCTGAACTCGCCGACATAGGCGAGGTCGGTGGCATCCTCGGCAGTCGCGACGGGCTCGAACTCCTCCGCCGTGACGCCGTTGAAGACGCAATGCACCACGCCCTTGGGCGTGCCGACGATGCGTTGATAGGTGTCGCGGGCAAATGCGCTCTCGAACAGGAACAGGTCGGTCGCGTCCATCAGCGTGCGCTCGAGCCGCGCGTAGAACTCGCCCTTGAATGTGTTGAGGGGATAATGCAGCGAGCCGCCATGCGGGGTGTAGATGCGGATGGTGTCGTCGGAGCGCCGCCGCATTCGGATGAAGGCGCCGGCCTTGGCGCCATGGCCGTGCATGACGTCGGGCCTGAGCGTCGCGATCAGGCGTCGCATGCGAAGCCACACCAGGACGTCGTCAGGTGACGGTTCGCGGCGGATCGCGAGCCGGTGCACGCCGAGCTTCAGTCGCGGCGCGAGTCCGGCAAGCGCCTTGTCGGCACGCTCGCCGCCGGTGAGGCTGTCGGCGAGGATGCCGACATGATGGCCGCGGTCGACCTGGCCATTGGCGACGTCGAGGATGTGGCGGAAGATGCCGCCAACTGGTGCGCGCACGGCGTGCAGGATGCGAAGCGGCCGGTCGGGAGAAGGGGGCATGATCAAAACCAGCGCTCGACGGCAACTGCCGAACAATTTCGCGAAATAATCGAGACGGATTAAGGGCCCTCGTGGTTAACAAACGGTGACGGGCGCGCATGCGTCAGTCGCTGGACGCAGCGATTAACCCAGCGGCAACCTTAATGGAGTGTAGTCGCCCTGGTGGGGTAGCTTGTGGCGTTGCCCCTGCGGGAGTGTTCGATGCGTTTAGCGTTCTGGCGTGCCGGCAAGGACAAGGCGGTGATCGAGCGGGCTGTCTCAAAGTCCAAACCCGAAGCCGCGCCCAAGGTCCAAGCGAAGCCTGCGCCGGTCGTCGCGAAGCAGGCGCAAGTCGAATCCGGCGACATCGACCTGCACGGGCTCGGCGCGGCATTGGCGCGCAAGCGCGGCTGGATCATCGTGCCGACTGTGCTGGTGCTCGTTGCATCGGTTGTTGCCATCAATCTCGTCACACCGCGCTACAAGTCTGAATCGCGGATCCTGATCGATGGCCGCGAGAACGTGTTCCTGCGCCCGAATAGCGATCGCACCGAAGAGCGGCAGGCGCTCGACGCCGAGGCCGTCACCAGCCAGGTGCAGCTCGTGCTGTCGCGCGATCTCGCGCGCGAGATCATCAAGAAGAACAAGCTCGCGGAGCGGCCCGAATTCGATCCGGTGCTGCAAGGCATCTCGCCGCTGAAGTCGCTGGCAGCGCTGGTCGGCATCGCCCGCGATCCGTTCTCGATGACACCGGAAGAGCGCGTGCTGGATGCCTATTACGAGCGCCTCCAGGCTTACGCCGTCGACAAGTCGCGCGTGATCGTGGTCGAATTCCAGTCCGCCGATCCCGAGCTCGCCGCGCGCGTCGCCAACTCTATCGCCGACGTTTATCTCGTGCTCCAGCAGGGTGTACGCCAGGAGCAGGCCAAGAACGCCAGCCAGTGGCTGGCGGGCGAGATCGAGAATTTGCGCAAGAAGGTGTCCGAGGCGGAGGGGCGGGTCGAGGACTTCCGCTCCAAGTCGAGCCTGTTCGTCGGCACCAACAACACCACGCTGTCGAACCAGCAGATGGGCGAGATCAATACCCAGCTCAACAACGCGCGCTCGATCAAGGCCGACGCAGAATCCAAAGCGCGGCTGATCCGCGAAATGCTCCAGAGCGGAAAGCCGATCGAGGCATCGGAGGTGGTGAACTCCGAATTGATGCGGCGGCTCTCGGAGCAGCGGGTGACGCTGCGTGCGCAGCTCGCCGAGCAGTCATCCACGCTGCTCGGCAATCATCCCCGGATCAAGGAGTTGAAGGCGCAGCTTGGCGACCTCGACAATCAGATCCGCGACGAAGCGGCGAAGATTTCGCGTTCGCTCGAAAGCGACGCTCGAATCGCCAGCGGCCGGGTCGACGGTCTGACGGCGAGCCTCGAGCAGCTCAAGAAGCAGGCGGCATCCACCAACGGCCAGGACGTGCAGCTCCGCGCGCTCGAGCGCGAGGCCAAGGCGCAGCGCGACCTGCTGGAAACCTATCTCGCCAAATATCGCGAGGCCAACACCCGCGAGACCATCGATACCGCCCCGACGGACGGCCGCATCATTTCGCGCGCCATCGTCTCGAATACCCCGGCCTACCCTAAGAAGCTGCCGATCGTGCTGATCGCGACGATTGCGACGCTGCTGCTGTCGTCCGGCGTCGTCGTCACCGGCGAGCTGCTGCGCCAGACTGCGCCGCGGGCTGTGGCTGCGGTCCTACCGTCACGGGCGACGGTGCGCCAAGAACCGGCAGCGGAGCCGGTGGTCGAGCCGAGGGTCGATCCCGTCGTCGGCGAGCCCGGGCCGCTTCAGCCGGCGATGGCCGCTGAGGCCGAGATGACCGAATTCGCCGAGATCGAGCAATTGGCCGAGAGCCTGCGCGCCGCGGGCGCGGCGGCGAAGAAGATTACGGTGCTCGGCACCGCGGCCGGCGACTCGATTACGCTCTCAGCGCTGACGCTCGCCCGGCATCTCGCGCGTGACGCACGCGTCGTCGTGGTCGATCTCGCCGCGTCCTCGCCGACCATTGCCGCGGTGGCCGTCGATGCCTCCGCGCCCGGCCTTGCCGAGCTGATGCAGGGCGAAGCGTCTTTCGCGCAGGTTATCACCCGGGACAAGCTGTCGCGGCTGCATCTGGTCATGGCCGGCCGCCCCGGCTTCGATCGCAGCCTGCTGCAATCACCGCGGGTGACGCTCGCGATCGATGCGCTGCTCCGGGCCTACGACCACGTGCTGCTGGATGCCGGCGGTGCCTCCGACCTGCCGGCCGAGTTGCTGACGGCCGATGCCCGCGCCGTCGTGGTACCGGATGCATCGATGGCACAGGATGCGCGCACGCTGATGTGCGAGCAGCTGAGGGCCGTCGGCTTTAGCGACGTGACGATGCTGAGCAGGCCGGTGCAGCCGTCCAATGCGATGGACGCGCCGCGCGTGGTGGCGGCGTAGGCGAGGGCGCTGCCCCCGGTAATCTACCGATCAGTGCTGCTCTTACCTCCCCCTCCAGGGGAGGGAAGAGGCAGCCCGCAAATGGAGAGACGAGGGCGCCGACCTTACCCGAACGCCTGACGCAGACTGCGCGCCAGGTCGAGCAGCATCTGGTTCTGCTTCACCAGCCGCTTGCCACGGTTCAGCGAGGACATTGCCACCGCCGCGAGCCTTCCGCGCGAGGTCAACGGGACAAAGCTGTCAAAAATGTCTTCGTCGTCCTTGCAGAACATCCGCTTGTAGTCGTCCGAGCCGATGCCGAGGTCGAGCGAGCGGTACCCGCGCTCGGCGCAGCGGTCGATGATGTAGCGCATCAGGATCAGACCGGGACTGTAGCGGGCATTCTCGGACATCGTGTAGGTGTTGAACATCATCGAGAGGCGCTGGCCGTCGGCGACGCCGGCAAAGATCGCGATCACTTCCTCGTCGCATTCGAGCGCGTGGACGTCGATCACGCGTCCTTCTCCTCGCCGGGCAAGGCAGGCGCTGCGGATGAATTGTTCGACGCCCGGTTCGGCGAAGACGTTCGGCAGCTTCTGCTCCGCCATCCGCGCCGGCTTGACGCGGAAGAACCAGTCGAGCAGGCGCACGATGTCCGCATCCGTGGTCGCAAGGTGGTAGCGGTAGCCCGCGAGGGCCTGGAGCTTCTTCTCCTTGCTCTTGAGGCGACGACGGAAGGAATTGCTGATCCGCGATGCGGGCGGACCGCCCGGCTCCATCGCCAGCAACGGGCAGCCGTTGACCGAGCTCTGCCGCGGCAGCAGCGCAAACGGGTTCTGCTGATCGTGCCAGCGCTTAGGCTGCTGCGTCAGCGAGAGGACGTCGACATGCTCGCGCAGCGGCGCAAACAGCGCATCGAGATCGGCGAGGACGGCCTGTGCCGCGAATTCGACGTTCCACAGGCCCATGTTGAAGGTGGTATGCTTGCCGCCCATGAAGCAGGCCGTGCGCACGCCGTGGGCTTGGCGCAGCGACAGCGGCAGCAGCACGAGCGGCCGGTACTCGACGTCGCGGGCGATCACGACGAACGGGCGCGCGCCCTCGCGTTTGCCGACCAACTGCTGCCAGGGACCGAGCAGGTCAAACCGCTGATACGGCGTGAAGAGGTGGCCGCTCTCCTCGAAGGCGCGCCAGACCGCCTCGGCCTCGTCGAGATCAGCGACGATATCGACCTGGCCGATGCGGCCCGCTTTCGACCGCGCTGGCGCTTCTGCCGTCCGGCTTTGCATCGCCGCAGCCATGGTCATTCGCGAAACCTGTCGAGAAATCGAAAATATACGTATTTCGGCCGGTGGCCGACCTTTGCAAACAAATGTCAACAAAGGGTAATGACGATAGGAAAGGGAACAGGGGGGCTGCGCGAAGGTGGGGACCTTGGCATCCGACGACAGATGGCTGGAGCGTCTTCGGCTTGAGCTGGCCTGGTTCAGCGGCCAGGCTGCGTTGCGCAGCCGTGGTGCCGGCGCCATCCTGCGCTTTGCGCATGTGCGGCCGCGGCGGCGCGGCGGCTTTCAGCCGCTGGGGGCGCACGAGATCACGCCGCAGTTCCTCGACCGCGCCATTCGCGCGCTGAAGCAGTGGAAGTACGATTTCCTTGGCATGGACGAGGTCTGCCGCCGCGCGGTGACGCTGCCGGAGAAGCGGCGCTTCGTGGCGCTGACCTTCGATGGCGCCAACAAGGATTTCATCAACTTCGCCTATCCGGTGCTGGCGCGGCACGCTGTGCCTTGCACGATCTATGTCCCTACCGCCTTTCCCGACGGCGTCGGCGAAGCCTGGTGGTTCGGGCTCGAACGGATGATCGCGCGCGAGAGCCGCATCAGCCTGATGATGGGCGAGAAGGAGCAGCGCTTCACCGTCACCGACAATGCCGAGAAGCAGGCGCTGTTTTCGTATCTCGAGAGCTGGTTGCGTTCGCTACCGCCGGCGGATCTGTCGGCGGCGATCGCCGATCTTTGCGCGCGCTACCGGATAGACCTCGCCGCGATCTCGCGCGAGGCGTCGATGGGTTGGGAAGATCTGACGAAGCTCGCCGCCGATCCGCTCGTCACGATCGGCAGCGCGACCGTCAACTATCCTGTTCTCGCTAACATGAAGGATGCGGCCGCGCTCCGCGAGATGACCATGGGCAAGGCGGTCGCGGAAGCGGCTTTCCGCCGCGAGATCAGGCATTTCGCCTTTCCGTTCGGCGATCGCTCTTCGTTTGGGCGCAGCCACGTCGTGATGGCAGAGGAGGCCGGCTTTGCCAGCGCCGTGTCGACGATCCCGGGCATCGTGGATGCAGAGGGACGCACCAATCTGCGCGCGCTGCCGCGGATCTCGTGGGACGGCCGGGTGCGATCGCTGCGCATGATGCGCGTGCTGGTGTCCGGCGTTGCCTTTGCGCCGGTGAAGCCGACCGGCAGTGCCGCGAACTAGAAGGGCTGCGAACTGGACTTGGCGCGATCGGGACGCTGCATCCAGCTCACGATCGGCATCGCCGGTAGCACCCATCCCATGCCAACGACCACGTAGTAGATCGCCTGGCGCCAGCCGGACTCGGCGATCCACGGCATCTGCGCCAGCGCCATGCCGAGCAGGGCCCAGACCGTGGCCAGCATCAGGAGCAGGATGGCGCCGAGGAACTTGCGGGTGCGGATCGTCATGGCGGGAGCTTGCTGCGTTGGCGTAACTTGCGCTGCGGGAGCGGGGGACTATAAGGGGCGCGCAGTCCGGTTCAAGCCTCCTTGGTTCAAGTCCTGGTTTTTGCCCTAATGACGACGATTTCCGCCCCGTCCGAACCGCATCGCGCCGTGCGCGTGTGGCTGATCGCCGTGGCCGCGCTGATCGCGCTGATGGTGCTGGTCGGTGGCGCGACGCGGTTGACGGAATCCGGCCTCTCGATCGTCGAATGGAAGCCGGTAACGGGCAGCGTGCCGCCGCTCACCGAGGCGCAGTGGACCGAGGCGTTCGAGGCCTACAAGAAGATCCCGCAATATCGCGAGCTCAATGCAGGCATGAGCCTGTCCGAGTTCAAGGAGATCTTCTGGTGGGAGTGGAGCCACCGGTTGCTCGGCCGTTTCATTGGCATCGCCTATCTGCTGCCGTTCCTGTTCTTCCTATGGCGCGGCGGTCTGTCGGGTGAGCTGAAGCGGCGGCTATGGCTGCTGTTTGCGCTCGGCGGGCTTCAGGGCGCGGTCGGCTGGTGGATGGTGGCCTCGGGCCTGTCGGAACGCATCGAGGTGTCGCAATATCGGCTGGCGACGCATCTGGTGCTCGCGCTTCTGATCTTCGCCGGCATCGTCTGGACGGTGCGGCGGCTCAAGGAGCGGCCGCAGATCGCAGCACCTGCGCGCCTGCGGTTCACGAGCGCGCTGCTCCTCGTCGTGACTTTCGTGCAGATCTATTTCGGCGCGCTGGTCGCGGGCCTGCGCGCCGGACGCGCCTACAACACCTGGCCGCAGATCGACGGCGCGTTCATTCCTTCGGCAGAACGGCTGTGGTTCGAAACGCCGTGGTGGCGCAACCTGTTTGACAACGTGCTGACGGTGCAGTTCGAGCACCGTATGACCGCGTACGCGTTGTTCGTGCTGGCGGCGCTGCACGCGGTTGACGCCGTGCGTTCGCGCGCAGGTGCGGCGGCAAGCGGCGCGCTGTGGTTGTTGGCTGCGGTAAGCATGCAGGCGGTGCTCGGTATCCTGACGCTGCTCAACCAGGTTCCGATTGGACTGGCGCTTGCGCACCAGGCGGTCGCGATCGTCGTGTTGATACTCGCGGTGGTGCAGACGGAGCGACTGGCTTCGCGGCAGTCGATCGAGGCGCGGCCGCGCGGTGTTCCGCTCGGTCAGGCGAGCTGATCAGCAATAGCCATAGATGCCGCACGCGTAGGGCAGTCGCCAGAAATAGTCGACCTGCTTTCCGCCGTAATACGGGCCCTGATAATCGTAATCCCAGGGGCGACCGTAATAGCCCGGCAGCGTGTGCGAGCCGGGCAGCAGCGGCGTGCCGGGCAGGTTGCGGATGTAACTGCCGATGCCATAGGCCGGCGAGATCAGCGCGTCGGGATCGGTCTCGACATAGACTCTTGGCGCTTCCTGCGGCGGAACAGCTGCGCGCCGCTGCGGCGTGGCCGGCAGATCGGCAGCCAGCGCGGTTGAAACCGTCAGCATCGCCGCAAGGGCAGGCACCATCCAGCGCAGCATCGTCGGCTCCGAATCAAAGGAGGGATCCAGTGACGATGTATGCGGCAGATATGGTTAACGACTGTTAACTGACGTGAGCCATTCCGGGCGGGCGAAGCACCGAACCCGGAATCTCGGGTTCAGCGCTACGCGCCCCCTGGCATGACGCCAAAGCCTTACGCGCCCAGCGCCTGTTCCAGATCCGCAATCAGATCTTCCTTGTCCTCGATGCCGATCGAGAGCCGCACCACGTCGGGGCCGGCGCCGGACTTGATCTTGGCGGCATCGTCGAGCTGGCTGTGCGTGGTCGAAGCCGGGTGGATCACCAGCGAGCGGGTGTCGCCGACATTGGCCAGATGCGAAAACAGCTGCAATTTCGACACCAGGCTGACGCCGGCATCATAGCCGCCCTTAAGGCTGAAGGTGAACACGGCGCCCGCGCCCTTCGGTGCATATTTGCGCGCGAGCTGATTGTATTTGTCGCTCGGAAGGCCGGCATAACTGACTGAAGCCACCGCCGGGTGGCCGACGAGGAATTCGGCGACCGCCTTGGCATTGTCGCAGTGCTTCTGCATGCGCAGCGGCAGCGTCTCGATGCCGGTCAGGATCATGAAGGCGTTGAACGGCGACAGCGCCGGCCCAAGATCGCGCAAGCCCAGCACGCGGCAGGCGATCGCGAAGGCAAAATTGCCAAAGGTCTCCTGGAGGCGGATGCCGTGATATTCGGGCCGTGGCTCCGACAGCATCGGATATTTGCCGCCGGTGGACCAGTCGAAGGTGCCGGCATCGACGATGATACCGCCCAGCGAATTGCCATGGCCGCCCAGGAATTTCGTCAGCGAGTGCACGACGATGTCGGCGCCATGGTCGATCGGGCGGATCAGATAGGGCGAGGCCAGCGTGTTGTCGACGATCAGCGGCACGCCGGCTTTGCGCGCCACCGTCGAGATCGCTTCGATGTCGGTGATGCCGCCGGCGGGATTAGCGATCGACTCGATGAAGATCGCCTTCGTGCGCGGCGTCACCGCGCGCTCGAAGCTTGCGATGTCGTCGGGATCGGCCCACACCACGTTCCAGCCAAAGCTCTTGAACGCATGCGTGAACTGATTGATCGAGCCGCCATAGAGCTTTCGCGCCGCGATGAATTCGTCGCCGGGCTGGAGCAATTGCTGCAGCACCACGACTTGCGCAGCATGGCCCGAGGCCACCGCAAGCGCGGCCGTGCCGCCTTCGAGCGCCGCGACACGTTCTTCCAGCACCGCGTTGGTGGGATTGCCGATGCGGGTATAGATGTTACCGAACGCCTGCAAACCGAACAGCGAGGCGGCGTGGTCGGCATCGTTGAACACGAAAGACGTCGTTTGATAAATCGGAGTTGCGCGCGCACCGGTGGTGGGATCGGGCTGTGCACCGGCATGCACGGCGAGCGTGGAAAATCCTGGAAGGCGATCGCTCATTGAGGCGTCCTGTTCTCTTGATCTGAAATCGCGCGGCATGCTGATCGGCGCGGCATCCGCCGTCAAGCTGCTGCTTCACATCGGAACGATCGTGCTACGCATTGTCGCGATCGCGAAATGAATCCTTCGCGATCGCGTCAGCGCTGCTCGGTCTTGTTTTTGGCGGCGCGATCGGATGCCGCGGTGTCGCCACCGCCGACACTCATCCGATTGAGGGATAGCCGCATGCCTTGCGTCGGTGCCGGAGCGCGCTTGGAACTGAGCGTGCGTGAATTGACGCCCATCCAGGAGATCTCGGACGACAGGCGGCCGTATTCGATCTTGGGACAGCGGTTCATCACCACCTTGATGCCGACGGACTCTGCCTTCGCCGCCGCCGCGTCGTCGCGCGCGCCAAGCTGCATCCAGATCACCTTCGGCAGCGGATCGAGCGTGAGCGCCTCTTCGACGACAGGCATGATGTGGCTCGAGTTGCGAAAAATGTCGATCATGTCGACGGGACGGCCGATGTCTACGAGCGAGGCGACGAAGGGGTTTCCGAGCAGCTCCTTGCCGACATGGCCGGGATTGACCGGGATCATGTCATAGCCGCGCTGCGCCAGATATTTGAACGCAAAATAACTCGGCCGCACGTTGACGGGCGAGGCGCCGACCATTGCGATCGACTTCACGCTGTTGAGGATGCCGCGGATGTAATTGTCGGGGTAGGCGTCGTGGTTCATCTCTTATCTTTTCTTGTTATCATTCATCCCGCCACGTCGGCGTACGCTTCTCGATGAAGGCGCCAATGCCTTCCTCGGCGTCGCGCGCCATCATGTTCTCGGTCATCACCTCTGCCGCATAGCGATAGGCATCGGCAAGGCTCATCTCGGCTTGGCGATAGAACGCCTCCTTGCCGAGCTTGACGGTGTAGGCGGATTTCAGCGCGACCTGATTTGCGAGCGCAATCGCGGCCTCGCGCTCAGTGCCGGCGGGGACCACGCGATTGATAAGGCCGATCTCGCGGGCGCGCGCGGCCGGAATCGGCTCGCCCGTCAGCAGCATCTCCATCGCCTGCTTGCGCGGAACGTTGCGCGACAGCGCCACCATCGGCGTCGAGCAAAACAGTCCGATATCGACGCCGGGCGTGGCGAAGCTCGCAGCGTCCGAGGCGATCGCGAGATCGCAGCTTGCAACCAGCTGGCAGCCGGCCGCGGTGGCAACGCCCTGGACCGCGGCGACGACCGGTTTGGGCAGGCGCACGATCGCCTGCATCATGGCGCTGCAGGCGGTCATGATCTGCGCAAAATAGGCGCGGCCGTGATCAGGATCGACGCGGCGACCGCTCAGTTCCTTCAAATCGTGGCCCGCGCAGAATGCCGGTCCGTTGGCCGCGATGACGGCCCCGCGGATACGCTTGTCCTCGGCGATCGCATTCACGCTCGCGTGCAGATGCCCGATCATCGCCTCAGAGAGGCTGTTGCGGGCCTCGGGCCGGTTCAGCGTGAGGATGGCAATGCTGCCGACGATTTCGCGCAGCAGGATCGGCGGTTGCGGGGAAGGGGCGCGGGCGACCTGGGCGGACATCGAAGCGTTTCCGGTTAGATTATTGCATTTGGATGACGCAGATAACTTAATGTACCAGGGGACATGAAGCGAGGGTGGGGAACAGCATGGCGTTAGCAAAAATGAGCGTGGCAGAGCTCGAGCAGTTTCTGTGCGACGAGTTTCCCCAGGCCTTCAGCGGCGATGACGTTACGATCGAAAGCGCCGATGGCCAAACCTGCCTTTTGCGTCAGCGCTACAGCGAAAGGATGCTGCGGCCGGGCGGAACCGTGTCCGGCCCGACGCTGATGGCGCTGGCCGATTTCGCCATGTACGTGGTGCTGCTGTCGGCGATCGGGCCGATCGGGCTGGCGGTCACCACCAATCTCAACATCAACTTCCTGCGCAAGGGCCAGCCGGGGCAGGACGTGCTGGCGGAGGCGCGGCTGCTCAAGCTCGGCAAGCGCCTTGCGGTCGGCGAGGTAAATCTGCTGTCCGGAACCTCGCCCGACCCAATCGCGCATGTCACCTCCACCTATTCCATTCCAAATGTTTGAGGTTTTTGCAGGTATATTAGTACCATAATTTCAAACCATTGATATTGTTAGTGTAATTTCGCGCTTTGGGCATTGACCGCTGCGCCGCTCTTCTCTAGAAACCGCCCAGTCCGGTGCGGTGTTCGCGCCGATGTCTCCCTCACGGAAATTCTGACATGAAAACCTTTTCGGCAAAGCCGGCCGAGGTGACGAAGAAGTGGGTGCTGATCGACGCCAAGGGTCTGGTCGTCGGCCGTCTCGCCACCATTGTCGCCATGCGGCTCCGCGGCAAGCACCTCCCGACCTACACCCCGCACGTCGATTGCGGCGACAACGTCATCATCATCAACGCGCAGCATGCGGTCCTCACCGGCCGCAAGCGCGAGCAGAAGACCTACTACAAGCACACCGGCTACGTCGGCCACGTCAAGGAGCGCACAGCGCGCCAGATCCTCGAGGGCAAGCATCCTGAGCGTGTGCTCGAGAAGGCCGTCGAGCGCATGATCCCGCGTGGTCCGCTCGGCCGCGTGCAGATGGGCAATCTCCGCGTCTACGGCGGCGCCGATCATCCGCACGAGGCGCAGCAGCCCGAGAAGATCGACATCGCCAAGTTGAACCGCAAGAACACGAGGGCCGCATAACATGGCCGAATCCATCCAGTCGCTCGACCAGCTCTCGCAGCTCAAGACGGCGGCCGCGCCCGAGGCGCCCAAGCACGAGAAGAAGGTCGACAAGTTCAACCGCGCCTATGCTACCGGCAAGCGCAAGGACGCGGTCGCCCGCGTCTGGATCAAGCCGGGCGCCGGCAAGGTCATGGTCAACGCGCGTGAGGTCGAGGTCTATTTCGCCCGTCCCGTGCTGCGTATGATGATCCAGCAGCCGTTCGTCGCGGCAGCGCGCGCCGGCCAGTATGACGTGATCTGCACCGTCGCCGGCGGCGGCCTGTCCGGCCAGGCCGGCGCCGTCCGTCACGGCATCTCCAAGGCGCTCACCTATTTCGAGCCGGAGCTGCGCAGCGTACTCAAGAAGGGCGGCTTCCTCACCCGCGACTCCCGCGTGGTCGAGCGCAAGAAGTACGGCAAGGCCAAGGCCCGCCGGTCCTTCCAGTTCTCGAAGCGTTAATCATTTCGGCCGCATTCGCCGCGAAAGCGGCTTCAATGAGATGCAAAAGGGCGCTGATTTCAGCGCCCTTTTTGTTGTTCGTTTGTACGCAAATTGATGGCGTGTTTCCCGAAAACTTGGGTCCGCGCGAAAACCTGAATGGAACCCGCGGGACATAGCGTCGCATTCGGAAGGGCGCGCAAATCGGCGGTGCCGATCGCGTAACTGCTATGTTCTAGAGGGGGCCGACATGATGTCGCTCGATAGCATCACGCTCTATTTGGTCGCCACCATGGTTGCCGCACTGCTCGGCGCCATGATGGTGTTTTTCGGCAGGCAAGAGAACAGCCCCGCGCTGAAATGGTGGGGCACCGCCTATCTGCTCGGTGCAGCCTCCGTCGCGCTGTGGACTGCGGCCGGCGAAAAGCTGGGGCCGCATCTTTACCTCGCGCTGAACGCGATCGGATTCGCGGCCTGCGGCATGGTCTGGAACGCCGCGCGAGTCTTTCATGGCCGCAAGCCGAACTGGCCCGGCCTCGTGCTTGGCGCGCTCGCCTGGATCGCCGCCGTGACGCTGCTCGGCGCCGAGCCGTCCATGCTGCGTATGATCATCGGTGCTGGCATCGTCTCGGTCTATGCGGCGCTGACCGCGAGCGAACTCTGGACCGAGCGGCGCAAGAGCCTGCAACGGCGCTGGCCGGCCTTCGCGGTGCCGATGATGCATGGCTGCGTCTTGATGCTGCCAATCCTCATCGGCAGCTTCCTGCGCCCCCACGATGCGACCTTCTCGTCGAGCATCTGGGTCACCGTGTTCGCGGTCGAACTCGTGCTCTATGCCGTCGGCACCGTGTTCGTGATCTTCATGCTGGTGTCCGAGCGCACGGTGACCGCGCACCGGACCGCCGCGTCCACCGATCCCTTGACCGGCATGCTCAACCGGCGCGGCTTCTCCGAAGCCTGCTCGCGCGTGATCGAGCGCGAGGCCAAGGCCGGGCGGCCGGTGACCGTGATGATCTTTGATATCGACCACTTCAAGTCGATCAACGACCGGTTCGGCCATCCCGCCGGCGACGAGATGCTGAAATTGTTCTCGACCGTAGTCGTCAACAACCTGCGCATCTCCGACCTCTCGGGCCGTATCGGTGGCGAGGAGTTCGCAGCCCTGCTGCCGTGTTCGCTGGAAGAGGGGGTGCTGGTCGCCGAGCGCGTGCGCGAAGCGTTCGAGACCTCCGGCGTCGTGGTCGATGAAGGTCCGGTCGATACCACCGTCAGCATCGGCGTCGCCGGCGGTCCGGCCGGCACCGAGCTCGAGGTGCTGCTGGCCTCGGCCGACACCGCGCTCTACCAGGCCAAGCGCGGCGGCCGAAACCGCGTCGAGGCGGCGGAGGAGCTGCCGCTGTCGCTGGAGAACTGGCGCCGCCAGAGCGCGGCGCGGACCGGCGCCGCGCAGGTGCGTCCGGCCACCGCCTGAGACGGCAGGCGACCTTGCGGTAATCCTCTGTTTACCATTCGATCCCTACCATCATGGTCATGGAATCGATCCGTCGACAGACCCCGCAGGCCGCCCTGATGTCACTCGAAGCCCAAGCTGCCTCGGCGCGCGGTGGCTTCGCCTGTCTGTTCTCGACCGCGGACGAATACGAGCGCGCGCTGATCACGGAGCGTCGTTCTCAAGGACGATACGGCCAACGCCGCAGCTACTGGCCCTTCGTGCTGTTCGTCGGTTGCGCGTTCATCGTGGTGGGCACCGTGCTGCTGCTCGCCTGAGAGATCTGCGTTTGCCAGCCGGCCAAGCGCCGTTTCGGAGCCTTTTTCTTTTGCGACGGCTGCGGTAGACACGCCCATCGAACAAAAATGGGTGGAAACCGATGATCACCGAGATCGCGCAGATCGACGTCAAGCCGGGCAGCGAAAAGGATTTCGAGGCGGCTGTGGCGAAGGCAAAGGCCGCCTTCGGCCGCTCCAAGGGCTTTCACGGCTTCGAACTGCACAAGTCGATCGAGAAGCCGCAGCGCTATCGGCTGATGGTGAAGTGGGCGAGCCTGGAAAACCACACCGTCGATTTTCGCGGCTCCGAAAACTTCACGGAATGGCGCGGCCTCGTCGGCCAGTATTTTGCTTCACCCCCCGAAGTCGAGCACACCGAGATCGTGCTGACGACCTGACGAGCAGGCTCAGGCCGCCTCGGTCAGAGACGGCGCCTCATACGTCTTGAAATGATCGATCATGACCTTGGCAATGGCGACCAGTGGCAGCGCCAGCGCGAGGCCCCAGATTCCGAACACGACGCCGAGCAGGATCTGGAACGCGAACAGCGTGGCCGGTGGAATGTCCAGCGCCTGGCGCTGAAGGAGCGGCGTCAGCACGTAGCTCTCCATGGCATGCACGCCGAGGAAAAGCAGCAGCGCGGACAGCGCCGCGATCCAGCCCGAAGCCAGGCTCGCCAGCACCACGATGACGCCGGCGATAATGGCGCCGACGGTTGGGATGAAGGCAAGCAGGCCAGCCTGGATTCCCAGGATGAACGCGCCGGGGATGCCGATGATGGCCAGGCCGATCCAGGTCACCGCCCCGACCGCGAGCATGACCGTAATCTGCGCGATCAGCCAGCGCTCCAGCGTCTCAGCGGTACGGTCGATGATGAGGGTGACGCGCGTACGATGCTTGGCCGGCGCGAGGAACAGCAGGCCGTCGTGATAGACGCCGGGTTGGGCCGCGAAGGACAGCCCCAGGAACAGCACGATAAAAATGTTCCCGACACCGTGGATGGTGCCGAGCAGCAGCTTGAAGGTCTGGCTCACAATCGCTCCGCCGCTGGAAGCGAGTGCGCCGGCGCCGGGCAAAGGACCGCGCGTGGGCGCTGCTGGTGAGGGCGTAGAGCTCGCCGGCGCGTCGGCCGAAGAGTCAGATGCAGCATTGCCGAGGTCGAAGAAGCTGGTGTCGATGCCGTGGTTTTCGAGGAAAGACCTGACGTTGGTGATCTGCGACTTGATGGTCTTGCTCAGCAGCGAGGCCTGCTCCGCGATGGTGGCGCCGCCGAGGTAGGCGACGCCCGCGAGCATCAAAGCGAGGGCGATGCAGACGATCGCGAGCCGGACGGGATGGGGCAGTTGCACGCGGCGGCCAAGCGCGCCCGTCAGCGCGTTAAGGCCAAGGCCGAGCAGCATGCCGGTGAAGATCAGCAGCAGGGTGGCGGCAAAATACCAGGTGAAGACCAGCATCGCCGTGAACAGCACGACACTGACGCCCCCGACCGAGATCGCCCAGGCGAGATGGCGCGGGCGCGGGGCCGTTCATCTGCGGGAATGGTCACATCGGGTCCTTTCGGCGGCTGCGGGGAGGCACTCTTTCGCGAAATCCCGCCTCGGATCAAGCCGGTCGAAAACCGCCGGTTTGACGTTGTCCACGGCCTCGTCGGGCCAGCGCGAACAGTGTCGCGGCCGCCCTCCGGCCAGGCATTTGCGCGAAAATGGCATTGCCGTCCCGCGATCCCCTCTGTTGAATTTGTTCTCCCCCAAGGGCATGTTTGGAGAATCTTCTTGCGGGAGGTCGGAACGGGAGATGAGAAAGCCGGTCGTCGGCGTGATCGGGAATTCCCATCGCGTCGAAAATCGATTTCAGGTCCAGATGGTCGGCGAGCGAAATCTGCGCGCCGTAGCCGAGGTCTCCGGTGGCTTGCCGCTGATGTTCGCGGGCTCGCCCGACATCACCGATATCGGGGCGCTGCTCGATACTGTCGACGGCGTCATCCTCACCGGCGCCCGGGCCAACGTGCACCCGACGCGTTTCAACGTCGATCCTTGCGAGAAGCACGAGCCTTACGACATCCACCGCGACGAAGTCGCGCTGGCGCTCTCGGTGGCCTGCGTCGCCCGCGGCATCCCGCTGTTCGGCATCTGCCGGGGCCTGCAGGAGATGAACGTCGCGTTCGGCGGCTCGCTGCATCCCGAGATCCGCGAAATCCCGGGCCGCATAAACCACCGCATGCCCAGGCTCGAGAATGGCGAGATCCATCCTGATCCCACCGTGGTGTTCGCCGACCGCCACGACGTCGACCTGACGCCGGGCGGCGCGTTCGCGAAGATCCTCGGCTGCGAGAAGATCCGGGTCAATTCGCTGCATGGTCAGGGCATCCTGGAGCCCGGCAAGCGCGTTCTGATCGAGGGCGTCGCCGAGGACGGCACCATCGAGGCGATCCGCATCGCCGAAGCCCCGACCTTCGCGCTCGGCGTGCAATGGCACGCCGAATACGATCCCCAACGCAATCCGATCAATCGCAAACTGTTCGAGGCCTTTGGCGAGGCGCTCGCGGCGCGGCAGAAGGCTGCGGCGTAGGCTAAGCACACGGCGAGAATGCCTCGGTTTTTCGGCAATCCGGTTTCTGCCGCAACGTCTGTGCCAGAATCGAGGAGCACGAGCCCTCGCACTGATCGCTCGGCGGCATGCAGCCAACGAGCGAGATCATCGCGAGCACGGACCGGTCGGCACGGACGGCGTGAGGGTGGTAGGACGGCAGCGCCTGGCGCCGGGCGGATCAGCTAGGCATGGTCGGCCGCTGCCTCTCTTGGCCCA
This sequence comes from Bradyrhizobium sp. 137, assembly GCF_023074095.1. Lineage (NCBI taxonomy): Bacteria > Pseudomonadati > Pseudomonadota > Alphaproteobacteria > Hyphomicrobiales > Nitrobacteraceae > Bradyrhizobium > Bradyrhizobium sp. 137. Next base: position 187,820 of record NZ_JADPKU010000042.1, read on the forward strand.
ATCACATCGCCATCCTGCAGGACCATCGCATTGCGTTGCACAATCGCGACGTTGGTCTCCACGCGCAGCATTGAGGTTCACGAGAGGACCACCATATGCTCTGCAAGGGAGCCCTTGCCGTGCAGACCATGAAGGCGGCCCTCGTTGCGGCGATTACCGTCGTGGCTTTGACCTGCTGCCTCCTTCCCAGCTCAGCGGAGGAGAGCGGCCGTGTTGCACTGGTTGCTTCGATCGACGGGGCCATTGGCCCTGCGTCAGCCAGCTACGTGCGGGAGGCTTTGGCCAAAGCGAGCGAACGGCGCGCCGAGGTCGTGCTTCTGAGAATGAACACGCCCGGCGGTCTCAATTCCAGCATGCGCGAGATCATCGCGGATGTGCTCGCCTCGCCCATCCCTGTCGTCGGCTACGTCGCCCCCTCCGGCGCCCACGCGGCGAGTGCCGGGACCTACATTCTTTATGCGACCCACATCGCGGCGATGGCACCAGGCACCAATATCGGTGCGGCGACGCCGGTCCAGATTGGCGGGCCGCTACCGGGCCTGCCGAGCGGCACACCCGAGAAGGATGGCAAAGACAAGAAGGATGAGCCGAAGGACGCGATGACGGCGAAGGCAACGAACGATGCCGTCGCCTTTATCCGCAGCCTTGCCGAGCTGCGCAACCGCAATGCGGATTGGGCAGAGAAGGCGGTGCGTGAGGCCGCCACTCTCTCTGCCAATGGCGCGTTAGGGGCACATGCCATCGATCTCGTCGCGCGCGATCAGGCCGAATTGCTGCGGCAGATCGATGGCCGTGTGGTGGAGATTGCAGGCGGCAAAACGCAACGCCTCGCGACGAAGGATGCTGTCGTCGAAGCCATCGAGCCGGGACGGATATCCCGCTTCCTGGCGGTCATCACCGATCCGAACGTGGCGTTCATTCTCCTGATGGTGGGCATTTACGGTCTGATCTTCGAGTTCATGTCTCCCGGAGCCGTCGCTCCTGGAGTGGTCGGCGCGATCTGCCTGCTGATCGGCCTCTATGCGCTCAATTTGCTGCCGATCAACTATGCCGGCCTCGCCCTGATGCTGGTCGGACTCGTGCTTCTCACGGTCGAAGCCTTCAATCCGACGGTGGTGATCGGTCTCGGAGGGATCATTGCCTTCGTGCTGGGTGCGCTGATGCTGTTCAGGGTCGAGGCGCCCGGCTACCGCCTGTCGTGGTCGGTGATCGGCATCACTGCAGCTGTGTTCGTCGGCTTTGCTCTGGTCTTGCTTGGTTCGCTTCGGCGTGCCGCCAAGGCTCCTGAACGGGTCGGCGCGCAGGCCATGCGAGGCTTGCCTGCTGAGGTCCTCGACTGGAATGGGAGCGAAGGTCATGTCTTCGCCCATGGCGAGCGCTGGCAGGCGCGCGGCGCCGACACGTTCAAGCCCGGAGAGACGGTGGAAGTTACCAGCGTCGTCGACCTGACGCTGCTGATACGGCGCGCGCCGCTGCGGACCGGTAAGGGAGGTACATCATGATGCTGGAATATCTGACCTATGCGGCACTCGCGCTGCTGGTCATCATGTTTCTGTCCCAGGCCATTCGAATTCTGCGCGAATACGAGCGCGGCGTCATCTTTACGCTCGGCCGCTTTACCGGTGTGAAGGGCCCGGGCCTCATCATCCTCGTTCCGATCGTGCAGCAACTCGTCAAGGTCGATCTACGCGTGATGGTGCAGGTCGTGCCGCCGCAGGACGTGATTTCGCGAGACAACGTGTCCGTCAAGGTCAATGCCGTTCTGTACTTCCGCATCGTCGACCCCGAGCGCGCCATCATCAAGGTCGGCGATTACATGGCGGCCACGAGCCAGCTCGCCCAGACCACGTTGCGTTCGGTGCTTGGCAAGCACGAGCTCGACGAGATGCTTGCGGAGCGCGACAGGTTGAACGCCGATATCCAGGAGATCCTCGACAAGCAGACTGACATCTGGGGCATCAAGGTCACCGGCATAGAGATCAAGGACGTCGATATCAACGAAACCATGGTTCGCGCGATTGCCAAACAGGCCGAGGCGGAGCGCTTGCGGCGAGCCAAGGTGATCAATGCGATGGGCGAGCAGCAGGCCGCCGAAAAGCTCGTCGAAGCCGGCCGGATCCTCGCGCAGGAGCCTCAGGCAATGCAGCTGCGTTATTTCGCGGCTCTGCACGACATCGCCGGCGAACGGTCGTCGACCGTCGTGTTTCCGCTACCGACGGGCTTGCTCGACCATTTCATGCCGCGGCCTAACAACCCGTAGCCGCAAGCGGCGCGGATGACCCATCTCGGCCCAAATGGGCCTCTCGAATGTTGATGCCTACTTAAACGGGAGAAACATTCGAAGGACCCCGCCTATGGCGGACCCCCGGGCGAATATCACGCCCTCATGGTGAGGAGCTCGCCTCAGCGTGCGCCTCGAACTATGCAGGCAGGCCGAGCACGTTCGGCAAGATTGCAGCAGTCATCTGCGATAGCCTTACCACAACTTCCGAAACGAAAAGGCGCCCCCTTTCGGAGCGCCTTTTGCTTGTCGCATGGCGTTCGAGCCGATCAGCCCGAATAGTACATGTCGAATTCGATCGGATGCGGGGTCATCTCGAAGCGCTCGACTTCGGTCATCTTCAGCTCGATATAGGCATCGATGAAGTCGTCGTCGAACACGCCGCCGGCCTTGAGGAAGGCGCGGTCCTGGTCGAGATTCTCGAGGGCTTCACGCAAGCTGCCGCACACTGTCGGGATCTGCTTCAGCTCTTCCTTCGGCAAATCGTAGAGATCCTTGTCCATCGCCGGACCCGGATCGATCTTGTTTTTGATGCCGTCGAGACCGGCCATCAGCATCGCGGCGAAGCCGAGATAGGGATTGGCGAGCGGATCGGGGAAGCGCACCTCGACGCGCTTGGCCTTCGGCGAAGCGGTGTAAGGGATGCGGCAGGAGGCCGAGCGGTTGCGCGCGGAGTAGGCGAGCAGCACGGGCGCTTCATAGCCCGGGACCAAACGCTTGTAGGAATTGGTCGAGGGATTGGTGAAGGCGTTGATCGCCTTGGCGTGCTTGATGATGCCGCCGATGTAATGGAGGCAGGTCTCGGACAAGTCGGCGTATTTGTTGCCGGCGAACACCGGCTTGCCGTCCTTCCAGATCGACTGGTGAACGTGCATGCCCGAACCGTTGTCGCCATAGACCGGCTTCGGCATGAAGGTGGCGGTCTTGCCGTAGATGTGCGCGACCTGGTGGATGCAATATTTGTAGATCTGGATGTGGTCGGCCATCAGCGTCAGCGTGTCGAACTTCATGCCGAGCTCGTGCTGGGCGGAGGCGACTTCGTGATGATGCTTCTCGACCTTGACGCCCATCTTGGCCATGGCCCCGAGCATCTCCGAGCGCATGTCCTGCACGGAGTCCTGCGGCGGAACCGGGAAGTAGCCGCCTTTGGTGCGGACGCGGTGGCCGAGATTGCCGCCTTCATATTCGGTATCGGAGTTGGTCGGCAGCTCCGAGGAATCGAGACGAAAACCGGTGTTGTAGGGAGTCGAGGAGAAGCGCACGTCGTCGAACACGAAGAACTCGGCCTCGGGGCCGACGAAGACGGTGTCGCCCACGCCCATCGACTTCACCATCGCCTCGGCCTTCTTGGCGATGCCGCGGGGGTCGCGGTTGTAGGGCTCGCCGGTGGTCGGCTCGAGCACGTCGCAGGTGATGACCATCGTGGTCTCGGCGAAGAATGGGTCGATCGTCGCGGTCACCGGATCGGGCATCAGGCACATGTCGGACTCGTTGATCGCCTTCCAACCTGCGATCGAGGAACCGTCGAACATCGTCCCTTCGGCGAAAATATCCTCATCGATCATGCTGACGTCGAACGTCACATGCTGCCACTTGCCGCGCGGATCGGTGAAGCGCAGGTCGACGTATTTGACGTCGTTGTCCTTGATCGATTTCAGGACGTCTTTGGCGGTCTTCATGCATACCCCTTTTGGCTCTGCGGGTCGGTTTCCAGATGAGCAAGATTATTCTCGCTTTGGGCGAGTTTTGCGCGCGTACAAACGAAATCAGGCCGCCGAAGCAGCCTTATTTCCTGTCAGAGTGTCGCAAAATGCGGGATAGCACCCGGCTCAGATAGCGTCCAGCCCGGATTCGCCGGTTCGGATGCGGATCGCCTCTTCGATATTCGAGACGAAGATCTTGCCGTCGCCGATGCGCCCGGTCTGCGCCGCGCGACGGATCGCGTCGATGGCGCGCTCGACCAGATCGTCGCCGATCACGATCTCGATCTTCACCTTGGGCAGGAAGTCGACGATGTATTCTGCGCCGCGGTAGAGTTCGGCGTGACCCTTCTGCCGGCCAAAGCCCTTGGCTTCGGTGACGGTGATGCCCTGTAGGCCGACTTCCTGAAGCGCTTCCTTCACCTCGTCGAGCTTGAATGGCTTGATGATGGCTTCGATTTTCTTCACTGCGCGCCTCCCGGCCTTTCGATCAAATAGCAACGTCTTCGTCAGGATGCGCTTTTGTCACGCACGATCTTGTCTTCGCTATGCCGGAATGCCTGACCAGCCCGGCAACGACGGCCGGCCACACCCTGATAAATGCCAGTGAGCACGACAAACCGAAGCGGCTTCCTCGAAAGCAGGGTCTATGCCAAGTTGCAAATGCCCTGATTATTGGAGCGTTATCAGCCTTTTAACGAGCACAATCTGATGGGTGGCGCCGACCGGCACAAAATACCGAAGACTACGAAATAGGCAAACGGTTCAATATGTGTGCAGATCGTTGGTCCGTGGGATGGGTCGGCACGGAACGTGCCTGTTGAACGGGCGTTTGGACAGGGAAGTGGCATGGAAGTTCTGACCAACGCTGAAATGCAGCGCGCCGATCAGCTCAGCATTGCGGCAGGCACGCCCGGCTTCAAGCTGATGCTCGGCGCCGGCCAGGCGGTCGCCGAGGCGGCCAATGCGCTGGTGGAGGAGGGGCCGATCCTGATCGTCGCCGGTCCCGGCAACAATGGCGGCGACGGTTTTGTCGCAGCTGCCGAGCTCGCCGCCCAAGGGCGCGAGGTCTCGGTGATCCTGATGTGCGAGCGCGACCAGCTCCAGGGTGACGCCGCCTCGGCCGCGCGCGGCTGGAAGCACCCGGTGCTCCCGTTCAATCCGCAGGCGATCGGAAAGCCGGCACTGATCATCGATGCGCTGTTCGGCGCGGGTCTCAGCCGTCCGGTCGATGGCGAGGCGCGCGCGATGATCGAGGCGATCAACGGCAACGGCGCGCCGGTGCTGGCCGTCGACCTGCCGAGCGGCATCAACGGCACCAGCGCCGCGGTGATGGGCGCGGCCGTGAATGCCGCGGAGACCGTGACTTTCTTCCGCAAGAAGCCGGCGCATCTGTTGCTGCCCGGTCGCATGCATTGCGGCCGTGTGCGCGTCGCCGACATCGGCATCGACGCAAGCGTGCTGGACGAGATCGCCCCGCAGCTCTTCGAGAACGATCCGGATTTCTGGGGCGCCGCCTTTCCGGTGCCGCGCGTCGACGGCCACAAATTTGCGCGAGGCCATGTGATGGCCGTCTCCGGTGATGCAGCCGCAACGGGCGCTGCGCGGCTTGCCGCGCGCGCGGCGCTGCGGGCCGGCGCCGGGCTCGTGACGCTGGCGAGCCCGCGCGATGCGCTCGCGATCAACGCGAGCGCGCTAACCGCGGTGATGGTTCGCCCGGTCGACACCGCGATCGAGTTCGGCGAGCTCCTCGGCGACAAGCGCTATAACACCTGCATGATCGGGCCCGGCGCGGGCGTCGGCGAGCGCACCTGCGATCTCGTTCACACCGCGCTGACGGCGCAGCGGCGCCTGGTGCTGGACGCCGACGCGCTGACGAGCTTTGCCGCGAAGCCCGAGCGGCTGTTCGAATCGATCAAGTCGTCGCAGGACAATACGGTGGTGCTGACCCCGCATGAGGGCGAGTTTCCGCGGCTGTTTTCCGACCTCAGCAACAAGCATCCGGGCCGCTCGAAACTCGAGCGCGTTCGCGCCGCCGCCGAGCGCTCCGGCGCCGTCGTGCTGCTGAAAGGACCGGACACGACGATCGCCGCCCCCGACGGCCGCGCCACCATCGCCGCCAACGCGCCGCCCTGGCTCGCCACCGCCGGCGCCGGCGACGTGCTCTCGGGCATCATCGCTGGCCTCCTGGCGCAAGGCGTGCCGGCATTTGAGGCCGCCAGCATCGGCGTCTGGATGCATGGCGAGGCGGGAAGCGAGGCGGGGCCCGGGCTGATCGCGGAGGATCTGACCGAGACACTGCCGGCTGTGCATCGGCGGATCTATGACGCGCTCGGGGTCGAATACTGAGCGTTCACTCCACCGCGTACCAGCGCACCAGGCGCGGGGCGGCCCAGTCGGTCAGAACGGATTCGAGCAGCCATCGTCCGGGTGAGGTCGCCGCGAACGCGATGCGCTGGGTCTGACCGGGCTCGATCGCGAGCGTGTCGAGCCAATAGGGCTTCCAGCCGTCGTCGAGCTTGTCGAGCAGGCGGAAGGGGTGGCCGTGCAGGTGGAACACGGTGGTGATCGGGGCGGGGTTCTGCAGGGCCAGTACGACGGTGCGGCCGGCCTTGGCGCGGAAGGCGGGGGCGGAAGCGGTGGAAAAGTTTGCCGGCCGCGCCCAGCCGGAATCGGCTGCGCCCAGCGCGACATCGAACCGCAGGGCGCCTCTCAACTCGAGCTTCTCAGGTAGATCGTTCGACGGGAGTGGCTGCGGTTCGAACAGCGGAATGCGCCGCTCCAATTGGCCCGATACCTTGAGGCTGCCTACGCTTCGCGCCTCCTTGCCGTCATGCAGCACGAAAGCGGCCGATATGGCCGTGTTCACAAACGCGTCGGCCCGTCCGCCGGGGGCCAGCACGAGAGCGCCATTGCGAGCTGGGAAGGGCTCGGCCGGCTGTCCGTCCAGGGCCATGACCCTGACCTCGTGGCTTTCCAATTTGATCGCCAGAACAGTGCGTTGGGAGCCATTGATAAAGCGCAGCCGTAGCCGCTCATTGGCGGCAGCTGAGAGCTCGAATGAAGTCTGTCCGTTGATCGTGTAGAGCGGCGTCGTGTCCTGGGGATCGCGACCGGGGGAAAGCGCGGTCCCGTCCGGCCGCAGGCGCCATTCCTCGATCAGCAAAACCTCGTCGCGATCGACGGGGACCCGATTTGCCTCCTCGGCGATGATCGGAAGCGGGCGGGCGGGTTGCTTCAGGCCGTCCTCGAAGAGCCGGAAGTCGGCCAGCAGGGTTCCTGCACTAGATATTGAGATGATTGATGTTTCAGTCGCACCCGGGGCGGTTGGCGCGCGCCCCCGTAGCGGGTCGGAAGCGGCCGGGCCGTTCAGGCCGGACCAGACCGGTGCAAGCGGCACAGGCAGCTCGTTCCGGAACACCACCTCGCAGCGGTTGCCGCGCTTGAGACGAACGTTTCCCAGATGGCTTACGGCGGCGAGCTCCCAGATCGGCGTAGGCGGCTGACCCTGCCTCAGCGCCAACGTGGCCGGCCTTGCCTGGAGGGCGAGCTGGGCTGTGGCCGGCGGGGTTGCGCCGCCGGCGATCAGCCCGGCCGCCGAGGCGCCGAGGCCCGCCAAAACCTCGCGTCGGCTCAGGTCAAAAATCCGCGTTGTCATGGCCGATCCGGACCACGCCGCGCTGGATAAGTCCAGCCGGCGTGCCTATTTGATGCCTGCCTCCGACCAGCCATTTTTTTGCTGCGAACAGTCAGGCACATGCTATAAGCCCGGCCGCCCGCGGCATCGCGGCCGGCCTTGATGCGAATTCACGCGGGCGTGGCGGAACTGGTAGACGCGCTGGATTTAGGTTCCAGTGTCGCAAGATGTGGGGGTTCGAGTCCCTCCGCCCGCACCAAGCGCTTTCAGCGTTTGCACGGATTACGAGGCCAGCTTCCTCGCGGATGTTTGTCCGCTTGGAGCCGGCCCGCTGAACCACCGGCGTTGAGGCGTCTGCCTCGCGCCGGATCGATTAATGACAGCGTCCCGACGCATGCGCGCCGGGACCGAACGAGAAGAAGATTGGACGCCATGCAGGTCACAGAGACCCTCTCGGAAGGTTTGAAGCACGAGTTCAAGATCAGCGTCCCTGCGTCTGATCTCGACGCAAAGGCCGATGCCAAGCTCGTCGATCTCAAGGACAAGGTCCGCCTCAACGGCTTCCGTCCCGGCAAGGTGCCGGTCGGTCACCTGAAGAAGGTCTATGGCCGCTCGGTGATGGCCGAGACCATCGACCAGACCATCCGCGACACCAACACCCAGCTGTTCTCCGAGCGTGGCTTCCGCCTTGCGACCGAGCCGAAGATCACCATGCCCAGCGAGCAGGCCGAGGTCGAGGAGCTGCTGTCGGGTAAAACTGATCTGACCTACACGGTCGCGATCGAGGTGGTGCCTTCGATCGCGCTCGCCGACTTCAAGACCTTCCAGGTCGAAAAGCCCGTCGCCGAGGTCACCGATTCCGACGTCGACGAGGCGATCAAGCGCATCGCTGATTCCAACCGTACCTATGCTGACAAGGGCGAGGGCGCCAAGGCCGCCTCGGGCGACCGCGTCACCGTCGCCTTCAAGGGCACCATCAACGGCGAAGCCTTCGAGGGCGGCACCGGTGAGGGCATCCAGGTCGTCATCGGGTCCAACACCTTCATCCCCGGCTTCGAGGAGCAGCTGACCGGCATCGGCGCGGGCGAGACGCGCACGCTGAAAGTGTCGTTCCCGAAGAACTACATGAACGACAAGCTCGCCGGCCAGCCCGCCGAGTTCGAGACCACCGCGACGCTGATCGAGGCGCCGCAGGACATCGCGATCGACGACGAGTTCGCCAAGACGCTCGGCCTTGAATCGCTCGACAAGCTGAAGGAAGCCGCGCGCGAGCGTCTCGCCGCCGAGTTCGCGACCGCGACGCGTCAGCGTGTCAAGCGCGCGCTGCTCGACCGCCTCGACGAGGCGCATCGCTTCGAAGCGCCGCCCTCGCTGGTCGACGAGGAGTTCAATCTGATGTGGAACTCGGTCAAGGCCGAGATGGACTCCGCCGGCAAGACCTTCGCCGACGAGAACACCACGGAAGACGCCGCCAAGGAAGAGTACCGCAAGATCGCCGACCGCCGCGTGCGCCTCGGCCTCGTGCTCTCCGAGATCGGCGAGAAGAACAAGATTACCGTGACCGACGACGAGGTCGGCCGCGCGGTGATCGAGCGGGCGCGCCAGATGCCCGGCCGCGAGAAGGAGGTCTGGGACTATTACCGCAACAACGCCCAGGCGCTGGCCCAGCTTCGTGCACCGATCTATGAGGACAAGGTCGTCGATTTCATCCTCGAACTCGCAAACGTGACCGAGAAGAAGGTCTCGCGCGAGGACCTCTACAAGGACGACGAGGCGGAAAAGACCGCTGCCTGAAGGGATTGAGGCAGTCTTCTATTAAGAATGATCAGCGAAGAGGCCAAGCTAGCCAGATGGCCGGCTGGGCCTCTTTGTGCGAATCAGCTTCAACTACCCGAGGGATTAAGCCTTAATGCGCTCCGCACTTGTCAGGCGCGAATTGGGCTATATCTGTCGGTACGCCCTGTACCAATGTTCTACCTCTGCCAAGTTCCTGCATCACAGGACGTCCATCCGCCTTCCGGCAAATCCAGCCAAACTGGCAGCCAAGCTTGGCGATGTCCGTCTCCGAAACCCTAGGTGACTCATGCGCGATCCGGTTGAAACCTACATGAACCTCGTGCCTATGGTGGTCGAGCAGACCAACCGTGGCGAGCGCGCCTACGACATTTTCTCGCGCCTGCTGAAGGAGCGCATCATCTTCGTGACCGGCCCGGTCGAGGACGGGATGTCGACGTTGATCGTCGCGCAGTTGTTGTTCCTCGAGGCTGAAAATCCGAAGAAGGAAATCTCGATGTACATCAACTCGCCGGGCGGCGTGGTGACGTCGGGCCTTGCCATCTACGACACCATGCAGTTCATCCGCCCGCCGGTCTCGACGCTGTGCACGGGCCAGGCGGCTTCGATGGGCTCGCTGCTGCTTGCCGCCGGCGAGAAGGACATGCGCTTCTCGCTGCCGAACGCGCGTATCATGGTTCATCAGCCCTCCGGCGGCTTCCAGGGCCAAGCCACCGACATCATGCTGCACGCCCAGGAAATCCTGAACCTGAAGAAGCGGCTCAACGAGATCTACGTCAAGCACACCGGCCAGACCTACAAGTCGATCGAGGACGCGCTGGAACGCGACAAGTTCCTGACTGCGAACGACGCCAAGGAGTTCGGTCTGGTCGACAGGGTGATCGACAAGCGCGCCGAGGAACCGGTGCCGGCGAAAACCCAATAGCACTACCCGGTGGTTACGGCGATCCCTCGGGATCGCCGGGGACCGTCAGGACGATGTTCACGTTAAGGACCGCGCGCGCGTTGCAAAACGCCGTTTTGCGTCCTGCGACAGGCAGAAAGTTCCGCTTTCGTGCTTGTTTTTCGTGGTAATCCAGCAACGCCGGAATGATTTCGATCACTTCGCCCGTGCCAAGACCGGAAATCACGGTATTGTCACGGGTAGCCGGCGAGCCCCGATTAGCGAATTCTTGATAGTCGGGTGACAGCATGGTTGGCTACGATTGATCGGCTAAGATCGCGGAGAATCGAGCGACCGTGATTCGCACGGGATGTAACGCGTAGGGTCTTTTTTGGTACGGAATTTGCTCTACTTAAGCTTCATGCCGGCCATCGTGTCGGAATGGAGCGATCGAGCGGAACGGGATCGAACCGCGGACGGAGACATGAATGAGTAAGGTCGGCACGAGCGACTCCAAGAACACGCTATATTGCTCGTTCTGCGGCAAGAGCCAGCACGAAGTCCGCAAACTGATCGCGGGTCCCACGGTCTTCATTTGCGACGAGTGCGTTGAGCTCTGCATGGACATCATCCGCGAGGAGAACAAATCCTCGCTGGTCAAGTCGCGCGACGGCATTCCGACGCCGAAGGAAATCTGCAAGGTGCTGGACGACTACGTGATCGGCCAGAGCCATGCGAAGAAGGTCCTGTCGGTCGCGGTGCACAACCACTACAAACGCCTCAACCACCAGACCAAGCACAACGACGTCGAGCTCGCGAAGTCGAACATTCTGCTGATCGGTCCGACCGGCTCGGGCAAGACTCTGCTCGCGCAGACGCTCGCCCGCATCCTCGACGTGCCGTTCACGATGGCGGACGCGACGACCCTGACCGAAGCCGGCTATGTCGGCGAGGACGTCGAGAACATCATCCTGAAGCTGCTCCAGGCCGCCGACTACAATGTCGAGCGCGCCCAGCGCGGCATCGTCTACATCGACGAAATCGACAAGATCAGCCGCAAGTCCGACAATCCCTCAATCACGCGCGACGTGTCGGGTGAGGGCGTGCAGCAGGCGCTGCTCAAGATCATGGAAGGCACGGTGGCTTCGGTCCCGCCGCAGGGCGGCCGCAAGCATCCGCAGCAGGAATTCCTGCAGGTGGATACCACCAACATCCTGTTCATCTGCGGCGGCGCCTTCGCCGGTCTCGAAAAGATCATCTCGGCGCGCGGACGGTCGACCTCGATCGGCTTCGGTGCCCAGGTGCTCGCGCCAGAGGATCGCCGGACCGGCGAGATCTTCCGTCACGTCGAGCCTGAGGACCTCCTGAAGTACGGCCTCATCCCTGAATTCGTCGGTCGTCTGCCGGTGGTGGCGACGCTCGAGGACCTGGACGAGACCTCGCTGAAGAAGATCCTCACCGAGCCGAAGAACGCGCTGGTGAAACAGTACCAACGCCTGTTCGAGATGGAGAACATCGAGCTGACCTTCGCCGACGAGGCGCTTGGCGCGGTCGCGCGCAAGGCGATCGAGCGCAAGACCGGCGCGCGCGGTTTGCGTTCGATCCTTGAGGCGATCCTGCTCGAGACCATGTTCGACCTGCCGGGTCTGGAAGGTGTGGAAGAGGTCGTGATTTCGCGAGAAGTCGTGGAAGGCACGGCGCGTCCGCTCTACATCTACGCCGATCGGTCCGATCGCGCCGTCGAGAATGCCAGCGCCTGATTTCTCGGCGCTGGAACGCTCCAATCGTCTCATCAAGGAGGGCTGCGGAGCTGTATCTCCGCAGCCGGTGTTGCGTCGCTTACCTGCGTGCGTAAGCGCCTGAAGGCGCGCGTTTTTCAATGACTTGACACCCCCCGGGTCGATAGCCACCTAATGTCGGCGGCGAGCGAAAATTCTCTTCTGGATTCGCCTCAGTTCCGATCCGGCAAGCCGGTCCGACTCGCAAAAGGACCGACCGGCTCTGCGGATCACGTCGGCACCTTGTGGCGGTTGCGCATGATCAGCGGGCTGCGTGCAAGGGGGCAAAGCAAAAGGAAAAGGCCATGACTAATCCCAAACCTCGGCCAACCATCGTTCATGGCGAAACGCACGCTTATCCCGTGCTGCCGCTGCGCGATATCGTCGTCTTCCCGCACATGATCGTGCCGCTCTTCGTGGGTCGCGAGAAGTCGATCCGCGCGCTCGAAGAGGTGATGAAGAACGATGCGCTGATCATGCTGGCGACGCAGAAGAACGCGTCCGATGATGATCCGGCGCCCGATGCCATCTACGAGACCGGTACGCTTGCCAGCGTGCTCCAGCTCTTGAAGCTTCCCGACGGCACCGTGAAGGTGCTGGTCGAAGGGCTCGAGCGTGCGCGCGTGCAGAAATACACCGATCGCGCCGACTATTACGAAGCGACCGCGGTCGCGCTCGCCGACACCGACGCGAAGTCGGTCGAGGCGGAGGCGCTGGCGCGCTCGGTCGTGTCCGACTTCGAGAGCTACGTGAAGCTCAACAAGAAGATCTCGGCCGAGGTCGTCGGCGTCGTGCAGGCGATCACCGATTTCGCCAAGCTGGCCGACACGGTTGCCTCGCATCTTGCGGTCAAGATCGCGGACCGCCAGGGCATCCTGGAGACGCTGTCCGTCACGACGCGCCTCGAGAAGGTGCTGGGCCTGATGGAGAGCGAGATCTCGGTGCTCCAGGTCGAGAAGCGCATCCGCTCGCGCGTCAAGCGCCAGATGGAGAAGACCCAGCGCGAGTATTATCTCAACGAGCAGATGAAGGCGATCCAGAAGGAACTCGGCGACGACGACGGTCGCGACGAGCTCGCCGATCTCGAAGAGAAGATCTCCAAGACCAAGCTCTCCAAGGAAGCGCGCGAGAAGGCGCAGCACGAATTGAAGAAGCTGCGCCAGATGTCGCCGATGTCCGCGGAAGCGACCGTCGTGCGCAACTATCTGGATTGGCTGCTGTCGATCCCGTGGAACAAGAAGTCCAAGGTGAAGAAGGATCTGGAAGCGGCGCAAGCCATCCTGGACTCCGATCATTACGGGCTCGAGAAGGTCAAGGAACGCATCGTCGAGTATCTCGCGGTGCAGTCGCGCGCCAACAAGTTGACGGGTCCGATCCTGTGCCTCGTCGGGCCTCCCGGCGTCGGCAAGACCTCGCTCGGCAAGTCGATCGCGAAGGCGACGGGGCGCGAATTCGTGCGCGTCTCGCTTGGCGGCGTGCGCGACGAGGCCGAGATCCGTGGCCACCGCCGCACCTATATCGGCTCGATGCCCGGCAAGATCATTCAGTCGATGCGCAAGGCGAAGTCGTCCAATCCGCTGTTCCTGCTGGACGAGATCGACAAGATGGGCGCCGATTTCCGCGGCGATCCGTCCTCGGCGCTGCTCGAGGTGCTCGACCCCGAGCAGAACGCGACCTTCAACGACCACTATCTCGAGGTCGACTACGATCTGTCCAACGTGATGTTCATCACGACCGCGAATACGCTCAATATTCCGGGCCCGCTGATGGACCGCATGGAGATCATCCGGATCGCGGGCTACACGGAGAACGAGAAGGTCGAGATCGCGCGCAAGCACTTGATCCCGAACGCCGTGTCCAAGCACGGCCTGGACTCCAAGGAGTTCTCGATCGACGACGACGCGCTGCTGCTCTTGATCCGCCGCTATACTCGCGAAGCGGGCGTGCGCAATCTTGAGCGTGAGCTTTCGACACTCGCCCGCAAGGCGGTGAAGGAGCTGATGATCTCCAAGAAGAAGTCGGTCAAGGTCACCGAGAAGACTCTGGAAGAGCTGCTCGGCGTGCCGAAATACCGCTTCGGCGAGATCGAGAGCGAGCCGCAGGTCGGCATCGTCACCGGCCTTGCCTGGACCGATGTCGGCGGCGAGCTGCTGACGATCGAAGGCGTCATGATGCCCGGCAAGGGCAAGATGACGGTCACGGGCAATCTCCGTGACGTCATGAAGGAGTCGATCTCGGCGGCGGCGTCCTACGTCCGCTCGCGTGCGATCAACTACGGCGTCGAGCCGCCGCTGTTCGACAAGCGCGACATCCACGTGCACGTGCCGGAGGGCGCGACGCCGAAGGACGGTCCCTCCGCGGGTGTCGCCATGGCCACCGCGATCATCTCGGTCATGACCGGCATTCCGGTTCGCCATGATGTCGCGATGACCGGCGAGATCACGCTGCGCGGCCGCGTGCTGCCGATCGGCGGCCTGAAGGAGAAGCTGCTGGCTGCTGCCCGCGGCGGCATCAAGACGGTGCTGATCCCCGAGGACAATGCCAAGGATCTCACGGAGATTTCCGATGCGATCAAGGGCGGCATGGAGATCATCCCGGTTTCGCGCCTCGACGACGTCGTCGCCAAGGCGCTGGTGAAGAAGCCGGTGCCGATCGTCTGGGAAGAGGACACCAAGGTGACGGTGAAGCCGGACGGCGATGAGGCCGCCGGCGGCCTGACCGCTCACTGAGATTCCGCAAAAGATGATAAAACGGCGCCTTCGGGCGCCGTTTTTGTTTTGGAGCCAAGGGGGAGAGGGCGATGCAGATCGATGGGCAATGCCATTGCGGCAAGATCAGCTTCGAGGCCGACATCGATCCCGAGGCGGTCTCGGTTTGCCACTGCACTGACTGCCAGACCCTGACCGGCTCGCCGTTCCGGGTGACGGCCGTCTGTTCCGGAGCCGACGTCCGCCTGACCGGCGGCACGCCCAAAATCTATGGCAAGCGGGGCGACAACGGCCAGATGCGCTTCCAGCATTTCTGCGCCGATTGCGGTTCCCCGCTATTCACGAGCGGCGAGGGCGACCAGGCCGATGATTGGGGCATCCGCTGGGGTAGCATCCGCCAGCGCGACAAGTTGCGGCCGACGCGGCAAATCTGGTGCCGGTCGGCGGCGGTGTGGATCGACGCGGTGCCGTTGCTGCCGGGCCGGCCGCAGGATTGAGCTCGGCGAGTGTCGGGAAGTCCGCCTTCGCCTGTCCGGCTTCGGCGTGACAGCCCTCGCCCGCTTCGCGTCAATGATGTTCCGAAGGTGGCTTGCCCAGCCGTAGCTCGCGAAGCGAGCGAAGGCTGGTGGGCGGTCACGGATTCGAACCGCGGACCCTCTCGGTGTAAACGAGATGCTCTAACCAGCTGAGCTAACCGCCCAAGTGCGCCTCTTTAGCGCCCCGGCGGGTGCCGAAGCAAGGGCCGAGCGCGCCGCCAACTGGCTCCAATTTGCCGCCTGGGCAGGGTTTTGATGCTGAACACGAGTAGCCCTGCTGCAGGCCCGCTGCAGGGCCCTCCTCTTTTTTCGTAGCGCGAATCTCGTCGTCCGGCTGAGGGGGCGGCGATCAGCTCGCCGCCACCGTGCGTTTCGAATCTCCCGTCTGATGTCACGCCGTCTTGGTGAACATCGTCAGGACACCGTCGGCGATGTTGATCGCGACGACTTGTGACGAGCTCAAGCCCTTGGCCTTGAGCACGGAGGCTGCCTGCGGTGTGGCGTCGATGGACTGCCGAAGCGACTGGATGTCCTGATCGCTTGTGTGCGCCACGAGTTCATCGACTTTCGCGCGCACCGCCGGCTGCAATTCCTTAACGTCGACAACCTGTATGCTCCGGATCACCGTGCTGGACTGCGTGGACGGGGACTCGGCGCCGGATTGCGGCGATGCGCCCTGTGCCTGCACCAGAGCCGGTGTCCCGAGGGCGAGAGCTGCAACGATGACGGATGCCGTGAAGCTGCGCATGGTATGCCTTTCCAGTTTGAGGAACGGCGAACCTATCGAGGTAATTTGGTTGGCATCTGATTCCGATGTGGCCGTTCGGTGAAACCAATACGGCCGCAATGCGCACAGATCCCGCGCCAGCGTTCCATTCCCGAGCCTGCGTTGTGCCGTCACGTCATCGGCCCTGCCGTTTCCTTGACCGCCTGGGCCGTCGTCGCCGTACCGGCGGCATAGGCCGCTCCTGCGCCGAGGAGCAGCGAACAGAAGCTTGCAAACATCACGTACGAGAAGTGTTTGCGGGCCTCATCGAGCTGGGCCGGCGTGGCCGGCCGAGTCGTCGCACCGACCGTATCCCGTCCCGTATTGTTCGACCAATAGGCGATCCGGGCGCTCGCTGTATATGACGGGCCGACGAGGTTGCTGGCGATGCTGGTCGCGGACGCCGGCATCATCGCTGCCGCAGCCACCACGACCACGGTTGTGACCGCCCAGGCGGCAAGTGCGTGACCGACGCGGCCGAGCCCGGACTGATCCGGCGAGTTGGCTGCCGCAACGGCACCGCCGACAAAGGCGGCGATGATTCCCGACACCGCCCACCACACGAACGCCGCCCAGCCAGCGCCAGCGGGTGCCGTTGAGGCTGTGGGTATGTCGATTGCGAGCAAGCCAATGCCCAGACCGAGCATCGTCAGCAAGATCTGGACGACCAGCGAAGCGAACATGCCAGCCAGCACGGCCGACCATGTCCAGCCAAAAAAGGGATTAGGTATTGCACGTGTCACCATGGTGAGATCCTCCATGAACTTCCACTTTCTGTTCCAACGCGCCCTCAAATCTTCCGTTCCTGAAGCAGGAACTCCCGAGGGCTTCGCGGCTTGGTCTATGTCAAAGCTAGAAGAGGCCGGACACCATGACACTTGGTCGAGGCGCCCTGTTGTGGCTGCTAGGAATTCCGCTTCCGGTCATCCTGCTGCTGGCGCTGTTCTGGCGCTAGCTTGGAGGAACGGCGAGTGAGGCGCGGCGCTCGATAGAGGGCGCCGGCCTACGATTTGCTGTGGCTAGAAACGAGGGGCACCCGCAACGGCGGAGAGGCGCCTCAATGACTGAGCTCCTCCTCGACCCGTCGTAAATCCTCCTGACGTAACCGGTGCTGATCGCCTTGCGCCGTCATCCGTCCGGATCAGACCGTCTGCCGGACTGTATGTCATCATCGATGTGCTGCCGCGCCTGCCTGCGCGAAAGCCGGCGCGATCGGCAAGTCTTGGGGTGTCACGTCGCTGGGCGTGCAGCGACGGAGGATTTGACCGCCTCCGGCTGCCATTGGCGAAGCCAGGCAAGCGGGTGGGTCAGGCACCCATATGATCGAGATTGTCCGCAAGCAATCGATGTCGACTGATCGTTCCGACTTCACGGGGTTTTCTCCCGTTCGCTGAGTTCATACAGGGCCGCTTGGCCGTGTCGACTTGGCTTGGCAAAGCGGCGTCGGGGCTTGTCCCGCGCGGAAATCGGCCTTGCGGCTGGGATCGGCATGTGGATAAGCGTCTCGGGCCGAGCGCGGACGTTCGGCACCGTCGCGGAGAGGGTTGATGGAACAGTCAAGCGGACACGAGCTCAACGCCGACCAGATCGCCTATTGGAACGGCCCGAGCGGCCAACGTTGGGCCGATCGTCATGCGGTGCAGGAAAAACTGCTCGGGCCGATCGCGGACGTGCTGATCGACCGTGCCGAGCCGAAGCCCGGCGAGCGCGTGATCGACGTTGGCTGCGGCTCCGGTGCAACGACGGTCGCCCTTGCGAAGGCGGTGGCGCCTGATGGCTTTGCGCTCGGTCTCGACGTCTCCGAGCCGATGCTGTCGCAGGCGCGCGCGTTGGCGCCGAAGGGCCTGCCGCTCGATTTCGTGCTGGCGGATGCCACGGTGCATTCGTTCGAACCGGCGAGCTTCGATCTGCTCGCCTCGCGTTTCGGCGTGATGTTCTTCGCCGATCCCATTGTGTCCTTCACCAATTTGCGGGCAGCGCTGAAGCCGACAGGGCGGCTCGCTTTCGCTTGCTGGCGCGAGCCGAAGGAAAACCCCTGGATGATGGCGCCGCTGATGGCGGTCTACAAGCACGTGCCGAAAATGCCGCCGGTCGGACCGGAAGAGCCGGGCCCGTTCGCCTTCGCCTCCGAAGAGCGCGTGATGCGCATCCTGAAAGGTGCCGGCTTCGTGGACCTTGCATTGCAGCCGCACAATCTGGCGATGGATATAGCGATCGGCGGTGGCCTCGATGCCGCTGTCGACGGCGCACTCCAGATCGGCCCCGCCAGCCGCGCGCTTCAGGGCCATCCGCCGGAGACGTACGAGGCCGCCAAGGCTTCGATCCGCGACATGCTCGCGCCGTTTCAGGAAGGGCAGTCGGTGACGTTGCAGGGCGCGATCTGGATCGTGACAGCGAAGGCGGCGTAAGCGCGCTGCTTCCCGATCGTCATTGCGCGCAGCGAAGCAAATCAGGCGGCCTCAGCAGAGACAGTCTGGATTGCTTCGTCGCATCAGCGCAAAATTGCTGTGCAATTTTGTCGCGAGCTCCTCGCGATGGCGGGTGGATGGACCGTGAGATCCTACGCCACATCGTCCGGCGCCAGGGCGCAGCCGTTGTCAGGATGCGTCTCGACCTGAATCGTGGTGTGACCGACGCGGAACGAGGTCTTGAGCAGTTGCGCGGTCTCCATCAGGAATGCATCGCCTGTGCTGCCGGCGGGCATGACGAGGTGGCAGGTCAGCGCCGTCTCGGTGGTCGAGATCGGCCAGACGTGGAGATCGTGGATCGCGGAGACGCCCGGCCGCGCCAGCAGGAACGCCCTGATCGCGGCGAGGTCGGTGCCCTTGGGCGCTGCCGCCATTGACATATCGATGGAGCCGCGCAACAGGCTGGTCGTGCCCCAGAGGATGATGGCGCAGATGAGGAGGCTGGTTAAGGGATCGAGCCAGAGCCAGCCGGTCCACGTGATCAGCGCCGCCGAGACGACGACGCCGAGCGAGACGGCGGCATCCGCCGCCATGTGCAGATAGGCGCCTTCGATGTTGATATCGTTTTTGCGTCCGCGTGCGAACAGTATGGCGGTAAAACCGTTGATGAGGATGCCGACGCCTGCCACCACCATTACGGTCACGCCGGCGACCGGCTCCGGCTCGCGCAAACGCAAAATCGCCTCCCAGCCGATCGCGCCGGTTGCGACCAGCAGGAACGCCGCATTCGCCAGCGCGGCCAGGATGGTGGAGGCGCGCAGGCCGTAGGTGAAGCGGCCGCTCGGCGCGCGTCGCGCTGCAATCGACGCACCCCAGGCGACGACCAGGCCGAGCACGTCGGAAAGGTTATGCCCGGCATCCGCGAGCAGGGCGGTGGAGTTGCCGATATAGCCATACACGGCTTCGGCCACGACCAGCGCGATGTTCAGCGAAATGCCGATCGCGAACGCCTTGCCGAAGCTGGTCGGCGCATGCACATGCGCGTGGCCAAGACCATGAGCATGATCGTGACCATGATCGTGTGGATAGCCGGCATGATCATGATGGCGATGTTCGTGATGGTCGGGGCCGGCCATCTCTAGCGCTCCCCGGACGCTGCCAAATCAGGCGCCATTGTAGGCGCTTCGCGCACCTCGTCACGGCGGAACAGCACGTAGAGCGCCGGCAGCACCAGCAGCGTCAGCACGGTCGAGGAGATGATGCCGCCGATCACCACGGTCGCGAGCGGCCGCTGCACCTCGGCGCCAGCGCCGGTCGCGAGCGCCATGGGCACGAAACCGAGGGAGGCGACGAGGGCCGTCATCAGCACCGGGCGCAGCCGCGTCAGCGCGCCCGCGCGCACGGCATCGACGACGGATCGCCCCTCGCTGCGCAGCCGCTCGATGAAGGCGATGATGACGAGCCCGTTGAGCACGGCGACGCCGGACAGCGCGATGAAGCCGACACCGGCGCTGATCGACAGCGGAATGTCGCGCAGCAGCAGCGCCGCGACTCCGCCGGTCAGCGCCAGCGGCACGCCGGAGAACACCAGTGCCGCATCCGCAGCCGATCCCATGCCCATGAACAGCAGCAGGAACACGAGCAGCAGCGCCACCGGCACCACGATCGTCAGCCGCTTGGTCGCGGAGACCAGTTGCTCGAACTGCCCGCCCCAGCGGATGAAGTAGCCCGGCGGCAGCTTGACCTTCTCAGCCACCGCCGCTTCGGCCTCGGCGACGAAGGAGCCGAGGTCGCGCGCGCGGACATTGGCGGTGACGACGATGCGCCGCTTGCCATTTTCGCGGCTGATCTGGTTGGGGCCGGGCGTCGCATCGACTGTGGCGACCGATGACAGCGGCACATACCGCATCTGGGCGAGGGGAGAGGCGGCCAGCGCGGTTCGCACGGCCGTGCCGGAGCTGGCCTCCTCACCGGGCGGCAGCGGGATCGGGATAGCCCGGATCGCCTCGAGATTGCCACGCAGATGCTCCGGCAGGCGCACCACGATGTCGAAACGGCGGTCGCCCTCGAACAGTTTGCCGGCCGACTTGCCGCCCACTGCGATCTCGACGATACCCTGCACCTCACTGATGCTGAGGCCATAGCGGGCGAGCGCCTGGCGGTCGAGCCGGACGGTGAGGATCGGCAGGCCCGCAACCTGTTCGATCTTGACGTCGCTGGCGCCGCGGATGCCGCGGATCGCTGCCTCGACCCGTTTTGCCGCGCCTTGCAGGATGTCGAGGTCATCGCCGAAGATCTTGACGCCGACGTCGCTGCGCACGCCGGAGATCAGCTCGTTGACACGGAACTGGATCGGCTGGGAGATCTCATAGGCGCTGCCGGGAATCTCGTTAGCGGCATGGTCGATGGCCTCGATCACCTCCGACTTCGGCTTGTTCGGGTCGGGCCATTCGGCGCGCGGCTTCAGCATGATGTAGCCGTCGGTCTGCGCCGGCGACATCGGGTCGGTGGCGATCTCGGCGGTGCCGATACGGGTGAAGAACTCCTTCACCTCCGGAATCTGCTTGATGCGTTTCTCCAGCGCCTTCTGAAGATCAAGCGACTGCGTAAGGCTGGTCCCGGGAATCCGGATCGAGGCCAGGGCGACGTCGCCTTCGTCCAGACTCGGAATGAACTCGCCACCCATCCGCGCGGCAGCGATGCCGCTTGCGACCACGATGAGCGCGGTCATGATTGCGACGGCGAGCCGGTTGTCGATGGCAAATCGGAGCAGGGGAAGATAGGCGCGCTTCGCCGCCCGCATGAACAGGTTCTCGTGCTCGGATACTTTGCCGGTGACGAAGATGGCAACCGCCGCCGGCACGAAGGTGATGGAGAACAGCACGGCAGCGCCGAGCGCCATCAGCACGGTCAGCGCCATCGGCGTGAACATCTTGCCTTCGACGCCGGTCAGCGTCAGCACGGGGAGGTAGACCACCGCGATGATCAGGGTTCCGAACAGGCTCGGCTTGATCACCTCGCTCGACCCGCGCAGGATCGCACGCAGCCGCTCCGAGGTCGTCAGCAGCCCGCCTTTCTCGCGCTGGGCCGCGGCCAGCATGCGCAGGCAGTTCTCGACGATGATCACCGCGCCGTCGACGATGATGCCGAAGTCGATCGCGCCGAGACTCATCAGGTTGGCGCTGACCTTGGTCTTGACCATGCCGGTAATGGTCATGGCCATGGACAGCGGAATGACGCAGGCGGTGACCAGCGCGGCGCGGATGTTTCCGAGGATCAGGAACAACACGGCCACCACCAGCGCCGCGCCTTCCAGCAGATTATTCCGGACCGTGCGGATGGTGGCTTCGACCAGATCGGTGCGGTCGTAGACGGTCCGCGTCACGACGCCTTCGGGCAGCGACTTGGCGATGTCCTCCAGGCGGGCTGCGACGCGGCGCGCCACGGTCCGGCTGTTCTCCCCGATCAGCAACATCGCGGTACCGAGCACGGTTTCCTCGCCGGCCCGCGTCGCCGCGCCTGTGCGCAGATCGCGGCCTTCCGTCACTGTCGCGACATCCCTGATCCTGACGGGATTGCCGCCGCGCGAGCCGATGACGATGTCCTGGATCTCGTTGATATTGCCGACCTGGCCCGGGGAGCGAACCAGGTATTGCTCGCCGTTGCGCTCAATATAGCCGGCGCCCACATTGGCGTTGTTGGCGGCGAGCGCCGTCATGACGTCGCGAAAGCCGAGCCGGTAGGCCATCAGCTTGCCCGGGTCCGGCAGCACGTGGAACTGCCGCTCGAACCCGCCGATGGTGTTGACTTCGATCACGCCTGGCACGTTGCGAAGCTGCGGCCGGATAATCCAGTCCTGCACGGTCCGCAAATCGGTCAGCGAATAGTCGTGGCCGCCTTGCGTCTTGGCGCCCGCCTTGGCCTCGACGGTATACATGAAGATTTCGCCGAGCCCGGTCGAGACCGGGCCCATCGCGACCTCGACCCCGGCCGGAAGCTGGTCCTTCACCTGCTGGATGCGTTCGCCGACGAGCTGGCGGGCGAAGTAGATGTCAGTGCCGTCCTTGAAGACGACCGTCACCTGGCTCAGGCCATAGCGCGACAGCGACCGGGTGTAATCCAGCTTCGGCAGGCCGCCCATCGCGGTCTCGACCGGGAAGGTGATGCGCTGCTCGGTCTCCAGCGGCGAATAGCCGGGCGCACGGGTGTTGATCTGGACCTGGACGTTGGTGATGTCAGGCACGGCATCGATCGGCAGGTGCTGGAAATTCCAGACGCCGAAGGCGAGGGCGCCGAGCGCCAGCAGCAGAACCAGCCAGCGTTGATGAACTGAGGCGGCGATGAGACGCTCAATCATGCTCGGCCTCACCCTTGCCCATCTCCGCCTTCACGACGAAGCTGTTCTCCGCGACGTAATGCTCGCCGGCCGCAAGGCCCGCCTTGATCTCGACATGGCGCGGATCGGCATCCCCAAGCTCCACCGGCCGCGCCTCGATCTTGTCGCCGTCCTCGCGGACGAACACGATGGTCCGGTTCTCCAGCGTCTGGATCGCGCTGCGGCGCACCGCGACCGCGACGTTGCGCGCGGCGAGGATCAGCCGCGCCGTGACGAACAGGCCGGGACGCAGGCGCCCGTCCGAATTTGGCAGCACCACGCGGGCCAGCGCGGTCTGGGTTTCGCTCGAGCCAATCGGCGCCATGTAGGAGATCATGCCCTTGATCTCGCCGCGGCCATCATCGGGATCGATCAGCACCTCGTCATTGAGGCGGACGCGCCGCAGGTCCTGCCGGTAGATCGACAGGTCGACCCAGATGGTGGAGAGATCGGCGAGGACGAAGGCCGGCTTTTGTTCGGAGGCGTATTCGCCGAGCGAGATCTGCCGCTCGATGATGGTGCCGGCGATCGGTGCTTTCAGCTCGTAGACGGTGAGGCTCTGGTTGCTCTCGATCGCGGCGAGCAGATCGTCCTTGGCGACCTTGTCGCCAATGCGCTTCAGGAGCGATTTGGCGATGCCTGGAAAGCGCGGCGTCACCTGCACCACGGCTTCCTGATTGGCGCGCAGGATGCCGTTGAAGGCGAGCGTGTCGGTCAGCGTCGCGCTCGCGGCCTCCGCCAGCACCACGCCGGCGGCGGCGAGCTTGACGTCGGAGATGCGGATGCGATCGGCGCCGTGCTCGTCCTGCTCGACATGGTCGTTCGGTTTCTCCGGCTTCTTCTCCGCGGCATGCTCGGCTGGCGAGAGCCTGGCCGGCGCGAGCATGGAATAGGCGTAGGCGCCGAGCCCGGCGGCAACGAGGGCGACGACAAGGGTGGAGGACGTCTTCATCGTGCGCTCTCCCGCGCCAGCGTGAAGGGATTGCCGACAAGGCCTTCGATGGTCGCAACGCCTGCATGGAAATTCTGCAGCGCCTCCTGCTCCCGCAGCCGCGCCTGGGCGACGCTCGCCTGGGCGTCCAGCACTTCGAGCAGTGTGAAGCGGCCCTGGGCGTAACCTTGCGAGATTGCTTCGGACGCTTCGACGGCCTTGGGGATCGCGGTCTCGCGCAGGACCGCGAGTTCGCGCAGCGAACCCTGGAGCGAATCATAGGCGCGGCCGGCGATCACGATCAGCATGTTGCGGTTGGCCTCGCGCTCGGCTTTGGTCTTGGCGAGGCTTTCCTGGGCGGAAAGGATGTTGCCTTGGTTCTGGTCGAACACGGGAATCGGCACCGAGACGGTGAAGCGCACGGCATCGTCATTGGTTTCGTTGTAATGGCGCCAGCCGGCTGCGATCCGCACGTCGGGATAGGGCTTGAGCCGTGCCAGCAACAGCTCGGCATTGCGCTGGGCATAGACGGCGGTCCAGCGCACCAGTTGCGGATTGGCATCGATGGCGGCGACCACCGACTGGAACGTCGGCGGCCGATCGGTGGTGTCGAGCCGGCCGGAGACCTCGCCGAATTTCGCGGCGGGATCTCCCATCAGCACCCCCAGCTCGCGCCGGGCGCTGGCCAGCGTCGCCTTGAAGCGCTCGCGGTCGGCTTTCACCAGGGCGGAGGCGACTTCGGCGCGGCCGGTCTCGGCGGGCGAGGAGGCGCCGGCCTCGACGCGGCGGCGCAGCAGCGGCGTCAGGCGGTCGATCGCGGCGATCTGCTCGTCGAGGATCTGGATGCGCCGCTGCGCGCCGAGCACGCTGAGGAAGGCGATCGCGGTCTCCGACAGCAGCTCCAGCCTGACGGCCTTGCGCTGGATCGCGGCGACCTCGATGCCGGCTGCGCCGGCGGCAATCCGCGCTTCCCGTTTGCCGAACAGCTCGAAAGCTTGGCTGATTTGGAGCGTAGTCTCGGCCGACCGCGTCCCGCGATATTTGCCAGAGCCGAGTGAATCGTCCTGCTCATAGGACAGCTCCGGATTGAGCAGCGCGCCCGCCTGGATGCGCTGGCCCGTGGCAATGCCAAGGTCGCGCTCAGCTGCCGTCAGGCGCGGGCTCGCCTCCAGCGCGCGCGACAGCGCGCTCCGCATCGTCAAAGTCTGGGCGTAAGCCGGTGCAAGCGCCAACCCGGCAATCAGACACGCCGCAGCGCACGCGAGGCGCGCGGCCATACCCCTGCAAAACATGAAGCCGACCTGTGAAGGATGAACCTAATGGGCGCGGGCGCCCGACCAATCCGTTCAGGCAATGTGTTTGGGAGGCGGCGAGTCGGTATCGGGAATAATTCCGGCGAGCCGGGGTCCACGCTGCGGGCGCGATGCAGACGCGAGCGCGACGGATGCGGCGGATAGCGCCGGCTGCGCCACCGTCACCGAGAAGCAGCCGTGGCAATGGTGTCCGCCGATCACCTTGTGGTCGCCGTGGCCTGCGGTGCCATCGAGAATCGAAGCGATGTCCGAGCCGCCGGACGGGCTGGTCACATTGATGTCATGAGTGCCGTGGAGCGCGCCGGACAGCAGGTACATGACCGTGACAAACACAGCCACGAGCCCACGCCAATTGCGCGTGTGCCTGAGTCTGAGGGGCCGGCGGTTCAAGACCACGAATTTACTCATCCTGTCGATCAGGCTGGCCTACCACAGCGATGGGAACAGTGTCGACCCGCAACAATGTTACGTATGGGAACTCAACGTCGCAGCCGCACAGGCACTCGCGCGGCTGCGACCATTCGCATCGTCGACGGCTACGGCTTCATTCAGCGGCCTCCGCAATGTGGACAGGCATGACGGCGTCCCCGGCCGAATCCAGTCCAAGACCCTTCACCAGGGCGAAGATCGCGGGGATCACGATCAGCGTCAGCAGGGCGGACGAGATCATGCCGCCGATCATGGGCACGGCGATGCGCTGCATGATCTCCGAGCCGGTGCCGGTGCTCCACATGATCGGCAGCAGGCCGGCCATGATCGCGACCACCGTCATCATCTTCGGGCGGACGCGCTCAACGGCGCCCTCCATGATGGCGGCGTAGAGATCCGCGCGCGTCAGCATGCGGTCCGCGAGCGCGCAGCGCGCTTTGGTCGCCGCGAGCGCGTGGTTGAGATAGATCAGCATTACGACGCCGGTTTCGGCTGCCACGCCCGCCAGCGCGATGAAGCCGACGGCGACCGCGACCGATAGGTTGAAGCCGAGCCACCACATCAGCCAGAGGCCGCCGACCAGGGCGAAGGGCAGCGAGAGCATGACGATCATGGTGTCGGTGACCGAGCGGAAGTTGAGATAGAGCAGCAGGAAGATGATCAGCAGCGTCACCGGCACCACGATCTTGAGCCGCGCGGTGGCGCGTTCGAGATATTCGTACTGCCCGCTCCAAACCAGATAATAGCCGGGCGGGAATTCGATGCTTGCCTGCACGGCGTGCCGGGCATCGGCGACATAGCCGCCGAGATCGCGGTCGCGAATGTCGACGTAAATATAGGTCGCAAGCTGGCCGTTTTCGGTTCGGATCGAGGTCGGCCCGCGTGCCGGCGTTACGCTCGCGACCTCACCGAGAGGGACGGCGCCGCCTGATGGCATCGGCACCAGGATGTCGCTGCTGATCGCCTTCGGATTGTCGCGCAGGTCGCGCGGGTAGCGCATATTGACCGTGAAGCGCTGACGCCCCTCCACCGTCGTCGTCACGGTCTGGCCCCCGAGTGCGGTCGCGATCGTGTCCTGCACGTCCTGCACCATGATGCCGTAGCGCGACAGCGCCTCGCGGTTCGGCGTGATCTCGAGGTAGTAACCACCGAGGCCGCGCTCGGCATAGGCCGACGAGGTGCCGGGGACCGCCTTGAGCACCTGCTCGACCTGCTTTGCAAGCTTGTCGATGCCGGCGAGATCGGTGCCGATGACCTTGACGCCGACGGGCGTTCGGATGCCGGTCGAGAGCATGTCGATGCGGGCCTTGATCGGCATGGTCCAGGCGTTGGAGACGCCAGGAAACTGCAAGGCCTTGTCCATCTCGGCGACCAGACTGTCGACAGTCACGCCCGCGCGCCACTCAGCCTTCGGCTTCAGGTTGACGATGGTCTCGAACATTTCCGGTGGGGCAGGGTCGGTTGCAGTCGCCGCGCGCCCAGCCTTGCCGTAGACCGAGGCAACCTCTGGAAACGAGCGGATGATGCGGTCCTGTATCTGCATCAGCTCGGTGGCCTTGGTCACGGAAATGCCGGGTAGCGTCGTCGGCATGTAGAGCAGGGTGCCTTCGTTGAGGTTGGGCATGAACTCGGTACCGAGCCGCCCGGCCGGCCAGACCGACACCGCGAGCACGCCGAGCGCGAGCAGGATCACGGGGATCTTGGCGCGCAGCACACCTGAGATCACCGGGCGGTAAATCCAGATCAGGAAGCGGTTGATCGGATTCTTGTGCTCCGGAATGATCTTGCCGCGGACGAAGATCACCATCAGCGCCGGGACCAATGTCACCGAGAGCAGCGCCGCCGCGGCCATCGCAAAGGTCTTGGTGAAGGCGAGCGGGCTGAACAGCCGTCCCTCTTGCGATTCCAGCGTGAAGATCGGCATGAACGACACGGTGATGATCAGGAGACTGAAGAACAGGGCGGGCCCGACTTCCACCGCAGCGTCGATCAGGATCGCGAGCCGCGAGCGCCCGGGCTCGGCGCGTTCGAGATGCTTGTGGGCGTTCTCGATCATGACGATGGCGGCATCGATCATGGCACCGATTGCGATCGCAATTCCGCCGAGACTCATGATGTTGGAGCCGATCCCGAGCAGTTTCATGGCACCAAAAGCCATCAGAACGCCCACGGGAAGCATCAGGACCGCGACCAGTGCGCTGCGGACATGCAACAGGAACACGATGCAGACGAGGGCGACGACGATGCTCTCCTCGATCAGCGTATGCCTCAGCGTATCGATCGCGGCGTAGATCAGGTTCGAGCGGTCGTAGACCGGAACGATCTCGACCGATTTCGGCAGGCTGGTTGCGATCTCCCTGAAGCGCTTCTTGACGTTCTCGATCACGTCGAGCGCGTTCACGCCAAAACGCTGGAGCACGATGCCGCTCGCAACCTCGCCCTCGCCATTGAACTCGGCGATGCCGCGCCGCTCGTCGGGACCGAGCTCGACGCGGGCGACGTCGCGGAGCTTGACCGGTGTGCCGTTGTCGGCCTTCAGCACGATGTCGCCGAGATCCTCGATGCCCCTAAGATAGCCCTTGCCCCGGATGACATATTCGAACTCGGACAGCTCGACGGTGCGGCCGCCGACATCGGCATTGCTGGCGCGGATCGCCTCGCGCATCTTCTGCATGGTGATGCCGAGGTCGCGCATGCGCTGCGGATCGAGGATGACGTTGTACTGCTTGACGAAGCCGCCGACGCCGGCGACCTCCGCGACGCCTTCGGCCCTGGCCAGGGCGAATTTCAGGTTCCAGTCCTGGATGGTCCTGGTCTCCGCGAGGTTCAGCTCTTTCGACATCACGGCGTATTGGTAGACCCAGCCGACGCCGGTAGCGTCCGGGCCGACCGTCGGCGCCACGCCGGCCGGCAGCCGCGATGCCGCCCCGTTGAGGAATTCGAGCACGCGCGAGCGCGCCCAGTAGATGTCGGTGCCGTCCTCGAAGATGACATAGACGAAGGAGACGCCGAAAAAGGAGAATCCGCGCACCACCTTCGATTTCGGCACCGTCAGCATCGCCGTGGCGAGGGGATAGGTGACCTGGTCCTCGATCACCTGCGGCGCCTGTCCCTGATATTCGGTGTAGACGATGACCTGGGTGTCGGAGAGATCGGGAATGGCGTCGAGCGGCAGATGAACGAGGGCATAGAGGCCCGCGGCGGCGGCAAAGCCAGCGCCGAACAGCACCAGCAGCAGGTTGCGTGCCGACCATGCGATGAGGCGCGCGATCATGGCCTGGCTCCCATCGCCTTGTCGCCGGCTTGCGCCGTGCCGGCTTCGGTGAAGCCTTTCAGCGCGGCCTTCAGATTGCTCTCGGCATCGATCAGGAAGTTGGCGGAGGTGACGACGGCGTCGCCCTCGGCAAGGCCGTCGCGGATTTCGACATAGCCGTCGCCGCGCCGTCCGGGCTTGACCTCGCGCGGCTCGAATCGGCCCTGGCCCTTGTCGACCAGCACGGCCTGTCGGCTGCCGGTGTCCAGCAGCGCGCTCTCGGCGACGCTGAGCACCGGCACCGGTGTGCCGGTGTCGATCTCGGCGTCGACATACATGTCGGGAAGCAAAGCGAGATCGGCATTCGCCAGCTCAATTCGCACTCGCGCCGTGCGCGTCTCCTTGTTCACCTGCGGATAGATCACGCTGATCAGGCCCTTGAAGTCCCGCCCGGGATGGCTGCGGGCCCGCACCGTCACGGGCTGGCCGACCGCGACATTGCCGAGATCGCGTTCGGCCACATCGACGGTCGCCCAGACCTGCGAGATGTCGGCGATGCGGAACAGCACGTCCCCGGGCTGGGCACGCATGCCCTCGATGGCGTTGCGCTGAAGCACGATGCCATCGCGCGGCGACGACCACTGAATGGTGATCGGCAGGGCGTGGCTCTTCTCCATTTCGACGATGACGGGTTCGGGGACGTCGAGATTGATCAGGCGCTGCCGGGAGCCGCGGCCATAGGGCTCGATGCCCCCCGTCGTCTTCGAGGTGATCGTCGCGAGATATTCGGCGGCTGCCGACGCGACGGCGGAGCTGTAGATCTCCATCAGCGGCTGGCCTTTGGTGACGCGGCTGCCCGTGGTGACGTCGGCCACCTTCTGCACAAAACTGTCAGCGCGCATCGCGACCACCGAGACCCGGCGTTCATCGAGCTGGATCGTGCCGGGCGCGCGCAGCAGCATTCTGATCCGGCGCAGTTCGGCCGGTTCGGATTTGACGCCGCTACGCTGAATCTTGCCGGGCGACAGTTTCACCGAACCGTCGTCGCTGTCCTCGCCTTCGTAGACGGGAATGTAATCCATCCCCATCGAGTCCTTCTTCGGCACCAGCGAGGTGTCTGGCAGGCCCATCGGGTTGCGGTAATATTTGATCTTGCGATCGCCCTTGGCGTCAGCCGTTACGACCCTGGGCGATTCGTCCGGCTCGTCGAAGCTGATGTCCTCGTTCGCCCGCACGGCGCGATAGTCGCGGCCGTCGGCCGTCTTCTTCGGGGTGAGCGAGTAGAACGGCCTGCCGTCCGGATCCCGGAAATAGATCGGTGCGCCCGTGTCCGCCTGCGCGGCGAAGGTCAGCGAGCTTGACCCCGACTGAGGCTGCATGGCGCGGCCGCCAATCAGCGCGACAGCGGCCGCCGCGAAAATCGCAGCGGCACTGCCTGTAACGGCGAGGCGGGTCATTTCTCGGCCGTGACGACGAGCTTGTTTTCGACCGTGCCAGTCTCGCCCTGCACCTTGGCGCCCAGTGAGAGCTGCCAGCGTCCGGCCATGCTGAAATTGGCCTTGAAGCGATAGGTCCCGGGTTCGGTGCCCGGCAGCGGCGTGAGCTTGGTGACCATCTCCTGCATGCCGTCAGGCGCCATGTCGAGCCGAGTGGCGAAGATCACCGCATCGGGTATCGCCTTGCCGCTGGTCTTGTCGACCAGCCGCACGGTTACGATGCGATCGGCCCCCGTCTTGATGGTCGGTTGAACTAGTTGGAATTCGTAGTTCTTGATCTCGGCCTGAGCGCTCCCCGTGAGCACAGCACCGATCAGCGCGGCCAGAGCGGTGCGCGCGAGCTTGGTCGTCGTCATGATTTATAGTTCCTCGATGGGTCTGATGGAGCCGCCGGAGCTGCACGCGGCGAGCCGGGATGCAGCCAATCGGCAGGCAATGGCGTGCGCGCCGATGTCGGCGCGCACGATCATCAGGCGCGTCAGCGCCAATCAGGCCCGGGTTCGAGGAGGATGGTCGGGTGGCTTGGCGGCGAGCCCGTCGCGCAGGCGGTCATTGCGCGGCGCGAGCGCGCTCCTCTGCGGCTGCCGCTCGATCATCGTGCTCGCTCCGAACGGAGCGGAGAGCGACAGGCTCAGCATGCACAATGCGACGAACGGACAGGAACCGCAGGCCTTGCTCTTGGTCTGATCCGGGCAGCAGGGCATGTCTTCGGACATGCCTTGCGTGTCGTCTGACATTGCGGGCATGCTGGCAACAGCACCGGATACCGGCATGGCGGATGCAGGCGTCGCCAGCGGCGCGAGCAGGAGCCCGGCTGCCACCAGCAGCATCACCACAGCGTTGGCGAACGGTCTCACGGACATGCCTCATTGTCGCACGGCGGAGCGGAACCTGCAAACCGGCCGGGCATCACGACTTGGCCATTCGTTTGCGTGCCTTGTGCAAAGGAGCCTCCGGCAATCGGGCGTTAACCAGCGCGGAGGCCCCGTTACCGCGACGAGATCGTTCGGCAGATCGCAAGAAGTCGCGGCTCGACCGTGATGGTGGAAACGGGGATGGCCTTTTCCCGGAATGCGCATTTGCCTGATACAGCCAGGCTGTTCTGCGGTCCACGCGGCGCTCCCGATCCGGAAGGTTCCGCCGACCGCATTTCATCATCTGCCCTCGGCGTCGTTAACCCAGCAAGAGACCTCAAAGCCGGCCCTAAGCGCAAAGGCCCCAGCCCGGGACTGACCGGCTGGGGCCTCATGTGCTCACAATCTTCATCCTTGGGACTCGCGCAGACAATGCGCATCTCGCCGATCCGTTCCATGGCAGATGACAAATTTGGAACGTTCCTCATTCCTTGTGATTACCGAGCAGAGGTATCTGAGGAGGAAGGGACCATGGACGGACTGATTTATCTCATCGGCTTGATCGTCGTGATCATGGCGATCCTGTCGTTCTTCGGCCTGCGCTGAGAGAACGGCGATGGCTATTGAAACTCTCATACGGGAAGACGTCATGGAGGGCGGCGTGGCTACAGCCGACGAACGCCGGACCATCCAATGGAGCTCGGTACTTGCAGGCTCTCTCGCCGCCAGCGCAATGTCGTTCATCCTGATCGGCTTTGGCGTCGCGGTCGGCCTGGGTGTCAGCTCGGCCTCGCCGACATGGCGGGATGCCTCAGCGGCCCTTGCGTTGCTGTCCGGCTTGTATCTGATCATCCAGGCGATCGTCAGTTTTGGCTTTGGCGGTTACATCGCCGGCCGGACCGCGCGACCGGCGCCGGCACTTGCAACGATCGAGGATGATGGCGAGCGGCGGGACGGGCTGCATGGCCTGACGTCGTGGGCTCTCGCGGTGCTTCTCGGCGCCGCGCTGCTCGCGCTGCTCGGTGCAGCTGCGATCGACCGTTCGCCGATGCGCAGCTCGGCCAGCAACACTTCGGCCGCCGAACCGCTGTTGAGCTATGAGCTCGACAAGCTGTTCCGCGCGCCGCGGCGCCCGCCCAACACCGATCTGCGGGAACCCCGCGCCGAAGCGGGACGCATCCTGATGACGTCATCGAGCCACAGCGGTGTCAGCACCGACGATCGAAACTATCTCGTGCAGCAGGTGGCCGCGCTGACGGGTCTCGCGGCGCCCGACGCCGAACGACGAGTCGATGCTTCGATCGCGGATGCCAGGACAGCCATCAACCGCGCGCGGCGCAACTCGATCATCGTTGCGTTCTCGGTTGCGGCCGCGACCCTGATCGGGGCCGCAGTGGCCTGGGCGGCGGCCGCCGCCGGCGGCCGACATCGCGATGGAGAACCGCTGCCGAGCTGGATGGCGAGTGCCAACCGGTTCCATCGCAATCCGCGCGCGATGCCGGTGCCCTGATCCCAAAGCAAATGGCCGGGCATAAGCCCGGCCATTTCCGCATGCACAACCCGATAAGGGGCGCTAGGCCCGTTCTTCCCAGATCATCGCGAGATGCACGATGGTCTGCACCGCCTTCTCCATGTCCTGCCGGCTGACCCATTCGAGCCGCGAATGAAACGCGTGCTCGCCGGCGAAGATGTTGGGGCAGGGCAGGCCCATGAAGGACAGGCGCGAGCCGTCGGTGCCGCCGCGGATCGCGGTGCGCATCGGGCGCAAACCGGCGCGGCGGATCGCTTCGATGGCGTATTCGAGGACGTGGGGGTGACGGTCGATCACCTGCTTCATGTTGCGGTACTGCTCGCGCACCTCGAATTTGTAGGTCGAGCGCGGATAGTCCTTCATCACGTCCTTGACGATGTTCTCGAGCAGGACCTCCTTCTCCTTCAGCCCATCCTCGTTGAAGTCGCGGACGATGAAGGAGAGCGTCGCCTGTTCCAGCGCGCCCTCGATGCCGACCGGGTGCAGAAAGCCCTGCTTGCCTGAGGTCGTCTCCGGCGAGCAGCCTTCCTTGGGCAGCCGCTCGACGATGGCGGCGGCGATCTTGATCGCGTGCTCCATCTTGCCCTTGGCATAGCCGGGATGGGCGCTGACGCCGTTGATGGTGATGGTAGCCCCATCGGCCGAGAAAGTCTCGTCCTCGACGCAGCCGGCGCTCTCGCCGTCCATGGTGTAGCCGAAATCGGCGCCGAGCTTCTTCAGATCGACATTGTCGACGCCGCGGCCGATCTCTTCATCCGGCGTGAACAGGATCTTGATGGTGCCGTGCTTCACATCGGGATTGTTGATGAAGAAATGCGCGGCATCCATGATTTCGGCGACGCCGGCCTTGTTGTCGGCGCCTAACAACGTGGTGCCGTCGGTCGTGATGATGTCGTTGCCGATCTGGTTCTTCAGCGCAGGGTGCTCGGCGAAGCGGATCACTTGGCTGGTGTCGCCGGGCAGCACGATGTCGCCGCCGCGATAGTTCTTCACCACCTGCGGCTTGACATCCTTGCCGGTGACGTCGGGCGAGGTGTCCATGTGCGAGCAGAAACAGATCACCGGCACCTTCTTAGGTGTGTTGGCCGGGATCGTTGCATAGACATAGCCGAACTCGTCGAGATGCGCGTCCGCAACGCCCATGGCTTTGAGCTCGGCGGCGAGCACGCGGCCGAGCTCCTTCTGCTTCTCGGTCGAAGGCGAGGCCGCCGATTCCGGATCGGACTGGGTGTCGATGGTGACGTAGCGCAGGAAGCGCTCGGTCACGGTATGCGAAAAGGTGAGGGGGGACATTTCTGCTCAAACCGCCGGGTCAGGGGGAAGCTGGCGGTATACCAGAAAAGCGGGCTGCGTTGCGGACAGAACGATGTTGGGTCGGGCGTCACGAAGCGTAATTGCTAGATCGCCTCTTTCAGTTCCTTGACGGGGCGGAACGCGACCTTCCTGCTGGCCTTGATGTGGATCGGCTCGCCAGTGGCGGGATTGCGGCCGGTGCGGGCGGCGCGCTTGCGGACCTGGAGAATGCCGAGGCCGACGATCCGGACGCGGTCGCCCTTCTTCAGGTGCTTGGTGATCAGGTCGACCATGTTGGTCAGGACGGCCTCGGCGCGCTTTTTCGACAGGTCCTGGCTTTCCGCGATGTCAGCAGCGAGGTGCTTGAGCGTAATAGTGGCGGGAGCGGCTGCCTTCTTCGCCATGTCTAACCTCCTCGTTCTGGCCGGTGGCTCGGGGACACCCCTGGACCCCGCAAGTTCCTGGAGGCGTAGACGATTCGGGCGCGGCCTGACTATGCCGGCTCGAATGTCGTCCATGGCTTGCCGCAGACGCGACAGCGTCGAGAAGTTCAGGCTAAGACTATGAAGGAATTGCCAAAATGGCGCGAGAGACGGGGCTCGAACCCGCGACCTCCGG
This sequence comes from Bradyrhizobium sp. 137, assembly GCF_023074095.1. Lineage (NCBI taxonomy): Bacteria > Pseudomonadati > Pseudomonadota > Alphaproteobacteria > Hyphomicrobiales > Nitrobacteraceae > Bradyrhizobium > Bradyrhizobium sp. 137. The sequence continues at coordinate 222,404 of NZ_JADPKU010000042.1, forward strand.
CGTGACAGGCCGGCTAAAAGGCTCCTGCCTTCAATCAGAGTTTCAACTTTCGTGGAACAAAAACGAGCCTGAAACTGGCCGAAGTTGAAACCTCGGCCGGAGTCGTCTTGAGGAGCCTGCTGCGCCGAACACAACCACACAACCGGAGAATTCACCTTTAGGTTGTTAACAGAACAAAAGAAGGCTGTAAGCACGGCTGGGCTCGAAGCCGAGGCACGCAAAGCACGCGGTCGCTTTGATACATCAGAGCCGCAGGCGGAGCGACTATTGAGCCGGCTCCATCATCGGCTTGCCCTTATCAATGATGTGGACGGTTAGCATCTTCAGGGTCTTATCGCCCGCAATCTTGAAGCCCGCATGAGGGACGTCGCGAGCGTTGATTACTGCCGCGCCAGTTGGAAACTGAATCTCCTTGCCATCGGGGAGCGCCAGTGTCGCGCCATCGAGCACGTAAACCGCCTCTTCACCGTGGTGGGTGTGGCGCGCGAGATTATTCCCTGGCGGCACGTCCACAACGCTGACGATGACTTCCATGTTGGTGCCGGTTAGATCGGCACGCTTCAATTCCTGGCGGTTGGTTTGGGCTTGGGCGGCAAAGGTGAGCACGAAAAAAAGAATGGCAGTCAGGCGGAGCATGTCACTCTCCCAAAAATGAGCGCCGTCTAGCGCTTCTCAAAAATGGCCAGTTCAGTACTGTGGCAACGCAAAAACCGTTTAAAGAGCCGCCCGCAGGCCAAACCTGGGATGGATGCGTTTAGCCGGACCGCGGACGGGCATTGAAAGGGTATGCTCGCCCAGGTCGAGGGCAATTCACGAGCCGGTGATGACCCCTTGCCAGACCTCCACTTGGTCGCCAACGAGAGCGCCGCGACCGCGCAAGTCCTGGCATTAATCTTCCGGCGGCCCTTTACCGCCGCCGCGCTCGCCTCCTATCTCCCCCAGCTTTTTCGGGCGGCCCGCTTTAGTGCCTGCCCAGCAGAGCCGCACTATTCAACAGTAACAACAATTGGGGGCCTTCATGGGCGATGTCCATGACGCTTGATCAGGTTCGGTCAGCGATGCCGTCTGGCGAGAAAGAGTGCGACCTGTACTGCAACCACAACGCCGATGTGTGGAGGACTGTACGTTGCGGTTCTGGAGGCCGGGTCGCTCATTATATTGCAAAGGCGACGCTGGCATTCGGCCATTGTGCAATCAGCCATAATGACCTGGCTGCCGCATCATTCTGTGGCCGTCGCACGATCGGCAAAGCCGTTCGAGAGCTTATCGAGAAGGGCTTTATTTCATACGAGGGGCGCACCGCGACCGGCGAGCCCATCTACAAGGCGATCTGGGGGCGTGCCGAGGCATGCGCAGCGCGATACGATTTCGTGGCTCCCGAGGATTCTCTGGAGCCAACGAATGCCCAAGAAGCAGCGTGATTTCGCGCCAACCTACTGGGTGCGCTCCAATCTTCGTGACGACATAAACGGAGATTCGAGGGTCACTCACACAGCAACTCGTTTCTTCGAGAAATTGCTTGCCTCCTACAGCTGGAAGAACGGCTATGCGGAGTGTGCTGACACGTTTATAGATCGTGACATCCCGATTTCCCTGGCCTCAATCAAGCGCGCTCGCAAACTGCTGTGCACGCTTGAACGAATTTGGATTATACGGCGCGGCGGTCGAAGGGGTGTAGTCAATCTGCCGACGCGCTATGGCATCGCGCTCTATTACCGAGGTTCAGATCGCTTCCGTGAACTCAGCGGCGGCGAGCACGCGGTGGACTTTCGCACCAGCACGGTCACCATGCCGAACGACTATCATTTGGCCGGCCGGCTAGCAGGTCCGCCCCAAGGGGCAAATGACGACCTTCCCAAGGTATCAAAAGTGCGCTCCCAAGGTATCAAAAGCGCACACCCAAGGTGTCATGGTGACCCCCAAACCCATCCTCTTACAGAGGATAATATAGGCGCCCCTAAAGGAGCGCGCCCTGTTGAGGGCGCGCAGGGTGGCGCCAAGAAAGAGGAAAGTGCGGCGCGCTGGCATGCCTCTGAGGGAGGTCGGTTTGCGAAGTGGCGCATCGTCCACGCTGAATATGTCGGCAAGAAGGGCGCAGACGATGACGAGAAAGACGTCTTGCTTGCCCACCTTCGGAGCGCACGTGGTGCCAAGTTTACATTGCGCTGCCATATCGACAGCGACGAATACGCAAGCCTTGACGATGCTTTAGGCGTGGATGGCGAACCTGAGAGGTTGGCAAACCAAGAAGTGATGATGTCAACCGGAAATGCTGCAAAGACTTTCCGTAGATCTGCACCACTCCCATGGTGCGAGGTGACAATCCTGTCTGGTGAGTCTGATGAAGACGGTAGCGCACGTGTTCGGGTGGAGTTTCACGACAATCACGGGGGCGAGTCGACGATGAACCTGTCAGCAGAAGCAGCAGCGGCGCTTGCGGCCGAATGCGGCGGGGAAGATCGGTCAGTCGGATCTCGCGTCCGGTACCGGATCATGCCGGACGATTCATACGAGTGGAGGCTTGTCGTCGCGGCCAGCCGAACGGCGGCCTGACCGGGGGGCCATCCTGATCCCTTTCGCAAGCCGCCCCGCTTACCGGCCGCCCACTCGCGCGCTAAATCCCGCAGATATCGAGGAAAATTTTCACCGGTGACGCGAACTGAAAACCTGCGGCGTCGCGTCCGCAAGTGCACATACCGGTAGGAGGCGTGGTGGGCTGAGAGTGTCAATCCACCCCCGTTCAGCATTCGATCCGGCGGCAACAGCCGGACGAAACCAAGAGCCGATAACGGCCAAGCAATATGCACTGTTACGTCGAGACCTTATGAAACACGCAAACGATAACGGCCCCATTCAGGCCGACGACTTCACCGACCTTGCAGCCCGCCGTGCCTGGCTGGAGACTGCACCAGCTACGCACGCTGCACACCGTGAGCAGTTCCCCTGCGCAACGTGGGCGAAGCGGGAGAAAGACGAGGTCACGTTCATGGGCCTCAGACTATGGCGCGCCTTGAACGAGCCGCCGCGCCTTGCCGCCAATGATAACGATGCGCCGGACGAGGAGGGTGCGGATGCCGGCGGGCAGCCCGTACTGCTCAACATGGATAGAGAGCTGGTCGACGTCAGCGCCAAGCAGCTCAAATACGCGGCGGAGCATGGCATGGTTCGCTGGCAGGGCGCCAAGCTCGTGAAGGTCTGGAGCGGACGCAAATGGGTTAGCCCGGACGCCAAGTTCGGCAAGGTGCGCACGCGCAAAATCGAGAAAGCCGACACCGAGCATTTTGACGCCGAAATGCCCGACGCTCAGACGGAGTTGGCTCGGGCGCAGGATACTGAGAGGTTGCGCAGCCGGCTGGGGCACAAGGTGTGCACTGTGCTGGATATGGCCTCAGGCGACAGCACGCTTGCGGAGATAGGCGAGTATCTGGGCTTTGCTGGCCAATACGCGCAGCGATCGGCCTCCAAGGAAGTGCGGGCGGCTGTCGCTGCGCTGAACGTGGCCATGGCTGAGGGTGAGCGCGCCGCAGCTTGACGGGGCCTTACTCTGCCGGGGGAATGGGGGTTGCATTCAGCAGATTGGAAATGGCTGTAACCAACTGCGCCGGCGCAAATGGTTTGGCGAGGAGAAGGCTATTTGGAACGCCGTGTATCGGCCATTTGTCGGCGCTAGCGCCTGACATGTAGACGACGGGGAAATTAGGGTCGATGGCTCTTGCACATCTTGCTACCTCCCAGCCGTCCACGGTGCCGGCGAGGTTGATATCCGTGACTAGCGCGCGATATTTGCTGTTGGTCCCCTGCAGCAGTGTAACCGCTTCCTCACCCGTGGCTGCGACCTCCGCTTCATAGCCGCCGTCAACAAGAGCGTCTTCAACAAGCGCCCAAATTAGCTGCTCGTCTTCCACGACCAGAATGGCAAGCGATAGCTCTGACACAGACGCGCTCCCCGACAGCCCTCAACATGACGCGCAGCAAGTAGAAAAGTTCCAATGCGCAAAAGTGAACTTAGGCCATTTTTGGCCACTGTGGTCGGCGCGGGTCCGCATCTAGACCTCCGGGGGAAGAGACGTGGGCCGGCAATGGGAAACACCACCTCAAATTTCCAATGGTTGAGTGCTAGCGTCCCATTCCGACCGGACGTGTACGCTCGCAATCGCTCCAAGCTCTATAGTCCTTATAGGCAGAGTTTCTGCCCTTACGTGACGTGCACCACTGTGCCGGTTTCGGCCGGCGTCCTTTTTTCCGGCCTAGAGCCGTGAAGCCGCTAGTCGGCCAATTCCAACAACCGTCTATTCGACATTTTTCATTGAGGAGAAGAAAACGTGGCGAAACTCGCCGACGTCCTCGCCGCAGTTGACTCCCTCGGATTCGACGCTGCGCGAGTCAAACACGTGGCACGCCGTCTTAGTGAGGCGGGAAAGATCCCGGCTGGTGGCCCAGCAAGATCACCAGAGTTGAGTGAAGATGACGTCTTGCGGCTCGTCATGGCTGTGGCCACCTCGCCGAAACTTCGGCAAGCAGAAATGTCTGTCGATACCTACGGAGCGTTGACGCCGGTCGGCACGTGTCTTGCTGGCGATGCACCGGATTCTATTCCGCGAAATGCCGCCGATGCAATCGCAGTCGAAGTCGAGATGGCCCGTAGGGGCGATACGAAGGCGCGGCATTCCTTCCTCAGCTTCGTCCGATCGTGGCCGGAAATCGTGATCGAACGCCGTGGCGATCCCGTTGTGCGGTTCCGCCAGCCGGGTACGAACGCTGCCCATTGGGCACACGACGGCCACAGGACAGCCACCACGATTCCGGTCGCTGCTGTCGCCGACATTCTTGATCTGTTGTTTGGAAAGGTTGCTGCCTGATGGCTCTCCTAAAGAAGAAACCCGCCGACGAATTCATTGTTCCGAGCCTAGCTGACTCTAGCCCTGAATTCGCCGCCCTGATCGCAAAGAGGCAGGAGCTGGAGCAGAATTACGCGAAGCTCAACACCGAGCGCTCTAAACTTCTTGAAGAGATCAAGGCCGCTAAAGCGGCTGGAGGGGAGCACCTGAATAGTAGTGTCGCCCGAATTCTTGGTGATGCCGCGAAAGGCAGCATCGGAGAGCTGTCGAAGCGACTTCGCGACATCGTAACTGAGATGAGCAACATTGAAGATGCTCGGGAGGTGTTGTACCGCCGCACCGGCGAGGCGCGAGACAAAGCCAGCAAGATTGTCTGCAGCGCGGTACGACATGAATATAAGCGCCGTCTCGCTGCGCTGTGTGACGCCGCGCGCGCATTGGAAGCGGCTCGCGAAGACCATGATGCGCTAATTGATGACCTAGAGCGTGAAGACGTGCGCCTCGGCTATCTGGCGCCGATTACGCCACACTTCATGGGCGATCGCCGCGAGGGCAGGATTTTCCATTTTCTGAAGGAAGTGAGAGAGAAGGGTTACAATGTCTAACGGATCAGAGCGCACCTCCGACGCTGGCGATCGAAAGCCTGTGCGTCGCAGCGTCAAGTTGCCCGGCGAAAAACGACACTCCGAATGCTCGGACTCGCCGGCCGTGATCGCGCGTAAACTAATGCAGGAAAAGCGCGAGAAGAGATTGCGAGCGATGCAGCGCAATGGCTGAAACTATTTCAGGATTCGCCATTTCATGGAACAGACCCGCGATCATCGCCGGGCTCTTCGAGGAAAGGTTCGCGCGTGGTGCATTCGATAGGCACCTCGCGCAGAACCCAGACGTCGCCGCGCTCTGGAGTCACGATCAAAGCAGGCCACTGGGGCGCATCAGTAACGGCGCCCTCAAATTGCGTTCAGACAATGTGGGTTTATATTTTGCGCTAACACCTGATCCCAATGCACCGCTAGGACAAGAGGCATTGGCGACTGTCGGCAACGGCACGGTCAATGAAGTCAGCGTCTCATTTACTCCGGTTGTTGAGGAGTGGACCGACGACGGCGACATGCCGAAACGACTGATTACCGAGGCTAGGTTGTTTGAGATCAGCCTCGTCCTTGGGGCGCTTACGGCAAGGACACCTCGGCTCAGATCAGCCGAGCATCAAGCAACAGCATCGCAGCCAAGCGGCGCATTGAAGCGAAGATGCGAGCGCGCGGCATTCTTTAGCACCGGGGTGGGGAGGGGTGTAGCAACTCCCTCGGCCGTTTGCCCGCGGAGACCGGCGCCCTCCCATTTCACGCGCATCTGCAATTGAAAAGAGGGGGTATCAGAGGTTGCATTGGTTAATCATGCAGCCGACCACAAAATCCCAGAACGGAGATCTCAATGCCAATTTTTACGGCTATCGCGACCGCAGTTCTCGCGACTTTCAGCATCACTAGCACCTTCATCGACGAAGCTGAAATCGTGGTGATTGACGAAGGGTCTGATGATGACGAGGGCGTGGACAAATGACTGCGATTTCGGCTTTCAAGTCTTCAGACTCGATTCACGTCTTTTCCGATGGCGCCTGGCACGACCCGATGTCTGCTAAACTTTGCGGCGTGGGAACCAAAGTCCACACGATTCCGGAGCACAACGCAATTTTTGCGGTCACCGGAATGTCGACGGTGCCGCATCTGCTTTCGGGACTTCTGATGGAAAATCACTTCGCCGATTTTCGTTCGCTTGCAGATGCAATGCCGGATCTGGTTAAGGCGTGCTCCACTCGGGCGAAGGCAGTCGGCCTTAACATGACCGGCCGGTGCGACGTCGTCCTGGCGGGTTGGTCCGAAAATGTCGGTCCATCGATCTTCGTCACGGAATGCCATTTTGACCACGGCTTTTTCAAAGGAGCCGCAGTCGAGCTGTACATCAGGCCTAGCGTAGATGGTTCATCGGGAATGCATTTTCCTGATGATGGACTGCGGTTGCTAGAGAAGCAGCATGCCGCAAGATTTAACCGAGCCGCCGAAGGTACATTCGGCAGCGCGACGGTTGGCGGACTTGTCGGCGGCTTCGCGCAGCATACGCAAATCGATGCTGATGGTATCCAAATCAAAGTGCTGAAGCGGTGGCCGGATGAGATCAAATGATTGCATCAAAGCAGAGACGAGCACTCACCATGTGCGCATTGGCAGATGGACATCAACAACATCTTTCCGTCGATGAAGCCGTCGCGCCGACGCATGACCAACGCCACCACGCCGTTCTACCTCAATGCGCAATCCGTCTTTACCGGTACGGCGCCAACGGCCACTTGGTCGATCCGAGCAAGACGGATGTGCTAGCTAACGAGGCGCTTTCCACTCCTGATCGTCTGGGAATGAACGTGATTGCCGCGCCTTTGCTAGTATTTCGCCAGCGGCCGACTTGACCGTCACCTCATACTGGTAGACGCCGGGATTGCAAGGCGCGAACGTGCGAAGAGCGCCAGCGGGAAGGATGCCATTCTTAGGCAAGGGAACTTCCTGGCCGCCATATTCTCGATCGGCCTGGGAAAAGAGCACAAGGATTGAAGCCGCTCCTTGCGGAACATCTTTAAGCCGGAGTTCTGGATTGTCGAAGAGGCTAATGCAGCGCTCTGATCTGAGAAACGAGAAGCTCATTGTCATTCGTGCAGCAGCCGGCGGTGAGATCACCTCGTGCTGGACCTGTTGTCGCGCGGTTGTTTGGGCTGCGGCCGACGTGGCCCAGATCAGGACCAAACCCGTGACTACAATTGCTCTCATTGGCTTCGATAGCATAAACCGCGAGACGAGTCTGATCTATTCTCGATCGGTCGCTCCCTCAGGGACGGTCAGTGCGGCCGTCTGCTCTTCTTTTTGCGTTTCGCGATCGCCTTCTTGATCTGCTCTCGCAAGCGAAGGATTTCTGCCCATCGAGCCGCAATCTTCGGATCGAACGGCGCCGGTGCCGGCTTGCTTTTCTGACGGTTGCGTTTCGCCATGCTTGCAGCCCAGCGGCTACAACCTGCGCTCGCGCGATCATTCCGCCGTTAAGCTTGATGGGCGCGGTCCGAGTTAATTCTGGAACTACACACGCGGACTTGCCGGGCGCGGTCAAGCGGCGAAAAGCAAGTAATAAAGAAGCGCGGCGGCGACCATGGCCAGCCAGACTAACGACGCTAAGAAATACGCCCTGTGCCAATTCATGGGCTGGAAGCGTAGCACCGGCGCGGCCAACCGGGAATCTCTTCCACTTGCTCAGGGCTTTGAAGCACCCGTCCAGAGGATTCGCGGCGTTTTCCATGTCAGTGATGGGTAAACGCTGCCGCGGCACAGCCTCTATGCATCAAGGCGCTCGCTATCGTCGGAGCAGAGGCGCGGCACGCGCGCTGACCAAATTGCACTGAGCCGGCCGGGATACGGGAGAACTGCGGACGCGTCTCTCGGCTTCTTTGATCTGAAGCCGAAGGCTCTCCAATTCCGAAAGTTCAGAACAGAGTTCGCTAAGACGTTGGGCGAGAAGGGTCGCGCGAGAAATAAGCATGAGCACCCCGACACAAAAGCCACTGTGAAAACGCTTTAGAAAGAAATGCGCACCTTATCGAAGAATAACAACATGACCGGAACGGCATAGGAGCCGGGCAGTTTAGACTATGAACAGAGCAGTCGTCACAATCAGCAACGCAACAAGCAGCACGTTTTCCAGTTTGTGATTGTAGGAGCCGAAAGATCTTCTAATCGATCGCATGTCAGCGCCTGCTAGCGGTTTCAATCCGGTGGCTTGAGCCTGGAAATTACGTTGGCGCTTGCAGACCAGGAGAGGTCACCCACGCGTTGATTTCAATGGCAACATCGATCTGCCGCGCCTTCCGCAGTAGCTCGTCGCGCCGAACGCTGGTGGGCATTCCTTCAGCCTGCTTGCGCAAGCTGGTCGCCTCTCGATCTAGACGGTATTCAAATGATGTAGATGATGGCTTGAAATGATGTCGCATCACAATGCTCCCTGCTCGATTGGGCGGGAGCGCAATTGGCGGTCTCGTCACCGATAGAAGCCGTGGGCCGAGCGGTGATGAAGCGACTAGACACCCTTTTCAGTAGGGAGTCGACCTAATTCGGTTGAGGCGCTTCGAATTGTCAGTTCGGTGAGCGAAGTAGGTAAAACAGGGCGCTATTTCCCTCGATCTGGGCTGTTTCGCGCGAAGTCTCGTGGCCGCTCATCAGCAGTGTGTCGTCCTTCCACACTTGCCATTCCCACTTCTGCGGGAGAAGGGCGATCAGCCTCACTTCAAGCATCGCGGTAAATTTGGCCATCTACGCTATATGCGCTCCTGATCGTCAATATTCCAGTGGTCAATATCCGTCCGAGGGACGGCACAGAATTGCGCTCGTAGTGCGCAACCCCGCGCGAGCATGCGCGTACTCACCGACAGGATACCAATGGCAAACGATTTAGTCGTCCAACTCGGCGCGAAGTTGGATCAATTCCAAAGCGACCTGAACCAAGCCGGCGATATGGCGGATAGCGCCGTAAATCGGATTGAGCAGTCGTTTGCGAGCATCAACCCAACTGCCGGAGGGTTTGCGTCGCTCGGAGTTGCCGCTGCTGGCGTTACTGGCCTTGTGGGTGGGCTGCTCGCTGCGCTCACCAAGGTCAACAGCGAGCTGGCCGACCTACAGAAGAACGCAGAGTTTACCGGCCTGACTGCCGAGCGATTCCAGCAGATCCAATTCGCGGCTGGGCAGGGCGGCGTCTCTTCGGCGGACGCGGTCACCGACTTGCGCAAGGTTGCTTCGTTACTCGCAGATGCCAAGGAAAACGAAAACTCTCTGACGAAACTGCTTGATGCCAACAACATCAAGTACAAGGACCGCAACGGGCAAGTTATCAGCCTCAACCAGCTTTTGGTGGTGGCTGGCGATCTGATTAACAAGTTCGGCTCAATGCCGGAAAAAACGAAGGCCGCGCAGATGCTCGGCCTTTCAGAAAGCTGGGTTGAGGCGCTTCGCAACGGCAGTAAGTCGTTTGAGGATATTGCGCAGGGGGCAGAGGCGGCTGGTGCGGTCATCGACGGCGCGACCGCTGCCAAGGCTGCCGCGTTCGATCGAGCGTGGAAGCAGTCCTCTGCACAACTTGCTGCGCAGTTCAAATCAACTGCTGCCGATATTGGCGGTTGGTTAGATGATTTGATTGATAAAGCCAACGACCTTGTGAAGACTGCGCTTGCCTCGCAGAACATTCAGCCTGGTAGCGGCCAGGATGTGTTCAATAGATGGGCTGATGCAGCGGACATCTTCCAAAAGGACTTGCGCGGCCTGCCGCAAGATGTCGACCAAGTCACGCGCGCGATCGAACATCTAAACGCTTCGGGCAAACCCGAGAATCTTGAGATCGCAGCTGCCCTTGAGTTAATCCGCGCGAAAGCGCAACTTGCTCGCGACATGTTGCAAGCTGCGGCCGAGCAGCAGTCCAAGGTCGAGTTTCCAGGCGGCGTTCCACTACCATCGTCCCGACCGGCCGCTGCCAACAAAGATGATCCTAATGCTGCAAAACTCCCGACACGCGGTGGTGATGGTGGCGCGAACGCTTACGATCGCGCGACCGAATCCATCATAAAGCACACGGCTAGGTCGATCGCGGACACCGTGGCAGTGGGTAAGGGCGCGACAGCCATGGTGGCGGCGCGCACTAGATTGGAGGTCCGGATATGAGCGCAATAAATGGTTTTGTTCGAAGTAATGCGGCATTCCTGCTGACGGACGGACTTTCATATTTCAAAGGCATCCCGGATGATGTCAATCTCAATAAGGCTCATCGCCTGTACCGGTTGAATGCTGTCGTGGCTGCGACTGGTCCGGCGCAGTTCGGCGAATGGCTATCCGGTCGTCTCGCTTACAAGTCATTTGACAATTTGATCAAAACCGCTGAGCTTCAGATCACTCATCATTTCCAGCGCTACGCGCGCGAGTACCGCAACGGAGATGCGGCATCTTGCGTTGTGCTGGCTGGTTGGCATGAAAAAGAAGATCGGCCAGCGATCTATTCTATTGAATTAGAGACGGCCGGCACACCAAAAGCTTTGTTGGTCAGACAGAGCGCTGAGTTTGAGGAAAAGCACGTTGCGGCGAGTTTGACAGAATTACCGATCATTTCGATGCCCCCGCCGTCGCTAGAGGAGTTTCAAGCGCGGACTATGACTTGATTGCCGACTTGGAGAAGGTCGATCCTGAATCGTATCTCCTTCACTGTATGGAGATTCAGCGTCGCAAACGCTTCGATGGGCGTCACGTTGTCGGCGGCCATGCCGTATTGACGACGATCACTGCGAGCGGCGTCGTGCAGCGCCTCGTGCACGTATGGCCTGAAGATCAACCCGGCTCAAGGATTGAACCGGTACCGATTGATTGGTCGGCGTGGCGGGCGGAGCGCGCTGCTGCTCGCTCAGCTCAGGATCGAGTTGCGCGTGCGGGCCGCGGCTGAGGCGAGGAGTGCGAAAACGCGGGCGGGTGTTCTGATGACGGTTGAAAGCCGCAACCTTGAGTCTCTGGGACCCGCGCATCTTATGTTCGGTTGAAGCTATCAGAAGCCGATTCGATAAGGCTTTTCCTCGATCTTAGGCATTTCAATGAGCATCACGGACATTTGGCTGTGATGCTGCAATAACTGGACGTTGCGCCCTCTTTCATCAATGCCGCTGAAAATCAGCATGTCTGGATCAGAAGCCCTTATCTGACGGAGATGGAAGGACCCATCGCTGCCACCCCCGACAACGGTAACTCCTATCTCGGATTCCTCGGACATCTTTGATTGAAAGTTGGCAATGAGAGTTTGCAAGCGTCCAAGCATGTGGCCGGCCGGATTGTGCCTCTTGTGCATCGTTTCCGTCGCTCGCTGCATAGATGCGCTCAGACCAGCCAGGGGATCGGGCGGTTTCATGGGCATGTTCAGGTTCCTAATTCTATCCGGGCCGGGTCCGTGTAAGCACGTCACGGTGGGATAATCTGATTCCCACCATTCATACCGTAAGAATACTTCACAAGCTTATTGCTGCGTTGATTTTCGGGCAGCTCGACCACTTGGATAGGAATCGTCACCGATGCATCAATATTTCTCGAACACAAGAACGCAATCAGAATCTCGAACGTATCGGCGATATGCTCGGTGACCTGCGACGTGTAGGCGGAAACCGGTATTGGTGGTTGATTAAACTTGGGATGGTGCACGGCAATTGTGGGAGGAGCCACCTCGTTATTCGGCGTTAGGGAGTAGTCGGAAACTTCGATCCGCTCGTTTGGTTTCCTGTGTTCGACGCAGTTGCGAGTGATCCTAATTGATTTGCAGAAATTCGCCACGTCTGACGTCAGCCCAATGTATTGGCTGTCGCCCTTGTGTTTCCGCGATACTTCTTCCGCGAGGCCTTCAAACCACCCCTTTAACTTGCTGCCGTAGAACATAGAAGCAATTGCAAAGAGTGCTTGGAGCGCATGATCGGCGCGTTGAATGAACTCTTTGCAGCGAGGCTCTAGGTTGGACGCCGATGGGAGCGTTATAGAACGGCCTTTGATCTGCAACTCTGCAAGCCGTCTCTCTTCGTTATCGTCCTGCCTGCTGAAATCCGTTGCAAGGTCGGACATCGCAGCCAAATTCTTCAAACATTCGAAGCTTAGCTCGATTGCCTTCGTAGACTCGAAGTTGGGACCTAGGAAGCCCTTCTCAAAAAGCTGCTTGCCGGTCAGCAGCGTTTTGGCCACCAACGGCGAGTCTGAGCCGTAGTCCAGAACCTTCTGTTGCGAGTTTGGCACATTGATATTGGTGCGATCAGGATCAATTTCGTCGGCTAGCATAATCCGGTAGATCGAGTCAGTCTTCACGGTGTGAAGACGCTCGCCGATCTTAACCATTCCTGTAATGTGCCCTCCGGACGGTCCCACGTCCATGGACATCGCGGAGTCGCGAAGGTGATCAATCGGGCGCTTCATTTTGCTGCGGTTTAGCGATCAACGAGGGACGATCTTCGGGCGAGGCCAACCAAAGCCCGCCCGAAGACTTATTTGAAAATCGCTGCGAGACTCAGAACTTCAGGCCATTGAGCAGCCCGAAAGGCGCCTCTGGTTTAGTGCCAGCCGACAGGCCCAGAAGGCCGCCAAGGCTTGCAAGCGAGTTGTGCTGCTTGTTCAAGGGCGGACACAATGCTCGGATGAGCCGTTGCTCCACCTCGTGAAAATGCACCTTGCTATGTGCGTCGGTACGGTGGACCCATAGCTCGGTCGCGCCATCGCGCTTGGCTTCCTCGATACGATCATGAGATCCGATCCGAGTGGCGAGATCATCGGCTCTGCCGACGTAGTGTACAAAGCCGTAAGACGAGACGAAAGCATACACGCAGTCGCGGCCATAAGGCTTGGCATCAATCGGGTATCGCTGAAACTCGAACTTCCACTGCCAGTCTTGCAGAGAGCGATTTTCCGTAAAAGGGGGATTGATCAAAGCATCGTAAAGTGACATCGATAGTTCTCCATTGCGAGAGCGCCCGGTTTCCCGATTCCCCAAGAAAAGGCCCGGGCGCGGTTCGCGACCCGAATCATTTCGCGTCGCACCCTGAAGAACACACGTAGAACAGAGTCGGCGCAACAGCGCGTTGTCACTCGCGCCGTGGTTGTTCGACCTTTTCACAGACAACGGTGGGCAAGTGGCGGCGAGCCGCTATCCGTGGCGTCATTCTTTGCGGCAGAGGCGACGCAGCAGGCTCCGCCTGGGCCGTGCCCGGTGATGAACTGAGCCTAGCGCGATCCGGCTAATCCAACTATTAGGGTGGGCTGGGGAAGCGCTCGAATGGCCTATGTCTATGATTTGGATTCCGAATTGTCCGACGTTTTCGTCGACAACTTGGGAACCAGTGTAGTTGAATTCGCACTTGGGTACGACCTGGAGCAGGAAGAGGTGATCCTCTTCTCAGTCACGTTAGGCCCATCGATCGACGGCGTTTCAGATCTCCGGTTTGGGATACGGCGTCGCCACATCGAGAAGGAGTGGAAAGTCACAGGTCTCGACTTTTCACGGGAGTCGGTGCTTGAGTGTGTCCCTTCGTACGCACGCGAAGAAGTTAGGATCTTGCTCTCTGCAAGCGTTTCGATGTTGGCCCGAGCCTGCACTGACGAGAAAATTACTATGGAAACTTATTATCGGAACTTGCCTGCGGCTGCCCTTGAAAAGTACGAGATGATAACTAACGTATTGATAGATAATGGTTTTTTAGTCGAAACAAAGTTCCAAGACTTGGAGGGAGTGAACTATTGGCTCTACCGGAGGGGCTAAAATCCCGCTTTGAGCCGGGCGGTAGGTGTGTCAACATGACGTTTACTAGGAGCAGATAGGAGTCGGTCATGACTCGCGAGCAGATCATAGCAATTGCCAAGCTTGGCGCGAAGCGTGCGACCGCCAAAGGCTTTGCCGCGACTCCAGTCCAATCGCGCCATGCCAAGCGGCTTGCCGAACTTAAGAGGCGAGCTGAAGAGGATCGCAAGCACAACGAAGAAGCGTTTGCGCTCCAAGTGCGCATGATTGCCTAGTTAGGCTAAAAGCCACGGAATTCGAGAGTACCAAGGAACTTGAGCGGGAGGCTGCCTCAATTGGCAGCCTCTTTAATTTGGGTCCATCACTTCCAGGCCGGCACACCCGCTAGCCCGCTCCGCGCAATCTGCGACCTCGGCTCTAGCCCCTCGGCTTCCCCTTCAGCGCCTGCCGCATCAGCGTCCGAATAGCCTCAGGGCGGGTAGAGGCTTTGTCCTGTTCTGCAATCCAGTTGTCGACGGCTGACAAGTCGTCAGGCTGCAGGCGAACGCCAACCAGCGTGCCCTTGCCGGTCGCGGGCGGCCCCCGTTTTTTCCGTGTTATCACGGGTTGGCGTTTCATAGAATCCGTGTTAACACAGTTTCGGGGCCGGTCAAATGAGCCGGACGAACTGGGGTTATAAATGACTAATCTAAATCTTAAGGCTAGCGCTGGTATCGATCCATCCACGTCTTTTTGCGCATACACGTACTATACGAGCCTACGTGCTCAAGGCAGCGATCCCATTGTCCGGAACGGCGGTCTTTATTGGAGTGTCGGGGAGTCCTCGAATGACGACCTCCACAAATGGGCCGCGCGCCAGGACCCAAAGGGCGCGCTGCGGATTCAATACGCGCGCATGATGTGGTCAGCGCGGGCCTCGGATGACGAGATCATTGAGCTGGGCGCCGCGCCTGAGCTGGCCTGAGCGGTATGGTATAATCAATCGCGGTGGTGAATCGCCGGCCACTGGATTGCTGAAACCCAGCAGCGAAGCGCCAGCGGTTCACCATCCCCCTTGTGCGTCGGCTCGGCCGGCGAGGTTTGCCGAACAATTCGATTTCTCAGGGGCGTGTTATGCCCATTCCCGCCAACGACAACGTTCGGGGAAGCTCCGTTCGCTTTCCCGTCGACCCGCGCCTCGTGCCGCCGCAGAAAGCCGCTCGACGCCTACACCTGATCGAGTCTGACTTTCTCACAAAACTATCCGCACTTCAGCGAATTGGCTTTCCCGCCGCATGCCCCGTAACTGGACACTATGACCTGCTGGCGATTGATGCTTGGCTAGATCGACGTGCCGGTCTCGGTGCAGCGGTTGGTGTGGCCGTTGATGCTCGCGACGTATTTGAGGAGCGACTGGCGAGCCTTGGCAAGCATTAAGCTCAAGCATTACGTTGTGCGCAAAGGGAAGCATGGCTATTGGCTTCCTACCGCGAAGATGCGCGCCATGGGCTTTCAGATCGTGTCTTGCGGGCAGGACGGCCCAGATGCTTGGGCTATCGCAAGAGAATGGGAAGAGCGCTACCAGCGCGCCCGCAAGGGGTTGGAGAAGGCACCCGCCCGCGTCTATCCCACCGGCAGCGTGGGCGACGGCTTTGAGCGTTTCCGCCGCAGCAACGAATGGAAGTCAAAGCCGCCGCGCACCCGCGAGGATTGGGACCGCGGCTGGAAATACATCGATCCTGTTTTTGGTGACGTCGATCCGAAGACCGTCACTTTCGAAATGCTGGACCGGTGGTACGGACGGCTCAAGACGACGAAGGGCGATGGCGAGGCCGGACGTGCGCTAAAGATCTGGAGGGCGCTCTACAACGTCCTGGCCGGCATGAAGCTCTGTACGCCCGAGGCGGACCCGTCACAGATCATCCGAAAGACTGGCGTGCCCGGCCGCACCGAGACGTGGCAGGAGGGTGAAGTCGTCCGCCTGGTTAAGGCGGCGTGGCGCGCCGGCTACCGGGGGCTGGCCTGCGTCATTGCCGTAGCTTGGGATACCGGCTTTGCCCCGGTCGACGTCCGCACCCTTACCCCCGCGCAGGCCGTCACCAGCGGCACCGACATGGCGTTTACCAGCGACCGGGCCAAGACCGGCGAACCCGCGATAGGAACGCTCACAGCACGCTCGCAGCGACTCGTGGAGGCCTACGTCGCTGGCTTGGACTACGACCTGCACGACGATGCGCCCATTTTCCGGACCAAGGGCTTCAAGCCTACGGGGAAGGGCGGTCGGCCGCGCCTC
This sequence comes from Bradyrhizobium sp. 137, assembly GCF_023074095.1. NCBI lineage: Bacteria > Pseudomonadati > Pseudomonadota > Alphaproteobacteria > Hyphomicrobiales > Nitrobacteraceae > Bradyrhizobium > Bradyrhizobium sp. 137. The sequence continues at coordinate 238,841 of NZ_JADPKU010000042.1, forward strand.
CCGGTTCCATACACCAAGGACTCCCTGATCGACGATTTTGCGGACCTGCGCCGGGCGGTATTCGGCAAGGGCGAGATGCGCCGGCTGATGGATATGCGCCGAACCGGCGCGGTCGAGGCGAATGCCGGAGGAGCGCCCGTAGAGGCCATTGCCGCCAAAATGGCGAACAGCATCGACCAAAACCGCAAGCTGCAGAAAACCTATATGCCGGTGAACATCGCGGCGGTTCGGGCAGCCGATGAGGCGCGCAAAATCGGCCGGAGGTTGCTCGGTTCAGAACAGAACAAGCTCAGAAAGTTGAAACTCGGGACGGGGAAAAGTTGAAACTGAAGGGCGGCCATGCCGCTAAGCCATTGAAATAATGGCGCGAGAGACGGGGCTCGAACCCGCGACCTCCGGCGTGACAGGCCGGCGCTCTAACCAACTGAGCTACTCCCGCGTGGCGCGCTGAACGCGTGCGGAACGTGGGGGGACTTAAAGGGGGGACATGGTGAAGTCAAGGACGTTGCGCTCCGCCGGTGCATCTCGGTTAAGCATTGCTCTGGAAAACGAAAATGGCCGCCCGGCGGCGGCCATTGGTCAGCCCGGTCAAGTGCGTCTCAGCGAATCTGCGACGCGCCCGCGCTGGTCACCACCACCGGCTTGCCGGCCTTGATGATTTGGGTGGACTGGGCAGTCTGGCTGTAATCGGCATGGGTGCGGGCTGCAATCCCGAACCCGGCCACCGCAATGCCGGCAACCAGCGCCACCACCACGATCTTCAGGTGGGTCGCGCGATCAGCAGAGTGAATTGAGTGGTTCATCTGAGCCTCCCGACGGACTTTGCCGTCGTCTATGGGCTCCTCTTCTAGGCACTCTCTGTTTCCGGATGGTTTCGCGGGTTCCGCAAAATGGTTTCATCCCCCGCGCGCATGATGCGATCGTCGGCGCGCAGCAACGCAATCGGCGCCTGCTGGATCATTTGAGCGAAGCCGTTCCACGCACTGCTGCGGCAGATTGATCAACTCACGGCGACCGCCGCCGAGATGCTCGAGAACGGGAAGAATTCGCGCTGAGATCTCCGGTTTTCAAGATATTGAAGTGCTTCTAAGAATTTTTCTAAGAAGCTTTCAATTAGGCAATTCGCGCGCCCTCCCATAAGCGTCCTCCTAAGCGCATGTCGCCGCGGGGACTGGCGGCATGATGCATCAAAACATGCAGCTTTGGGGTGGCGCGTTGAATAGTCTTGGAATGCTGCGGTCGGCCGTGTTGGCGACCGCATCCGCTTGGGTTTTGGTGCCGCAGGCATCGCCCGCACAAGCATCGGCGCAGAGTGGCGCGCAGAACATTCCGTCGGTGACGGTCACGGCGCCTGAAGCGCGCCGCCGCGCCGCGGCGACCCCTCAGCGCCGTGCGCCGCGCTCGTCGGTGCAGACCGCCAACAGGAACAAGCCGCAGCCGCAGCGCAATGTCGGCGTGGTCGAAACGCCGCTCGGTCCGGTGAACGGCTACGTCGCCGGCCGCAGCTCGTCGGGCACCAAGACCAACACGCCGATCATAGAGACGCCGCAGTCGGTCTCCGTGATCGGTGCCGAGCAGATCCGCGACCAGAAGCCGAACAAGCTCGACGAGGTCCTGCGCTACACCGCCGGCGTGCGCGCCGGGACCTTTGGGACGGATACCCGCAACGATTGGTGGCTAATCCGCGGCTTTAAGTCCGAGGACATCGGACTGTTCCTCGACGGCATGCAGCTGTTCTACACGTCCTATGCCAGCTGGAAGCTCCAGACGCCCAACATGGAGCGCGTCGAGGTGCTGCGCGGTCCGTCAGCCGTGCTGTATGGCGGATCGAGCCCGAGCGGCATCGTCAACGTCATCAGCAAGATGCCGCCTGCCGAGCCGATCCGCTACATCGAGGCCGGCTTCAACAATTTCGGCAACGCCTATGTCCGCTTCGATTTGGGCGGACCGGTCGCCACCAGCCCTGAGAACGGCAAGCTGTTCGCCCGCGTGCTCGGCCAGGTCCAGAATGGCGGCACGCAGGTCAACTTCACGCCCGACAACAACTACTTCATCGCCCCGTCGGTCACCTGGAAGCCGGATGCCGACACGACCTTGACGGTGCTGGCCTCGGCTTCGAAGCAGGACACCCGCGGCATCAACTTCCTGCCTTACCAGGGCACAGTGACCAGCGCCTCGTTCGGCAAGATTCCCACCAGCTTCTTCATCGGCGATCCCAGCGTCGACAAGTTCACGCGCGAGCAGGAGATGCTCGGCTATCAGTTCGAGCGCAATCTCACCGACGACCTGACATTCCGTCAGAACGCCCGCTTTGCACATGTGGACATCACATACCGCGGCTATGTCGGCAACGGTTGGGCCGACGTCAACACGGCCACTCTCAATCGGTACAATTGGTATGCGAAGAACACGGCCAATCAGGCCAATCTCGACAACCAGCTTGAGTACCGTTTCAACACCGGCCCAGTCGGGCACACCATGCTGTTCGGGGTCGATCTGAGGGGCTACCAGATCGACGACTATCAGGCCTTCGGGTTCGGCGTGCCCGCGATCAACGTCTTCAATCCCGTTTATGGGGCGGCCCAGGTTCCATTACCGAGCGCTCCGTTCCGGAACTTCCTGATCACGCAGAAGCAGGCCGGCACTTATCTCCAGGACCAGATGAAACTCGGCAACTTCACGCTGGTGCTGAGTGGCCGCAATGACTGGGTCGAGACCACGCAGGACGCCCGCGACACGGGCGTCATGGTCGCCAGCCGCGACGACAGCAGGTTCAGCGGCCGCGCCGGGCTGATTTATAATTTCGACAACGGCATCGCGCCCTACGTCTCCTATTCGACGAGCTACAATCCCATCATCGGCCTCAACGCCCAGAACCAGCTGTTTCTGCCGGAGACCGGCAAGCAGGCCGAAATCGGCGTGAAGGTCGCGCCAAAAGGCTTCGACGGCTATTTCACGGTCTCAGCTTTCGATCTGGTCCGTCAAAATGTCGCGACGACGTTGCCGGGCAGTGTGCCGGTGCTGCAGAACCAGACCGGCGAGGTGACCTCGCGCGGCATCGAGCTCGAAGCGGTGGCCAATGCCACAAGGGAGCTGAAGCTGATCGGCGCCTTCACGGCCTATCATATCTTCAACAGCAAGGATCTCGATCCGGCGCTGGTCGGCAAGACGCCGACCAACACGCCTGAACTCCTGGTCTCGGGGTGGGCCGACTACACGTTCAAGGACGGACCGTTGGAAGGATTCGGGTTCGGCGGCGGTGTGCGCTACGTCGGCTCCTCCTGGGCCGATACTGCCAACACTCTCGAGGTACCCGCGGTGGTGCTCGGCGATCTCGCGGTCCACTACGAATGGCAGAACTGGCGGACGGCGCTCAACGTGATCAACGTGACCGACAAGATGTACGTCGCGAGCTGCGCGTCGGCCACGTCCTGCTTCTACGGCGACCGCCGGCGCGTGACCGCCAGCGTCTCCTACAAGTGGTAGGCGCGGGCGAGCGGCGGCAATCGTGAAGGCGCGCACGGCCAGGCTCTGGTCCGCGGTCCACACCTGAACCAGCCTGATCTCGACCGTTTTCTGCTGCTCTGCCCGACCGGCCTGCCGCTCTATCGCCAGGCCTCGGGGGCGGTGGGAGCCCCTGTCCTGATTGTAATCTGGACTTTGCTGCGCCTCGGCCTAGATTAAGGTGCGCCTTCCCAATTAGTGGCCGTCACGGCCGAGCGCGCCTGGACTGATCGGGGATCGCCCTTGCTGGGTCGGCTGATCTGCTCCATACCAGCGCGGGGTGATTCCGGGATTTCCACCGTTCTGGGAGCGGCAAAGGGCCTGAAAAGAGCGTGTCTTGCGCCCATTGGTGCACTGCGCTAAGGCTCAGAATAATTCCAAATCGGACGAATCCGTGGCTGTCCCGAGGCTGCGGGAAAAAGGGCTCGTCATGAGCGGCATTCTACAGAACTATCTTCCACTCGTCGTCTTTATAGGGGTAGCGGGCCTCATCGGCCTCGTGCTGCTGATCGCGCCCTTCATCGTGGCGTTTCAGCAGCCGGACCCGGAAAAGCTGTCGGCGTATGAGTGCGGTTTCAACGCCTTCGACGACGCCCGCATGAAGTTCGACGTCCGCTTCTATCTGGTCGCCATCCTCTTCATCATCTTCGACCTCGAGGTGGCGTTCCTGTTTCCCTGGGCGGTGGCGTTCGGCAAGCTTGGCGCGACCGGCTTCTGGTCCATGGTGGTGTTCCTGGCCGTGCTGACGGTCGGGTTCGCCTATGAATGGAAGAAGGGAGCACTCGAATGGGATTGAACCCTGCATCGTCCACGGGTCCGGTTGTTGCGCCGGCCTCCAAGGGCATACTGGATCCGTCGACCGGCAAGCCGGTCGGGGCCAATGATCCGTTCTTCCTTGAGGTCAATTCCGAACTGTCCGACAAGGGCTTCTTCGTGGCCGCGACCGACGACCTCATCACCTGGGCGCGCACCGGCTCCTTGATGTGGATGACCTTCGGTCTCGCATGCTGCGCGGTCGAGATGATGCAAGTCTCGATGCCGCGTTACGACGTCGAGCGCTTCGGCTTCGCGCCGCGCGCCTCGCCGCGCCAGTCCGACGTGATGATCGTCGCCGGCACCCTGACCAACAAGATGGCCCCGGCGCTGCGCAAGGTCTACGACCAGATGCCCGAGCCGCGCTACGTCATCTCGATGGGCTCCTGCGCCAACGGCGGGGGGTACTACCACTATTCCTACTCGGTCGTGCGCGGCTGCGACCGCATCGTGCCGATCGACATCTACGTGCCGGGCTGCCCGCCCACGGCGGAAGCGCTGCTCTATGGCGTGCTGCTGCTTCAAAAGAAGATTCGCCGCACCGGCACCATCGAACGCTAAGGTTTTACGTCATGGACGACGCCAAGCTCGACGCCCTGGGGCAGACGATCGTTAGCGCGCTGCCGGGCGCCGCCACCGGTCACGCGGTGGCCTTCAACCAGCTCACGGTGGACGTCGACGCGAGCAAGATTGTCGAGGTGGTCAAGTACCTCCGTGACGATCCGAACTGCCGCTTCGTCAACTTCACCGACATCACGGCGGTGGACTATCCGGATCGCGAGAAGCGCTTCGACGTGATCTATCACTTCCTGTCGCCGACGCTGAACACGCGGATCCGGCTCAGGGCCCAGGCCGACGAGACCACCCAGGTGCCCTCGCTGATCGATGTGTTCCCTGGCGCCGACTGGTTCGAGCGTGAGGCCTATGACCTCTACGGCGTGATCTTCGTCGGCCATCCCGACATGCGCCGCATCCTCACCGATTACGGTTTCGAGGGGCATCCGCTGCGCAAGGATTTCCCGCTCACCGGCTTCGTCGAGGTCCGCTACGACGACCAGGAGAAGCGCGTGGTCTACGAGCCTGTCAGGCTCAACCAGGAATTCCGCAAGTTCGATTTTCTCTCGCCGTGGGAGGGGGCGGACTATCCGGTCCTTCCGGGCGACGAAAAAGCGGGGCCGAAGGTCTGATCATGAACGAGCAACCGCAAAATCTCCGCAACTTCACCATCAATTTTGGACCGCAGCATCCCGCGGCCCATGGCGTGTTGCGTCTTGTGCTCGAATTGGACGGCGAAGTTGTCGAACGCGTCGATCCCCATATCGGCCTTCTTCACCGCGGCACCGAGAAGCTGATCGAGCAGAAGACCTACCTGCAGGCGATCCCTTATTTTGACCGGCTCGACTACGTCGCGCCGATGAACCAGGAGCACGCGTTCTGCCTCGCTGCCGAAAAGCTGCTCGGCATCGAGGTGCCGCGCCGCGGCCAGCTGATCCGCGTGCTCTATTGCGAGATCGGCCGCATCCTGTCGCATCTGCTCAACGTCACCACGCAGGCCATGGATGTCGGCGCGCTGACCCCGCCGCTGTGGGGTTTCGAAGAGCGCGAGAAGCTGATGGTGTTCTACGAGCGCGCTTCGGGCAGCCGCATGCATGCCGCCTATTTCCGCGTCGGCGGCGTGCACCAGGACCTGCCGCAGAAGCTGGTCGACGACATCGAGGCCTGGTGCGATCCGTTCCTGAAAGTGGTGGACGACCTCGATCGCCTGCTCACCGCCAACCGCATCTTCAAGCAGCGCAACGTCGACATCGGCGTCGTGCCGCTCAAGGAAGCCTGGGAGTGGGGCTTTTCGGGCGTGATGGTGCGCGGCTCGGGTGCAGCCTGGGACCTGCGCAAGTCGCAGCCCTATGAATGCTACGCCGAGATGGATTTCGACATTCCAATCGGCAAGAACGGCGACTGCTACGATCGCTACCTGATCCGCATGGAAGAGATGCGCCAGTCCGTGCGCATCATGAAGCAGTGCATCCAGAAGCTGAACGCGCCCGATGGCAAGGGGCCCATCGTCGTCGCCGACAACAAGGTCGCGCCGCCGCGCCGCGGCGAGATGAAGCGCTCGATGGAAGCGCTGATCCACCACTTCAAGCTCTACACCGAAGGCGTCCACGTGCCGGCCGGCGAAGTCTATGCTGCGGTCGAGGCGCCGAAGGGCGAGTTCGGCGTCTATCTCGTCTCCGACGGCACCAACAAGCCCTACAAGTGCAAGATCCGCGCGCCGGGCTTTGCCCATCTCCAGGCCATGGACCACATCTGCCGCGGCCATCTGCTCGCCGACGTCTCGGCCATCCTCGGCTCCCTCGACATCGTGTTCGGAGAGGTCGATCGGTGATGGCGCAGGCGCCAATTCAGTTTGACCGTGCCTCGGGGGCCCTTGAAGGGGCCAACCTGTGGGAGCGGACGGCTGCCTTGGCGCTAGTTACAGGATCGAAGATCTCGTCGCACTTTTCGCATATGGGCTACATCGCCTGCGCGAACCTGCTGCGGAAGACGCTGCCCGAGCGCAACATCGCGATCAGGCTCAATCCCGACGCGGTATTCGAATTTCCTTACGGCGACGGTTATTGGAGCAAGCTGCTCAACCGCTCCTACAATTACGAGGACGAGCTCGAGCTGTTGTTTTCCGACTCCGTCGACGTCGACTACACGCTGCTCGATTGCGGCGCCAATTACGGCTACTGGTCGGTGCTGGTGTCGAGCAGGCCGTTCGGTTCGCACAAGGCGATCGCGATCGAGCCGTCGGGCCAGAACTATCCGAAGCTCGCCAACAACGCCCGCGTCAACGGCAACCGCTTCGAGACGATGAAGTGCGCGATCGGCGCAGCCCGCGGCACCGCGCGGCTATCCGGCACCAAGCACGAGGCCTTCAGCATCGCCGGCAATCCCTCCGCGGGCGGCGAGGAGGTGCCTGTCATCGCGCTCGACGACCTGATCGACGATGGCAAGGTTGCCGCCGCTGGCAAGTACCTGATCAAGCTCGACGTCGAGGGCGTCGAGATCGAGGCGATCAAGGGCGGGGCCCGGCTGCTCCAGGCCGACAGCGTCATCATGTGCGAGGAGCACGGCAGCGACCGCTCCCATGCCGTGTCGCGCTACATCCTCGAACAGACCCCGCTGAAGCTGATCGTGTTCGATCCGCGCAGCAACCGGATGGAGACCGTGACCGAGCTGTCGATCCTCGACCGCATCAAGGTCTCGACCCACGTCGGCTACAACGTTTTCGGCACCGCGAGCGCATTCTGGCAGGACAGGATCGAAGCCCTGAATGCCAAGAACCTGAACGCCAAGAACCCGAATGCCAAGACCGCGCGCCGCATGCAATGAGAGATTGAAGCCATGTCCGTTCGCCGATTAGCACCGAAGGAAGTCCAGCCCGCGAGCTTTGCGTTCACGGCGGAGAACCTCGCATTCGCCAGGCAGCAGATCGCGAAATATCCGGCCGGACGCCAGGCCTCCGCTGTCATCGCCATCCTCTGGCGCGCGCAGGAGCAGAACGAGGGCTGGGTCTCGGAAGCCGCAATCCGCGTGATCGCCGACATGCTCGACATGCCCTATATCCGCGTGCTGGAAGTCGCGACCTTCTACACGATGTTCCAGCTCGCGCCGGTCGGCAAGAAGGCCCACGTCCAGGTTTGCGGCACCACGCCGTGCCGCCTGCGCGGTGCCGAGGATCTAATCCATGTGTGCGAGCACCGCATCCATCACGAGCCCTTCCATCTGTCCAAGGACGGCAATTTCAGCTGGGAAGAGGTGGAGTGCCTGGGGGCCTGCGTGAACGCGCCGATGGTGCTGATCGGTAAGGACACCTATGAGGACCTGACCAAGGAGAGCTTCGGCAAGGTGCTCGACGGTTTTGCTTCGGGCAATCCGCCCAAGCCGGGTCCGCAGAACGGCCGCCAGTTCTCGGCGCCGATCACCGGGCCGACCACGCTGAAGGAGGTCACCTGATGCGTGATCTCTCGTCGCGTTCAGTGCAGGGGAGCGGTGCCGTGAAGAAGTGGGGCTTCATCGCCATGCACGCCGCCGTGGCGGCCGTGTTCATCTTCCTGCTGCAGCGTTTCAGCCTGAACGCATCGCTGGAATCCAGCCTGCTCTGGGCGCTGACGTTTGGCGTCTGCGCCGCCGGACTTGCCTACAAGCAGTCCAATCGTTGATCGGAAAGCACTGAAATGCTCGAGGACAAGGACCGCATCTTCAAGAACCTCTACGGCCTCCACGATTGGGGGCTCGAGGGCGCGCGGCGCCGCGGCGCCTGGGATGGCACCAAGGCCATCGTCGATAAGGGCCGCGACTGGATCATCAACGAGATGAAGGCCTCGGGGCTCCGCGGCCGCGGCGGCGCCGGCTTTCCCACCGGCCTGAAATGGTCGTTCATGCCGAAGGAATCGACCGACGGCCGGCCGAGCTATCTCGTCGTCAATGCCGACGAATCCGAGCCCGGCACCTGCAAGGACCGCGAGATCATGCGGCATGATCCGCACCTGTTGGTCGAGGGCTGCCTGATCGCAAGCTTCGCGATGAATGCGCATGCCTGCTACATCTACGTCCGCGGCGAGTTCATCCGCGAGCGCGAACGTCTCCAGGCCGCGATCGACCAGGCCTATGAGGCCAAGCTGGTCGGCAAGGACAATGTCAACGGCTGGCCGTTCGACATCTATGTCGCGCACGGCGCCGGGGCCTATATCTGCGGCGAGGAGACCGCGCTGCTCGAAAGCCTCGAGGGCAAGAAGGGCCAGCCACGGCTGAAGCCGCCGTTCCCGGCCAATGTCGGTCTGTTCGGCTGCCCGACCACCGTCAACAACGTCGAGTCGATCGCCGTCGCGCCGGACATTCTGCGCCGTGGCGCGGCCTGGTTCGCCGGCATCGGCCGTCCGAACAATGTCGGCACCAAACTCTTCTGCATCTCCGGCCATGTCGAGCGGCCCTGCAACGTCGAAGAGGCCATGGGCATTCCGTTCCGTGAGCTGATCGACAAGCATTGCGGCGGCATCCGCGGCGGCTGGGACAATCTCAAGGCCGTGATCCCCGGCGGCTCGTCGGTGCGCATGGTGCCGGCCGAGCAGATCATCGACACGCCGATGGATTTCGACAGCTTGAGCAAGCTGCGCTCGGGCCTCGGCACCGCGGCCGTGATCGTGATGGACAAGTCGACCGATTTGATCCGTGCGATCGCTCGCATCTCCTATTTCTACAAGCATGAGAGCTGTGGCCAGTGCACGCCGTGCCGCGAGGGCACGGGGTGGATGTGGCGCGTGCTGACCCGCATGGCCGAGGGCCGTGCGCATAAGCGCGAGATCGACATGCTGCTGGAGGTGACGAAGCAGGTCGAGGGCCACACCATCTGCGCGCTCGGCGATGCGGCGGCCTGGCCGATCCAGGGCCTTATCGCGCATTTCCGTCACGAGATCGAAGCGCGCATCGACCAGTATTCCCACAAGGCCGATGTCGACGATATCGGCGTCCGCGATCCCGTGCACATGGTCGCGGCGGAGTAGGGCGATGACCGACCAGCCGGACAACATCGTGCTCGTTTATCTTCGTCGGATCGACGAAAAGCTCGATCGCGTGTCCGCGGATGTGAGCGATCTGAAGACCCGCGTCACCAACGTTGAAGAGAGAATGGGCCACATTGATTTGAGGCTGGCGCAGGTCGAGATCGCCATTGCGGGCATCGACCCACGGATCGATCGCGTTGAAGAACGGCTGGACCGTATCGAGCGGCGTCTCGATCTGGTCGATCAGCCGCACTGAGAAAGACTTAAGGTATGACCAAGCTCATCATCGACGGCAAAGAGATCGATGTCCCCGCCGAATATACGCTGCTTCAGGCGTGTGAGGCCGCGGGCGCCGAGATTCCGCGCTTCTGCTATCACGAGCGGCTGTCGATCGCCGGCAATTGCCGGATGTGCCTCGTCGAAGTGAAGGGCGGCCCGAAGCCGGTCGCGAGCTGCGCCTGGGGCGTGCGCGACTGCCGTCCGGGCCCCAAGGGCGAGCCGCCGGAGATTTCGACGCGTTCGCCGATGGTGAAGAAGGCGCGCGAAGGCGTGATGGAATTCCTTCTCATCAACCATCCGCTGGATTGCCCGATCTGCGACCAGGGCGGCGAGTGCGACCTCCAGGACCAGGCGATGGGCTATGGTGTCGACACCAGCCGCTTTGCCGAGAACAAGCGCGCGGTCGAGGACAAATATCTCGGCGCGCTGGTCAAGACCTCGATGAACCGCTGCATCCAGTGCACGCGCTGCGTCCGCTTCTCGGCGGAAGTGGCCGGCGCCCCTGAGATGGGCGCGACCGGGCGCGGCGAGGACATGGAGATCACGACCTATCTCGAGCATGCGCTGACGTCGGAATTGCAGGGCAATCTCGTCGACATCTGCCCGGTCGGCGCGCTGACTTCCAAGCCTTATGCGTTTGCGGCGCGTCCCTGGGAGCTCGGCAAGACCCAGTCGATTGACGTGATGGACGGCCTGGGATCGGCGATCCGCGTCGACACCCGCGGCCGCGAGGTGATGCGTATCCTGCCGCGCATCAACGAGGCCGTGAACGAGGAGTGGATCTCCGACAAGACGCGCCACGTCGTCGACGGTTTGCGCACCCAGCGCCTCGACCGGCCCTATATCCGCGAAGCCGGCAAGCTGCGCGCGGCGAGCTGGCCCGAGGCCTTCGCCGCCATCGCCGCCAAGGCGGCGCGCACCGACGGCAAGCGCATCGGCGCGATCGCCGGCGACCTCGCCGGCGTCGAGGAGATGTTCGCGCTAAAGGATCTGCTCGCCAAGTATGGCTCGACCAATCTGGCGGTGCAGGGCGGCGACGCCTTCGATCCCGCGCTCGGCCGCGGCGCCTACATCTTCAACCCGACGCTGGCAGGCGTGGAGCAGGCCGACGCGCTGCTCATCATCGGCGCCAATCCTCGGAAAGAGGCGGTGGTGTTCAACGCCCGCATCCGCAAGCGCTGGCGCGCCGGCGGCTTCAAGGTCGGCCTGATCGGCCCCAAGGCTGACCTGACCTATCACTACGACCATCTCGGCGCGGGCACCGAGACGCTCAGTGATCTGGCGGCCGGCAAGCACTCCTTCATGGAGGTGCTGAAGGACGCCAAGACGCCGATCATCCTGGTCGGCGCGGGCGCGGCCTCGCGTCACGACGGCGCCGCCATTCTCGCCGCGAGCGCCAAGCTCGCGCTCGACGTTGGCGCGGTGAAGGACGGCTGGAACGGCTTTGGCGTGCTGCACGAGACCGCCTCGCGCGTCGGTGCGCTCGACATCGGCTTCTCCGCCACGGCGGGCGGGCTCAACGCGGCGCAGATGACCACGTTCGGAACGCTTGACCTGCTATTCCTGCTCGGCGCAGACGAGATCAAGGCGCCGGACGGCACCTTCGTCGTCTATATCGGCACCCATGGCGACCGCGGCGCGCATCGCGCCGACGTCATCCTGCCGGCCGCCGCCTACACCGAGAAGTCGGCGATCTATGTCAACACCGAAGGTCGGGTGCAGATGACTGGCCGCGCCGCGTTCCCGCCGGGCGAAGCTCGCGAGGACTGGGCGATCATTCGTGCGCTGTCGGAAGCGCTCGGCAAGAAGCTCGGCTATGACTCGCTCGCGCAGCTTCGCCAGGCTATCTTCAAGGCCGTGCCGCATCTGATCCGTCTCGACCAGATCGAGGCCGGTTCCGCCGACCAGATCAAGAAGCTGGCGGGGAAGGGCGGCTCGCCCGAGAAGGCGCCGTTCAAGCCGCTGGTCGAGGACTTCTACCTGACCAACCCAATCGCGCGTGCGTCCGCCGTGATGGCAGAATGTTCGCGCCTCGCCTCCGGGCACATGCTGACCGCAGCGGAGTGAGCGTGATCTGATGGAATTCTTCGAAAGCGCATTCTGGACCGGTTTCCTCTGGCCATTGATCATCATGGTCGCCGAGAGCGTGCTGGTGCTTGTTGTCCTCTTGGTCGCGATCGCCTATATCCTGCTCGCCGACCGCAAGATCTGGGCGGCGGTGCAGATCCGGCGCGGCCCGAACGTGGTCGGACCCTGGGGCCTGCTCCAGTCCTTCGCGGACTTGCTCAAGTTCGTGCTGAAGGAGCCGATCATCCCTGCCGGCGCCAACAAGGGCGTATTCCTGCTGGCACCGCTGGTCTCCTGCGTGCTCGCGCTCGCCGCCTGGGCCGTGATCCCGACCAATCTCGGCTGGGTGATCTCCGACATCAATGTCGGCATCCTTTTCATCTTCGCGATCTCGTCGCTATCGATCTACGGCATCATTATGGCCGGCTGGTCGTCGAACTCGAAATACCCGTTCCTGGCCGCGCTGCGCTCGGCGGCGCAGATGGTGTCGTACGAGGTCTCGATCGGCTTCGTCATCATCACGGTGCTGCTCTGCGCCGGCACGCTGAACCTGTCGGCCGTGGTCGAGGCTCAGCATGCGCGCGGCCTTGCCAGCCTGATCGGGCTGCCGCAGCTCACCATCCTGAACTGGTACGTCTGGCCGCTGTTCCCGATGTTCGTGGTGTTCTACGTCTCGGCGCTGGCAGAAACCAACCGTCCGCCCTTCGACCTCGTCGAAGCCGAATCCGAGCTCGTCGCGGGCTTCATGGTCGAATACGGCTCGACGCCGTACCTCTTGTTCATGCTCGGCGAGTATGTCGCGATCGTCACGATGTGCGCGATGGCGACGATCCTGTTCCTCGGAGGCTGGCTGCCGCCGGTCGACCTGCCGCCCTTCAACTGGGTGCCGGGGATCATCTGGTTCTCCCTGAAACTATTCTTCATGTTCTTCCTGTTCGCGATGGCCAAGGCGATCGTGCCGCGCTACCGCTACGATCAACTGATGCGTCTCGGCTGGAAGGTGTTCCTGCCGATCTCGCTGGCGATGGTGATCGTGGTGGCCGGCGTGCTGCATTTCGCCGGCATCGCGCCGAAGTGAGGGCCGTCATGGGTATCAACGTCAACGCCACTGCACGCTCGCTTCTGCTGTCGGAATTCGTCTCGGCGTTCTTCCTCGCCATGCGCTATTTCTTCCAGCCGAAGCCGACGCTGAACTACCCGTTCGAGAAGGGCCCGATCTCGCCGCGCTTCCGCGGCGAGCATGCGCTGCGCCGCTATCCGAACGGCGAAGAACGCTGCATCGCCTGCAAGCTGTGCGAAGCGGTCTGCCCGGCGCAGGCCATCACCATCGAGGCCGGCCCGCGCCGCAACGACGGCACCCGCCGCACCGTGCGCTACGACATCGACATGGTGAAGTGCATCTATTGTGGCCTCTGCCAGGAGGCCTGTCCGGTCGACGCCATCGTCGAAGGTCCGAACTTTGAGTTCGCGACCGAGACCCGCGAGGAGCTGTTCTATGACAAGGCCAAGCTGCTCGCCAATGGCGACCGCTGGGAACGCGAGATCGCGAAAGCGATCGAGCTCGACGCGCCGTACCGGTGAGATGAGAGTATGATCCTTCCCGCGCTGTTCTTCTATCTGTTCGCCAGCGTCTGCGTCGCGTCGGCGGTGATGGTGATTGTGTCGCGCAATCCCGTGCACTCCGTGCTGTACCTGATCCTGGCCTTCGTCAACGCCTCCGGTCTGTTCGTGCTGATGGGTGCCGAATTCCTGGCGATGATCCTGATCGTCGTCTATGTCGGCGCCGTCGCGGTGCTGTTCCTGTTCGTGATCATGATGCTCGACGTCGACTTCCTCGAGCTGCGCGAGGGCTTCATCGAGTACTTGCCTGTCGGCCTCGTGGTCGGCGGCATCTTCCTGTTCGAGCTGCTGCTCACCGTCGGCTTCTGGGTCATCAATCCGAGCGTCAGCAAGACGATCACGGCGGCGATCCCGGCCAATGTCAGCAACACCGAGGCGCTCGGTCTCGTGCTCTATACGAAGTACATCCACTACTTCCAGCTCTCGGGCATGGTGCTGCTGGTCGCCATGATCGGCGCCATCGTGCTGACGCTGCGTCACAAGGCGAGCGTGAAGCGGCAGGACATCAACGTTCAGAACGCGCGCACGCCGGAAATGGCGATGGCGATGCGCAAGGTGGCGCCGGGGCAGGGGCTTTCGGATGCCGACGCGGCGGAGTGGGTGAAATGACGATCGGGCTCGGACACTATCTGGCGGTCGGCGCGATCCTGTTCACGCTCGGCATCCTCGGCATCTTCCTGAACCGCAAGAACATCATCGTCATCCTGATGTCGATCGAGCTGATCCTGCTCTCGGTCAACATCAACCTCGTGGCGTTCTCGACCTTCCTCGGCGACATCGTCGGCCAGGTCTTCGCGCTTTTGGTGCTGACCGTCGCCGCCGCCGAAGCCGCGATCGGTCTCGCCATCCTGGTGGTCTATTTCCGCAACCGCGGCTCGATCGCGGTTGAGGACGTCAATCTGATGAAGGGCTGAGCTCTCAAATGGTTCAGGCAATCGTTTTCCTGCCTCTGCTGGGCGCCATTCTGGCTGGCCTGATCGCGCTCGTGGGCGCGCACGCCCGCAACCCCTCGGGTGACGAGGTCGAGCATCACGGGGACCACGGCCACGGCGCGCACGCCCATGCGTCCGATACGATCAACGAGGATGCGTCCGTCATCCACGAAACCCATCACGAGCCCGGCGACGGACATGACGATCATGGCCACGGCCCGACTGAGCCGCCGGCCGCGGGCTCGCGCGGCGCCGAGCTGATCACGACCGCGCTCTTGTTTGTGTCGGCGGCCTTGTCCTGGATGACGCTGGTCGATGTCGGTTTCATGCACCACGACGCGCGCATCCAGCTGCTGCCCTGGATCTTCTCCGGCGACCTCCAGGTCTGGTGGACGCTGCGGGTCGACACGCTGACGGCCGTGATGCTGGTGGTGGTGACCACCGTGTCCTCGCTCGTGCACCTCTATTCCATCGGCTACATGGACGAGGACCCGAACCGGCCGCGCTTCTTCGGCTATCTCTCGCTGTTCACCTTCGCGATGCTGATGCTGGTGACCGCGGACAACCTCGTGCAGCTGTTCTTCGGCTGGGAAGGCGTGGGTCTGGCCAGCTATCTCCTGATCGGATTCTGGTACCAGAAGCCGTCAGCGAATGCGGCGGCGATCAAGGCCTTCGTGGTCAACCGCGTCGGCGATTTCGGCTTCGCGCTCGGCATCTTCGCGATCTTCATGCTGGTCGGCTCGACCGACTTCGAGACCATCTTCCATGCCGCACCCGGCCTGACCGGCAAGACCATCGACTTCCTCGGCTGGCACGCCGACGCGCTGACCCTGACCTGCCTGCTGCTCTTCATGGGCGCGATGGGCAAGTCGGCGCAGTTCCTGCTGCACACCTGGTTGCCGGACGCGATGGAGGGTCCGACGCCGGTCTCCGCGCTCATTCACGCCGCGACCATGGTCACTGCGGGCGTGTTCATGGTGGCGCGGCTGTCGCCGCTGTTCGAGCTCGCCCCGAACGCTCAGGCCGTCGTGATGTTCTTCGGCGCCACCACCGCGTTCTTCGCGGCGACCATCGGCCTCGTCCAGAACGACATCAAGCGCATCGTCGCCTATTCGACCTGTTCGCAGCTCGGCTACATGTTCGTGGCGATGGGAGCCGGCGCCTATTCGGTCGGCATGTTCCACCTGTTCACCCACGCCTTCTTCAAGGCGCTGCTGTTCTTGGGTTCCGGCTCGGTGATCTACGCGATGCACCACGAGCAGGACATCCGCAACATGGGCGGCCTCTGGCGCAAGATCCCTTACACCTACGCGGTGATGGTGGTCGGCACGCTGGCCCTGACCGGCTTCCCACTCACCGCCGGCTACTTCTCCAAGGATGCGATCATCGAGTCCGCCTACGCCGCGCACAACCCGTTCGGCGTCTACGGCTTCCTGATGACGGTCGCTGCCGCGGGCCTGACCTCGTTCTACTCCTGGCGCCTGATCTTCAAGACCTTCCACGGCGAACCGCATGACGAGCATCATTACGAGGCCGCGCATGAGGCTCCGATCTGGATGCTGATCCCGATCGGCGTGCTCGCGGTCGGCTCATTCGTCGCCGGCTTGCCGTTCAAGGAGCTGTTCGCCGGCCACGGCATCGAGGAGTTCTTCCGCGAATCCGTGAAGATGAACCCGCACATCATCGAGGAGATGCACCACATCCCCGAGACCATCGCCTTCCTGCCGACGGTGATGATGGTGCTGGGCTTCCTGGTGTCGTACCTGTTCTATATCCGCGCGCCCTATCTGCCGGTCGAGCTCGCGAAGACGCAGCCGATGCTGTACCAGTTCCTGCTCAACAAATGGTACTTCGACGAGCTCTACGACATCATCTTTGTCCGTCCGGCGAAGTGGATTGGTTATCAGCTCTGGAAGAAGGGCGATGGCTTCATCATCGACGGACTCGGTCCCGACGGCATCTCGGCGCGGGTCCTGGACGTCACTCGCAACGTCGTGAAGATCCAGACCGGCTATCTCTATCACTACGCATTCGCCATGCTGATCGGCGCCGCCAGCCTGATCACCTGGTTCATGTTCGGCTTTGGAGGCCAGTAAATGACAACCTGGCCCATCCTTTCGGTCACGACGTTCCTGCCGCTGGTCGGAGCGCTGATCGTCTATCTCAGCCGCGGCGATGACGAGGCGGCCAAGCGCAACTCGCGCTGGATTGCGCTCTGGACCACGCTGATCACCTTTGCGGTGTCGGTGATCCTGGTCATGCGCTTCGATCCCGCAAACCCCGACTTCCAGTTCGTCGAGAAGGCGAACTGGCTCGCCACCGGCATCACCTACCACATGGGCGTCGACGGCATTTCGCTGCCGCTCGTGATCCTGACCACCGCGATCATGCCGTTCTGCATCATTGCGAGCTGGAAGGCGGTTACGAACCGCGTCCGCGAATACATGATGGCGTTCCTGATCCTGGAAACGCTGATGATCGGCACCTTCTCGGCGCTCGATCTCGTGCTGTTCTACCTGTTCTTTGAAGGCGGCCTGATCCCGATGTTCCTGATCATCGGCGTCTGGGGCGGTCCGCGCCGGGTCTATGCGTCATTTAAGTTCTTCCTCTACACGCTGCTCGGCTCGGTCTTGATGCTGCTCGCCATCATGGCGCTGTATTGGAACGGCGGCACCACCGATATCCCGACCCTGATGCACACCGCCGTGCCGCGCTCCTTGCAGACCTGGGCGTGGCTGGCCTTCTTCGCCTCGTTCGCGGTGAAGATGCCGATGTGGCCGGTGCACACCTGGCTGCCCGACGCGCACGTCGAGGCGCCGACCGCGGGCTCGGTCGTCCTTGCCGCGATCCTCTTGAAGATGGGCGGCTACGGCTTCCTGCGCTTCTCGCTGCCGATGTTCCCGCTGGCCTCGCATGACTTCGCGCCGCTGATCTTCACGCTCTCGGCCATCGCCATCATCTACACCTCGCTGGTGGCGTTGATGCAGGAGGACATGAAGAAGCTGATCGCGTACTCGTCCGTGGCGCATATGGGCTTCGTCACAATGGGCATCTTCGCCGGCACCATGCAGGGCGTCGCCGGCGGCATGTTCCAGATGATCTCGCACGGCATCGTCTCCGGTGCGCTGTTCCTCTGCGTCGGTGTCGTCTACGACCGCCTGCACACCCGCGAGATCGCGGCCTATGGCGGCCTCGTCAACCGGATGCCGCTCTACGCGATGACCTTCATGGTCTTCACCATGGCCAATGTCGGTCTGCCCGGGACGAGCGGCTTCGTCGGCGAGTTCATGACGCTGCTCGGCACCTTCAAGGTCTCGATCCCGACCGCGTTCTTCGCCACCTTCGGCGTGATCCTGTCGGCAGGTTACGCGCTGTGGCTCTACCGCAAGGTCGTGTTCGGGGCGCTGGTCAAGCCGTCGCTGATGAGCATGAAAGATCTCACCTTGCGTGAATGCGTGACGCTGTTCCCGCTGATTGCGCTGACGATCCTGTTCGGTGTCTATCCGAAGCCGGTGCTCGACATGTCGGCCGCCTCGGTCCAGCAACTCGTCAACAACTACAACACCGCTGTGACGGCCGTGAAGGCCGCCGCACTGCTCCAGTGATCGGGCAGGTCAGGATATCGCCATGAGCTTTGAGACTGCAGGATATCAATTGGCGCCGGTGCTGCCCGAGCTCGTGCTCGCGGTCGGCGCGATGGCGCTCCTGATGCTGGGAGCCTATCGCGGGCAGGGGACGACCAAGACCGTCACCTCGCTGGCGGTGGTGCTGCTCATCGTAGTCGGCGCGCTCGTCTACATGCAGCCCGCGGGCAAGCAGGTCACTTTCGGCGGCAGCTTCATCGTCGACGATTTCGCCCGCTTCATGAAGATCCTGGCCTTGATCGGCTCGGCGGTGACACTGGTGCTCTCGACCGAGTTCCTGTCCGATCCGTCGCGGCGGATCTTCGAATATTCGATCCTGGTGCTGCTCTCGACGCTCGGCATGATGGTGCTGATCTCGGCCGGCGATCTGATCTCGCTCTATCTCGGCCTCGAATTGATGTCGCTGGCGCTCTATGTCGTGGCGGCCTCGAACCGCGACAATGCCAAGTCGACCGAAGCCGGCCTGAAGTATTTTGTGCTCGGCGCGCTGTCCTCGGGCATGCTGCTCTACGGCGCCTCGCTGGTCTATGGCTTCACCGGCACGGTCAGCTTCACCGGCATCGCATCGGCAGCGACGGTCTCGAATGTCGGCCTCGTCTTTGGCCTGGTCTTCCTGCTCGCCGGCCTCTGCTTCAAGGTCTCCGCCGTGCCGTTCCACATGTGGACGCCGGACGTATATGAAGGCGCGCCGACGCCGGTTACCGCCTTCTTCGCCTCGGCGCCGAAGGTGGCCGCGCTTGCGGTCTTCACCCGCGTCACGCTAACCGCATTCCCCGGCATCGTCTCGCAGTGGCAGCAGATCCTGGTGTTCGTGGCGATCGCCTCGATGGCGCTCGGCTCCTTCGCCGCGATCGGCCAGAGCAACATCAAGCGCCTGATGGCGTACTCTTCGATCGGCCACATGGGCTTCGCGCTGGTCGGCCTCGCCTCCGGCACGGTCGAAGGTGCGCAAGGCGTGTTGATGTACATCGTGATCTATGTCGCGATGACGCTCGGCTCGTTCTCGATCATCCTTGCCATGCGGCGCAACGGCCAGGCCGTGGAGCAGATCAGCGATTTCGCAGGTCTATCGCGGACCAATCCGCTGCTCGCCTTCATGTTCGCGATGCTGCTGTTCTCGCTCGCCGGCATCCCGCCGCTCGCCGGCTTCTTCGCGAAATGGTACGTCTTCGTCGCTGCCATCAAGGCGAACCTGTTCACGCTCGCTGTCATCGGCGTGCTGACCAGCGTCGTCGGCGCCTACTACTATCTCGCCATCGTCAAAACGATGTACTTTGACGAGCCGGCCGGCCAGGTCGATCCTGTTAGGATCGAGGTGCGGACGGTGCTGGCGGTCGCGGGCTTGTTCAACCTGCTGTTTGCGCTGTTCGCGGGGCCCGTCGTGAGCGTCGCCTCCGCCGCGGCAAAGTCGCTGTTCTAGAATGGGGTTCGCGCTCGGTCCTCGTGCACAATCGGCGGGCTACAAGCTCGCGGCCTTCGAACGGACCGGCTCGACCAATACCGACGCGATCGAGCACGCCCGCGCCGGCGAACGCGGCCCGATGTGGTTCGTCACGTCCGAGCAGACCGCCGGCCGCGGCCGGCGCCAGCGCGCCTGGATCGCGCCTCGGGGCAATCTCGCTGCCAGCATCCTCGAAGTCATGGACGTCGCCCCTGCCGTCGCCGCGACGCTCGGCTTTGCCGCCGGGCTCGCGGAGGAGACGGCGCTCGAGAAGGTCAGCCTGGAGGCGGCGCTCCGCCTCGGCGAGGGTCGTCCCCGCTATGCCCTGAAATGGCCGAACGACGTGCTTGCCGGCGGCAAGAAGCTGGTCGGCATTGCGCTCGAGGCCGAGGCCATTGGCGATCGCCTTGCTGTGGTCGTCGGCATCGGAACCAATGTCGTCGCCGCGCCCGAGGGCACGCCGACGCCGGCGGTGTCGCTGGCCGCGCTCGGTGTCCAGATCAGCGCGGAGGAGTTGTTTGCCGCCCTGTCCGACGCCTGGGTCGAGTTCCGCGGGATCTGGGACAATGGCCGCGGCTTTGCCGAGATCCGCAGGCTCTGGCTGCAACGCGCAGCCGGTCTCGGCGAGAAGGTCGCAATCCACACAGGGGCGACGACGCTGGAAGGCATTTTTGACACCATCGATGACACCGGCTGCCTGATCGTCCGCACCGCGGAGGGGCGGCGGGTGCCGGTCGCAGCGGGCGAGGTGTTCTTCGGCCCGGCCGCCTCCGTGGGAGCTGCGTGATGGCGAGGCCCGACGAACTCGTGTTTGCGCCACTCGGCGGTGTCGGCGAGATCGGCATGAACCTGTCGATCTACGGCCTCGGCAACCGCCACCAGCGCGCCTGGCTCGCGGTCGATCTCGGCGTCTCCTTCGGCGACGAGGAGCACCTGCCGGGCATCGACCTGATCATGCCGGACATCTCTTTCCTGGAGAAGGAACGCAAGAATCTGATGGGTCTGGTGCTGACCCACGCCCATGAGGATCATTTCGGCGCCATCATCGATCTCTGGCCGAAGCTGCAATGCCCGATCTACGCAACCAAGTTCAGCGCGGCGTTGTTCGAGGCCAAATGCGCCGCCGAGCGCGGTGCTCCGAACATTCCGGTGACGGTGGTCCCGTCGGGGGGCCGCGTCGATGTCGGCCCGTTCAACGTCGAGTTCATCCCGATGGCGCACTCGATTCCGGAAGCGCACGCGCTGGCGATCCACACCGAGGTCGGCATCGTGCTGCACACCGGCGACTGGAAGATCGACCCGACCCCGACGCTGGGGGCCCCGACCGACGAGAAGCGCCTGCGCGAGCTGGGCGAGGAGGGCGTGCTCGCCCTGATCGGCGATTCCACCAACGCCGTGCGCGACGGCCGCTCGCCGTCGGAGGCCGAGGTCGCCAGAACCATTATCGATCTGGTCAAGGCCGCCAAGGGCCGCGTAGCGGTGACGACGTTCGCCTCCAACGTCGCCCGCATCAAGGCCGTGGCTGAGGCTGCGAAAGCCGCCGACCGCGAGGTTGTCGTGGTCGGCCGCGCCATGGAGCGCGTGGTGCAGGTCGCGCGCGAGACCGGTTATCTCGACGGCGTGCAGAATTTCCGCTCACCCGACATTTACGGCCATCTTCCGCAGGACAAGGTGCTGGCGCTGTGCACCGGCAGTCAGGGTGAGCCGCGCGCGGCGCTAGCGCGCATCGCCAATGACGATCATCCCGAGATCACGCTCAACCGCGGCGACAGCGTCATCTTCTCCTCGCGCACCATTCCCGGCAACGAGAAAGCGGTCGGCTCGATCATCAACAATCTGGTGCTCCAGGGCGTCGAGATCATCACCGACCGCGAGCATCTGGTCCATGTCTCCGGCCATCCCCGCCGCGACGAGTTGCGCGACCTGATCTCCTGGGTGAAGCCGCAGCTCCTGATCCCCGTCCATGGCGAGGCCCTGCACCTGCACGAGCACGCAAAGCTCGCGCGCGCCGCCGGCGTGCCGCGCGTGCTGGTCTGCCGCAACGGCGACCTCGTCAAGCTCGGTCCCGGCGATCCCGGCATCATCGGCGAGGTGCCGTCGGGCCGTCTCTACAAGGACGGCACGATTTTGGAGGACTCCAAGTCCCGCGCGGTGGTCGAGCGGCGGCGCATGGCCTTTTCCGGTTGCGCCTTCGTTGCTGTCGCCATGACGGAGCAGGGCGAGCTCGCCGATGATCCCGAGATCGATCTGGTCGGAATCCCCGAGAAGAACAGGGCGGGTGAGGCCTTCGATGACATCGTCTTCGACGCCGTGGTCTCTACCATCGAGAGCCTGCCGCGGCCGCGCCGCCGCGATCCGGACGCGCTGGCTGAATCGGTACGACGCGCTGTCCGGGCCGTGATCAACGAACATTGGGGCAAAAAGCCCCCCTGTCTGGTACACGTGCTGACAGTTTGAGGAGGGGAAGATGCTGGGCCGGCTCAACCATGTGGCGATCGCGACCAAGGACGCTGTCAAGGCGGCCAAGATCTATGGCGCGGCGTTCGGGGTGCAAATTTCGGAAGCCGTCGCGCTGCCCGAGCATGGCGTCACTACCGTGTTCGTGACGCTGCCTAACACCAAGATCGAGTTCATCGAGCCCTATGGCGAGGCCTCGCCGATCGCCAAATTCCTCGAGCGCAACGCCGACGGCGGCATTCATCATGTGTGCTACGAGGTCGTCGACATCATCGCCTCGCGCGACACCTTGGTGAAGGAGGGTGCGCGCGTGCTCGGCGACGGTGTGCCCAAGATCGGCGCCCACGGCAAGCCGGTGCTGTTCCTGCACCCCAAGGATTTTTCCGGCGCGCTGGTCGAGATCGAGCAGGCATAAGGCCGCCCCATGGCCATCCAGATATCGACCGCCATCGCGATCTACTTCGTCATCTGGTGGGTCGCGCTGTTCCTGACGCTGCCGTTCGGCGTGCGTAGCCAGCATGAGGACGGCGTCGGTGCGCCTGGCACCGATCCTGGCGCGCCAATCCTGACGCGGATGGGACGCAAGCTGATCTGGACCACGATCATCTCGGCGATCATCTATGGGCTAGGCATGATGGCCTATCACGCCGGCTATCTGTCGATCGAGCGCCTGTCGAAGATGATGGGAATGCCGTTTTAGCTTATCTCTCAACTGAGCGGGACTACCCAGTCTTGCGAGCGGTTTCCGTGCGGCCCATCCTTCGAGACGCCGGCCTTTGGCGGGCCCTCAGGGATGAGGACCGAGTGCGCGGTAGCAGTTCCAACGCGCGCCGATGTCCGTTAGCCTCATTCTGAGGAGACCGCGAAGCGGTCGTCTCGAAGGACGAGGCGTGCGCGCTCCTCTCGCCTGGAATTTTGTGCTTTTTTATTGGGGGGACGAATGACTTTTCAGCGGGTCGTTGTTGCGCTTCTGGTCCTGATCGTCGCCGGTCTCGGTGCCATCGGCTATGTCGAATGGAAGATGGCGGTGCAGGTGCGCACCCTGAAGGCGTTCGTCGAGGGCTACGTCTTCAACGAAGCCGTGATGGCCTGCGAGCAGGCCAAGAGCTCGACGCCGTTCAAATGGAACGGCGGCAAGAGCACGTCGGTGATCGGCCTGAACTCGGTCAAGCTCGACAAATACACCGTCAGCGCCAGCTACACCCTGGTGGCGGATAGCATCTATTGTGATTACGATCCGATCAAAAGAAAGGCCGAGATCGGCTCGAGCTTCCTGGAGCGGGAGTAACGATCCGGCCACGCCAAACATGGGATGGGATCGTTATGGTCGAGGCGCAGGCGGGGGACTACCGAATTCTGCATGAGGCGGCGTTGCGGGATTATCTCGCAGGCCTGCCGGAGCTTAGGGCACTGCTCGGCGGCGAGCCGCCATCCTGGGC
This sequence comes from Bradyrhizobium sp. 137, assembly GCF_023074095.1. NCBI lineage: Bacteria > Pseudomonadati > Pseudomonadota > Alphaproteobacteria > Hyphomicrobiales > Nitrobacteraceae > Bradyrhizobium > Bradyrhizobium sp. 137. Next base: position 262,586 of record NZ_JADPKU010000042.1, read on the forward strand.
GATCACCGAGGTCGGCGACGGCAATCTCAACCTCGTCTTCATTGTCAAGGGCAATTGCGGCGGCATCGCGGTGAAGCAGGCGCTGCCCTATGTCCGCCTCGTTGGCGAGAGCTGGCCGCTGCCGCTGTCGCGGGCTCATTACGAATACCTGGCGCTGTCGAAGCAGGCCCAGCTCGCGCCGGGCCTCGTGCCGGCGCTGCTGCATCACAACGAGGCACTGGCGCTCACGATGATGGAGCTGCTCGAGCCCCACATCATCATGCGCAAGGGGTTGGTCGCGGCAACGCAATATCCGCACTTTGTCGACGACATCACCACCTTCATGGCGAGGACCTTGTTCTTCACCTCCGACCTAGCGCTCTCCGCGGCCGAGAAGAAGCAGGGCATCGCGGCCTTCGCCGGCAACCATGCGCTGTGCAAGATCACCGAGGACCTGATCTTCACCGATCCCTACCGCATCGCCGAGCAGAACCGCTGGACCGCGCCGTATCTCGACGGCCTGGCGGCAAGCCTCCGCGATGACATGGAGCTGCATGTGGCGATCTCCCGCCTCAAGCTGAAGTTCATGGCAAGCCCCGAGGCGCTGATTCACGGCGACCTCCACACCGGCTCGATCATGGTGACGGAGAGCGAGACCCATGTGATCGACCCCGAATTCGCGTTCTACGGCCCGATGGGGTTCGACGTCGGGGCCGTGCTCGCCAACCTCCTGATGGCCTATTTCGCCTCCGCCGGCCACGAGCGCTCGCCGGGCGAGCGCGCCGCATTCGAAGTCTGGGTGCTGGAGACGGTCGAGCAGGTCTGGCGCGAGTTCGCCCGCAAATTCCTCGACCTCTGGCGCGCCGGAGCCGAAGGCGATGCCTTTCCCGTCTCGCTCTTTGCCGGCGAGCAGGGCGCCGCACGGCTGGAAGCCGAACGGCAGGCCTACATGCAGCGCCTGTTCGCCGACACGGTCGGCTTCGCAGCCGCAAAAATCATCCGCCGCATCTTCGGGCTCGCCCACAACATCGATTTCGAGCTGATCGCGGACCTGCGCACGCGGGCGATCAGCGAAGCCCGCGCCGTACGGCTGGCGCGGGCGATGATGGTGGAGGCGGGGGCGTTTGCAGCTATCGGCGACGTCACCAGTGCAGCGCGGAAACTGCGCGACTGGCAGCCGGAGTTCGCCGCCGGCCAGGCATGACGAATTTGGACCCGGTCGGCGATCCGGCTTCACCTCTCCCCACGGGAAGAGGTGAAGCCCGGATCGCATAGGTCATTCCTTCAAGGCGCTTGCATTCGACATGCTGTGAATGGTCAACTCGCCGATCAGAGCACGCCTACATTGGGGGGACACATGATGTTCAGGACAATGGCGATCGTTGCTGGCTTGGGACTGGCGCTTGCCGCCACGGCGGAGGCCCAGACACCGCGCAAGGGCGGAACCATCCGCATGACCGCGCCCTATGGCTCGAGTTTCACCAGCCTCGACATTCATACGACGCAGCGCGCGCAGGACGAGATCTACGCCAAGGCTCTGCACCGGTCGCTCTACATCTGGAATTCCACGGAAGGCAAGCCGGTTCTGGAGCTTGCCAAGGAGCACGTGGTCTCCGGCGGAGGCTTCGTTCACACCTTCAAGCTGCGGGACGACGCGTATTTCCACAATGGCCGCAAGATGACGGCCGACGACGTCATCTGGTCCTACAATCGGATCATGGACGGCACCAAGGCCTATCCCGGCGCGCGCTTCGTGCGCGTGATCGAGGGCGCGGCCGCGGTCGAGAAGGGGGAGGCCAAAGAGATCTCCGGCCTGAAGAAGATCGACGACTTCACCCTGGAAATGAAGCTGACTGAGAAGGTCGATCCGGGCTTTTACTTCTTCAACGCGCTGACCTCGATCTATCCCGCCGACGAGGGCGCCAAGGAAAGCTTCATCCAGAAGCCGATCGGTCTTGGACCCTTCAAGTTCGTCGAGCACGTGCCGGGATCGCGTATCGTCCTGGAGCGGTGGGACCGGTTCTACAAGCCCGGCAAGCCCTATGCCGACAAGCTCATCGTCTCGATCATGGGCGAAGCCGCGGCCCGCGATGTCGCTTTCCGCAACAAGGAGATCGACACGTCCGTGCTCGGGCCGGCGCAATATGTCGCCTATCAGGCCGACCCTGGCCTCAAGGGCACTATCGTCGAAGTCGCCGAGGTCTTCACCCGTCACATGGGAATGAATCCGACCTTCAAGCCGTTCGCCGACAAGCGCGTCCGGCAGGCGATCAACCACGCGATCGATACCGACCTGATCATCAACAAGCTCGTCAAGGGCAAGGCCTATCGCGCCACGAGCTGGCTGCCTCTGACCTCGCCGCTCTACGACAAGGCGATGAAGCCCTACGCCTTCGATCCCGCGAAAGCAAAGCAGTTGCTCGCGGACGCCGGCTATCCCACCGGCTTTGAGTTCGAATGGACGACCAGTCAGAACGAAAGCTGGGGTCTGCCGATCGTCGAGGCCATCATCCCGATGCTGGACCGCGTCGGCGTCAAGGTGAAGGTCAAGCAGGTCGAGACCGCAGTGTTGGCGGAGGTGATCCGCAAAGGCGACTTCCAGGCCTATGTCTATTCCATGGCGACAGGCCCGGATCCCCAAGCGGCGCTGAAATGCTTCTACTCGTCGACGCCGCAATCAGCTTGCAATTACACGTCCTTCAAGAACGCGGATTTCGACAAGCTGATCGACGAAGCCGGGCAGGCCGACGACGATGCAACACGCGACCAATTGCTCCGGAAGGCCAATGCTCTGCTCTATGAAGAGGCTCCGGTCTGGTTCTTCAACTACAACAAGGCGGTCATGGCGGTGCAGCCGTGGCTGAAGGGGATTCAGCTGAATGCGACGGAACTGACCCATCAAAATGTCGAGGACCTCTGGGTGGACGAGACGTCGCCCGCCAAGTGACCCGCGCTCTCACCCTCCCACCATCGCAAGAAGCGACGGAGGGAGGGAGGAACAGTTGCAATGCTCGCCTTCCTGATCCGCCGAATCCTGCAAACCGTTCCGACCGTGCTGGCCGTGGTGCTGGTGGTCTTCGTCCTGTTCAGCGTGGTCCCTGGCAGCATCGTATCGAGCATGAGCGATGACGGCCGCGGTGCAGCGGACCCGCAGGTCGTGGAGCGCATGAAAAAGCAGCTCGGCCTCGACGATCCCGTTTACATGCGCTTTGGCGCCTACATCGGCAAGCTTGCGACAGGTGATCTGGGGACCTCGTTCCGGACCCGCGAGCCGATCACGACCATGATCGCAAAACGGATGTGGCCGACGCTGCAATTGATATTCGCAGCCTTGACGTTTGCGATCGCGATCGGCGTTCCGCTCGGCTTTGTCGCAGCATTGCGACCGGGCGGCATCGTCGACACGGTCTCCATGGTCGTCGCCGTGTCGGGCCTTTCGATGGCCAAATTCTGGCTCGGGCTGCTGTTGATGTACCTGTTCGCCTTGAAGCTTGGCTGGCTGCCGAGCTTCGGCTATGGCGACGGCAGCCTCAAATATCTGATCCTGCCGGCCGTGACGCTTGGCGTCTCGCCGATGGCGCTGCTGGCCCGGACGACGCGCGCCGCCGTGCTCGAGATCATGACCGCCGATTTTGTCCGCACCGCGCGCTCCAAGGGCATGAGCGAGACCCGTGTCGTGAAGTGGCATGTGATGCGCAACGCGCTCGTCCTGATTCTCACGACAATGGGCCTGCAATTCGGCGCGTTGATGGGGCAAGCCGTCGTCGTCGAGAAATTGTTCTCATGGCCGGGCATCGGCTCGCTGCTGGTCGACAGTGTCCTCCAGCGCGACATTCCGGCCGTCCAGGGCTCAATTCTCGTGGTGGTGCTGTTCTTTCTCGCGCTCAATTTGCTGATCGACGTGCTCTACGGCGTGATCGATCCCAGGATCAGATACGCATGAAGCTCCGCGCCAATCTCGTCATCGGCGGCGCGTTGTTTGCGCTTGCGATCCTGGTCGGCCTGCTCGCGCCATGGCTGGCGCACACCGATCCGATCATGGACGCCAACCTCATGAATGCAGAGGAGGCGCCGAGCTGGACCTGGTGGTTTGGCACCGACGGGCAGGGCCGCGACATCTACTCCCGCGTCGTGTACGGCGCCCGCGTTTCGCTGACGGTCGGCATCGTCTCCCAACTCATCAACAGCGTCATCGGCGTGGCACTCGGCCTGAGCGCGGGTTATTGGGGCGGCTGGTGGGACGATGTCGTCAACGCCCTGACCAACCTCATGCTCGCGATCCCTTCGCTGATCTTCGCGCTGGCCATCATGGCGGTGCTTGGACCCGGCCTGACCAGCCTGCTCATCGCGCTCGGCTTGACCAACTGGTCCTTCACCTGCCGGATCGCACGGGCCTCGGCGCTGTCGCTGAGGAGCCAGGGCTATGTGCAGGCGGCAACCGTGCTCGGCTACGGCGATATGCGCATCATGATCACGCAGCTGCTGCCCAACATGCTCGGACCGATCGTCGTCATCGGCACGCTCGGCATGGGTAGTGCGGTCCTGTCCGAAGCCGCATTGTCGTTCCTCGGCCTCGGCGTGCGTCCGCCGTTTCCGAGCTGGGGCAGCATGTTGTCGGAAGCCCGCGACCAGATCACGACGGCGCCGTGGCTCTCGGTTTTCCCGGGCCTTGCCATCTTCCTGACGGTGCTCGGCCTCAATTTGCTTGGCGACGGCCTGCGCGACATTCTCGATCCACAGTCGCGGAGCCGGCGCACATGACGGGCTCGCCGCTGATCGAAGTCGAGGATCTGCGCATCGATCTCAACGACGGATCCCGCAAGGTCCCCGCCGTCGAGAGCGTTTCGTTCCGCATCGATCGTGGCGAGACCTTCGGTCTTGTCGGTGAATCCGGCTGCGGCAAGAGCATCACGGCGCTTGCTCTGATCGGCCTGCTGCGGCCGCCATTGTCGATCGGGGGCGGCGTCATCCGCTTTGAGGGGCGGGAGATCCAGCACCTTTCCGCCGCCAAACAGCGGGCGCTGCGCGGCAACCGCATCGCCATGATCTTCCAGGAGCCGATGACGGCCCTGAACCCGGTCTCGCCCGTGGGCCGGCAGATCGCCGAGATGTTCGTGCTGCACAAGGGCAAGAGCTGGCGGGAAGCCAATCAGCTGGCGGTGGATGCACTGGCGAGCGTCCGCGTCCCCGCGCCCGAGCGGCGCGTGAAGGATTACCCGCACCAGCTCTCGGGCGGCATGCGGCAACGCGTGATGATCGCCATCGCGCTGGCATGCGGTCCGGATCTCCTGATTGCAGACGAGCCGACCACCGCGCTCGATGTGACCGTGCAGGCGGAGATCATCGAGCTGATGCGCAATCTATGTGCCGAGCGGCGGACGGCCATCCTGATGATCAGCCACGATCTCGGCCTGGTCGCCAATGTCTGCCGCCGCGTAGCCGTCATGTATGCTGGCCGCATCGTCGAGGAGCGCGGCTCGGCCGATATTTTCCGCTCACCCTCGCACCCCTATACGCAGGGCCTCGTCGCCTCGCTGCCGCGGCTCGGCAGTCGCGCTGCGCTTGGCCGGACCAGACTCAAGGAGATCGCGGGCGTCGTCCCGGCGATCGCGAGCTTCCCGGACGGATGCCGGTTCAATCCGCGCTGCGCGCAGGCGACCGATATTTGCCGAACCACTGCGCCGGGGACGGATTTGCTGGGCGCCGGCGGTCTGGTGAGGTGTCACCATCATGCATGAGCCACAGGGGAGGCCGGACGACGATCTCATTCTCAGCGTCGAGGATCTCGCGGTGCATTTTCCACTGGGGGGCGGCTTGCTCGGCCGCGAGAGGCGGCTGCTCCGTGCCGTCGACGGTGTCGATCTCAGCTTGAGGCGCGGCGAATGCCTCGGCCTCGTCGGCGAGTCCGGCTCGGGCAAGTCGACGATCGCGCTCTCGATCCTCGGTCTCCTGACGCCGACGCGCGGCCGCATCGTGCTGGACGGGCAGGTCGTCACGAACAGGCAGTCCGCGGACCGCAAGGCGCTGGCTCGCATCGTGCAGATCGTGTTCCAGGATCCCTACGCCTCGCTCAATCCGCGCCAGACCGTCCGCCGCACGCTCGAAGATCCCTTGCGCGTCCATGGCGTGACCGCGAAAAGCGAGATCGAGGATCGCGTCGCGACGATGCTCAAACATGTTGGCCTACGGCCCGAGCAGGCCGACCGCTACCCGCATGAATTCTCCGGCGGCCAGCGCCAGCGCATCGGTATTGCGCGGGCGCTGATCCTCAATCCCAGGATTGTCATCTGCGACGAACCGGTCTCGGCGCTCGATGTCTCGATCCGCGCCCAGATCATCAATCTCTTGCTGGAATTGAAGGAGACGCTCGGTCTGTCCTACATCATGATCAGCCACGACCTTGGCGTCGTCGAGCACATGAGCGATCGCGTCGCCGTGATGTATCTCGGCCGCATCGTGGAGAATGGCCACTGGCGCGAGATCTTCGAACGGCCGGCGCACCCCTATACGCAGGCCCTGATCGCCGCCATTCCCGATCCCTTGCGCCACGCCCCGCTGGCGACGACAGGCGGTGACCTGCCCAATCCGCTCAACCCGCCGAACGGATGCGCGTTCAGCCCGCGCTGTCGTTACGCAGAGGCGGTGTGCCGGAGCGAGCCGGAGCCGACGCTGGAGACACGGCCGGACGGGCACGCGGTGAGGTGCTGGCGAAGTGACGAGATTGCCCATCAGACGTCATTGGCCGCGACGTAGCGGTTTGCTCAATGTCCGCTTCGATCCGAAAGCGGCGGAATGGCTTTGTTGCCGCGAATTGATGCAATGGGCCAACAGGAGACATTGGATGGGTGGGCATCCTGCTCGACTTGATGTACAATCGCGCGAGGCGTGGATCGTAGGCCATGGTGCAAGAACGGCCAATCGGGATCGAACGCAGATTATCAGCGATATTGGCTGCCGATGTCGCTGGTTATTCGCGGCTGATGCATACCGATGAAGAACCTACGCATGCCAAATTTGCAGCGCTCTTAGCTAACGCTGTCAACCCGGCAATTGCCGAACACCGGGGCCGTATCGTGAAGAATACCGGCGACGGATTCTTAGCGGAGTTTTCGAGCGCGGTCCAAGCGGTGCGGGCTGCCGTACAATTTCAAAAGCTCATCAAGGAACTTACGATAGGTGACGCTGACGAAACACGTATTGCTTTCCGCGTAGGCATTAACATTGGCGACGTCATCGTCGAGCCCCACGACATCTTTGGAGACGGCGTCAACAAAGCGGTACGGCTGGAGAGCATTGCAGAGCCGGGTGGCATATGCGTGTCTGCCTCTGTGTACGAACACGTCCGAGGTAAGGTCGATGCAGAGTTCGCCGATATTGGCGAACAACATCTGAAGAACATCGCTCACCCTGTTCGAGCTTATGCGATGATCCGGGATGGAGGTAACCGGGCATCAGAAACTGGGCGGACACGACAGGTTTCCCCACCTCATTTTTCCGTCGTTGTGTTGCCTTTTACCAACCTCAGCGGTGATGCTGAGCAAGACTACTTCGTAGATGGCGTGACCGAGAGCCTAACCACGGATTTGTCTCGCATCAGAGGCTCGTTCGTCATTGGCCGACACACAGCATTCACCTACAGAGGAAAGGTCGCTGACCTCAAACAGATCGGTCGCGAACTGAACGTCCGCTACGCACTCGAAGGTTCCATACAACGTGACCGCAACCGGTTGCGAGTGAACGTGCAGCTTGTCGAGACCGAAACAGGTAGTCACCTCTGGGCTGACCGGTTCGATAAACCCGTCGCTGACCTGCTCGACATGCAGGATGAGATCGTAGCGCGGCTGGCGAACACAGTGAATGCCCAGCTGATTGAGGCTGAGGCACGGCGAGCGGAAAACACGCCCAATCCCGACGCCATAGATTTGATTTTCCGGGGTCGCCATTCATTCAATGAGGGCCTCACGTCTAGCTCGCTGACACAAGCTCGCCTTTATTTCGAGCGGGCATTGACGATCGACCCTGAAAACGTCGACGCGAAAATCTGGATGGCGGCGGTCGATGTGACATCCTCATCGACCTTTTTGACTGACGACCTGCCTCTTCGTCTGGCAGCCGCAGAGACCATACTCCTAAAGGCGCTATCCCATGCACCGAGCCATCCCTTTGCACACTTGCTCTTAGGAATCGTCTTGATGCATACGAACCGCGCGGTTCAAGGGTTGGCAGAGTGCGAGCGAGCATTGGAATTAGATCGGAATTTTGCCGACGCCCACGCGATGATTGGTCTCGCTAAGTATATAATGGGTTGCGGCGCAGAGACAGAGGGGCACGTAAACCAAGCATTGCGCCTCTCTCCTCGTGACACTCTTGCCTACAGATGGCTGTCGCCGGTCGGGTTTTCCAAGTTGCAGGTCGGAGCAGATAACGAAGCAGTCGGGTGGTTCCTTCGCAGTATCGAAGTCAACCGAAATTATCCGCTCGTGCATTTTGGGCTTGCGGCTGCTCTCGCGCTACTTGGCAAGCTGAACGACGCGTACGCCGCCGCGAAAGCAGGGCAAGCGCTCGATTCCACATTTACGATTCGTCGCATGAAGAGCATGTCAATCGGCAATAATGCGACCTTTCTCGACGGAAGTAGGCGCATCCTGAAAGGGATGCGCGTGGCCGGGGTACCGGAGGGGTGATGTCCGGCTTCGGGTCAAACTGCGAAGAACTCAGGTTGAGCAAATCAGGCCCGCTCTAATGTAATGACCGGACTTTGGTCCGCCGATGCTCAATTTCGCAGATGGGTCGATTCTGTTGAAAAAGGCAGCTGTTGCGACGCAGAGATATCAGTGATTCAGTCTGTCTAATTGGCAGGACTGAAGATCATGATGGGGCATCGGC